>NZ_JBWKWT010000011.1:0-61264 GCF_059422365.1 Pseudomonas sp. GW821-FHT01E10
TGGTGTCCACTTACAATAGGTGTCCACCATCGCCCTAAGCGTTGGGATCAGAAAGGTGTGTTGGCCGGACGCTTACGGTGAGTAGGGTTATGAACGTCAGAAATGCGCATTTCATTTTAGGCTCCTGGCGACCCAACGATGCCGTGAGCTGCTTAGGGGCGCTAAGTGAGAGCGTAGCAGGAGGCGAATGGTGATGGGCGAGAGGACTTCAAGTAGCGAATCCCGACACTGGGCCGGACTGCTTTCTCATGCGTGCTGGATCAGCTTGATCCGCCGCTGGACTGCGGTAAGCGACTCGCCAGCCTCCTTGACGGCTGATCTTATCTCATTCTTGGAATCCACAATTTTTTTGTGCCCAGTACTTAAGCTCGCTACCGTCCTTAACGTGAACTCTGACCTCGTCTGTGCCGCAAATGTGTTTGCGCTGCTCCATAGGGCTCTCCGTGTCTTGTTCATGATGTGAGGCGATTAAAGGATTTTAGGTATTCGGCGCGAGTACGCGCCGCTTAGCTATCCAGTCGTGCAGATATGCAGAAAAAGCGGCCCATTTGGGGCGCTGGAGTTTTAGCGATTGACTGCTTCTGGCCGATTCTGTTGAAGAAGTCGGCCATGGTTTGCGTATCAGAAAAGTACGCGTCCGAGATTGAAATCTTTACTTTTTGCAGTGGCTTCCGGACTCAGATTTCACGTAGCAGCGTGCAAAAAAGGTGTTTTCACCAGTCAATGATCAGGCAGTTTGGGCAGACCGACTTTTTCAACAGAATCGGTCGTTTACTGCCCTTGGCGACAGGCAACAATCGGCCCAACAGCAGCCAGTCAATGAAGCAGTAGCCTGCGACCGCGATCAATCACAATTCAATGCGGCTGAGACAACTCAAAAGCTTGCTCAAGGAGCACCAAAGCGGACGAGCGCAGCCTCGATAAATCGTCGGAGTTTGGCTGTTCTCTGACGATTGGCCGTGTAGAGCAAATGCATTTGTCGGCTCGGTGCTTCGTAATCAGCTAACAGTCGAACCAACTCACCGCTGCGCAACGCGGGCTCAAGAAAGTCTTCGGGACCAAGGACAATCCCGAACCCGTCCAGCGCTGCCGACAGCAGTGCTTTGCTCTCGTTGACCTGCAATCGACTGACGACTTGTACCCGTTCAACTGCGGAGCCTTTGCAGAATACCCATTCGTGGTCGGCCGGCCGGGACCAATAGGCATACCCCAGACACTCATGGTTCTTCAGATCATCCGGTATTTGTGGCACTCCGCGGTCGGTCAGGTAGCTCGGTGCTGCACAGGCTACCAACCGATAAGGTGCCAACGGCCTGGCGGTCAAACTGGACGCGGTCAGCGGGCCAATTCTGAAAGTCACTTCATAACCCTCCTCCACCAGATCGACGAAGCGATCGGTCAAATGCAAATCGATTTCGACTTCCGGGTGTTGACGCAAAAACTCCGTCACAAAAGGCATGAGGCTATAGGAGCCGAACGTGACGGGAGCGCTGATTTTCAGTTTACCGCGCGGGGTGTCGTTCATGATCTGCGCCAGGGAGTCGGCAGCCTGAGCTTCGCTCAAAATGTGCTTACAGCGTTCGTAGTAAGCGCTGCCCAACTCAGTCAGGCTCTGGCGTCGGGTGGTCCGGTTCAGCAGCCGCGCACCTAGCCTCTGCTCAAGCGTGGCAACATGCTTGGCCACCATCTGCGCCGACAGGCCCAATCGCTCGGCAGCACTGGCATAGGAGCCGGATTCCGCCGCCATCACAAACGCTCCCATGCTCGTCAGACGGTCCATCATTCAACACTCCTGGTAACGAGACTAAGTAGCCGATGATTATTTATCTGCTGTTGGTTGGCAATCATCATGGCTTCTTCTTACTTAACCAGCGGAGCAAGGACATGCGTATCGGCATTATTGGGGCAGGCTTCATCGGACGTGCAGTGGCGCAATTGGTCATCGCCGCGGGACACGAGGCGATGCTCAGCAATTCACGTGGGCCACAGACCATGAGCAGCGTGCGCAGTGGCATTCCTGGCAGTCAGGTCGGCACTATCGAGGACGCAGCACAATTTGGCGAAGTTGTACTCGTGGCAATTCCTCTTGAGCATTACCGAAGCGTGCCAGCCAAGTGGCTAGAGGGCAAAACCGTGCTGGATGCCAATAACTACTACCCGGAGCGCGACGGTCACATTGCCGCTCTCGACCGATTCGAAACCACCACCAGCCGCTTGCTCGCCGAGCACCTGCCCCACTCCAGCGTGGTCAAGGTGTTCAATGCAATCCTCGCCCAGGACCTGGTGCAGGACGCGCGCCCGAAAGCAGCGCCCGACCGACGCGCACTGCCGATCGCGGCGGATGATCCGGCGGCGAAAGCGCTGGTGATCAAGTTACTGGACGAGATTGGATTCGACGCGGTAGATGCGGGCAGTCTTGATGAAAGCTGGCGATTCGAACGGGCTAAACCCGCCTACTGCATACCGCTGGATAAAGAGGGGTTGAAGGTTGCCTTGGCGGCGGCCCATCGGCAGGTCGAATTGCCCGAGGGATCGTGGCGTCGCTGAATAGCCCACAACCTGCTGGATCGAGAGAAGACTCGAAGCTGACTGCGGACAGTGTCAGCTTTAGGTCGACTCCGACCTATGGAGGCCGGCAACAGTCGACCCAATAGGGTTGTCCACAACGCCCCATCAATTGGGCCGCAAGCGGCCGCCCTTAACGATGTGGGTGTACAGTCAAAGACACCAGTTTGAGCACAATGGGGCGAACGACGAGTATGCACAGGAATGCCACTGGCATGGCCAATTTATAGGCGTGCAGCGCATTACTTAGGTAATCATTCTCAATACCGGAATTTGCCGCGGTGATCACGAATGACATCAAGAGCGCCATGATGGTGGCCATATACAGTGCGAAAACATAAGGCGTAGCGCGAACCGAGAGCTTGCGTTGGTTGAAAAATAGAGCTTTAGAGGATGTTTTTGGATTCATATCAGACCTTTTTGATCTTCGATTGGTAGGTGATGAACACCATAGCAAGATCAAAAATTAGCAACTAGACGGCTAGCAGTGGTTGCTTTATAAACAAAATCTTATGAATGACTCTTCTCGCTGGAACAAAGATGAACCTGTTAGGGGCGATTGCTAGCTTTATCAAGGTGGTTGAAGCGGGCTCCATCGTGGGCGCGGCCAAAACCCTGGGCGTCAGTGCGGCAGCCATTAGCCAGACCCTAAATCGCTTGGAAACCCACCTGGGTACGCGCCTTCTCCAGCGCACCACGCGTAGCATGGCGTTAACCGAAAGCGGCATGGTGTACTACGAAAAAGTGAAACGTATAGCGCGTGATCTCGAATCGGCGCAAAGCGCGATCACCAGCGCGCAGACTCAACTCCAAGGGCGACTGTGCATCGCTTCTACCTCCGCTTTCGGGCGGCATGTGTTGGCGCCACTAATCGCCGGCTTCGCTGCACGTTACCCACGCCTGATACTTGAACTCTCAACCACAGATCGCAAAATTAATCATATTCAAGAAGGCATTGATCTGAGCCTGCGGATAAAACCACAACTAGAAGAGGGGATCGTCGCTCGCAAGATCGTTTCAGTCCCTTTTATCATCTGCGCGTCACCCATCTATTTGGAACGAGCCGGCTGGCCACGCGATCCTGAAGAACTCCAGCACCATGCCTGTCTACCGTTTCGCTACCCACTAGACGGACGCTTTCTACGTTGGGGTTTTATCCGGGATGGCCAACGTTACGACGCTACTCTCAATGCGACCGCAATCAGCGACGATGTTGACGCTCTAGCCCAAATGGCCGTCCGTGGCGCGGGAATAACCCGTTTGGCGGAGTTCGTGGCGGCGCCCTTTATCGAAAGTGGCCAACTCGTTCCTCTGTTTGAACATCGCCACGCTTCAACTTATGCCTACGCTGAACCGCTCGATATTTATGTATGCGTCCAGGAACGCGCCGCCATCACACCCAAGGTCAAAGCTTTTATGAATTATTTGACTGAACATCTGGAAATGCGCTGGCCGATGGAAAATACCTTTACGGCGTCCTGATACGGTGCTTTGCCGCCTTTATAAATTCAATGGCCAAACTTTGCATCGGATAACAGTTACGAACTGCTGCTTGCCGGTGACTGCGGCCGATTGCAGCCTGATTCAACGGGCAGCTTCGGGTCGTATGCCGCCCTTCGCAATAAACCGCAATAGCCCAAAAGCAGTCAATTTCGCTCCATTTCGGCTACCCTCACAAAGCGCCACGCAGCAATCACCTTGTGCCAGGCGCCTCGACATTCTTTCGTAAATGCACCGGAGATGTTCCATGCTCAAGCGTACCCTGGCACTGGCCGTCGGCTTGTCCTTGTCTTTTTGCACCCTGCTGGCGCAAGCCGCCGAGACCCTGAAAGTCAGCGCGATTCCTGATGAGGCCCCGACCGAACTGCTGCGCAAGTTCAAGCCGCTTGGCGCCTATCTGGAACAACAATTGGGCATGAAGGTCGAGTTCGTGCCCGTGAGTGACTATCCGGCGGTGGTCGAGGCGCTGGCTACCGATCGCATCGATCTGGCCTGGCTGGGCGGCTTTACGTTCGTGCAGGCACGCCTGAAAACCGGCAATGCCATTCCGTTGGTGCAGCGTGAACAGGACGCCCAATTCACCAGCAAATTCATCACCGCCGACCCAGCCGTCAAGTCCCTCGCCGATCTCAAGGGCAAGACCTTTGCCTTCGGCTCGGTGTCCTCGACTTCCGGCAGTCTCATGCCGCGCTACTTCATGCTCAAGGAGGGCATCAAGCCGGAAACGTACTTTAGCCGCGTGGGGTACTCCGGTGCCCATGACGCCACCGTTGCCTGGGTCCAGGCTGGCAAGGTCGACGCCGGGGTGCTCAACGCCAGCGTGTGGGAAAAACTGGTCGCCGCCGGCAAGGTCGATACCACCAAGGTCAAAGTGTTTTCGACCACCCCTGCGTACTTCGACTACAACTGGACGGTGCGCGGAACCCTCGACCCGGCGCTGGCGGCCAAGATAAAGGCTGCGTTCCTGGCGCTCGATCCGGCGAACCCGAGGGACAAGGAGATTCTGGACCTGCAGGCCGCCAGCCGCTTCATCGAAACCAAGCCTGAGAACTACAAGGGCATCGAGGAAGCCGCACGCGCCGCCGAACTGCTCAAATGACATTGCATCTGACCCAGGTCAGCCTTACCCACGCCAACGGTGTCCAGGCGCTGCGTGGCGTGGATTTGCACATCGGTGCACGCGAACAGGTCGCGATCATCGGCCCGTCCGGCGCGGGTAAGTCGAGCCTGCTCAACCTGTTGGCCACCGCCCTGCGACCGGGCAACGGCGAGCTGCAGGTGCTCGGCGAGCGTGTCTGGCAGCTTTCTGCCCGTCAGCGTCAGCGGCTGCGCGCGCGTATCGGTCTGATTCATCAGGCGCCTCCCCTGCCCCCCCGCCAGCGCGTGGTCACCGCAGTTCTGGCCGGCAAGCTGGGTCAGTGGGGTCTGGGCAAGAGCCTGCTGAACCTGCTGCATCCGCTGGATGTTCCAGGCGCACGCGCGGCATTGGCCAGGCTGGACCTGAGTGACAAGTTGTTCGCGCATTGCCAGCAACTGTCCGGCGGACAGCTACAGCGCGTGGGCATTGCCCGCGTGTTATATCAAGCGCCCGAGGTGTTGCTGGCCGATGAGCCGGTATCGGCCATGGACCCGGTGTTGGCCCAGCACACGCTTTCGGTGCTGTGCCGCCATGCCCGGGAGCAGAACGTCACCCTGGTCGCCAGCCTGCACGCGGTGGAGCTGGCCCTGGCGCACTTTTCGCGCATCATCGGCTTGCGTGATGGACAGATCCTGTTCGACCTTGCGGCCAGCGCCGTCGACCGCGAGCTGCTCGACAAGCTCTACGCCAATGAGCAGTTGCAGTCCTCGCCGATTCCTCCGGCTCCCTTGAGTGTGCAGATCCCCCGATGCTGACGTCTGACACCCGCGATCCGGCCGCCCTGCCCCGTCTGCTGCTCACCCTGCTGGCCCTTGCCTTGCTGTGGCCCGGCATCCGCTTCAGCGAGTTGGACCTCCGTGTGCTGGTGGCGAGTGACAGTCAGAGCGAGATGGGCCGGTTCGTGTCCGCCTTCTGGCCACCGGCCCATGGCGACGAGTTCATCCAGCTGTTGTTGCAAGCCACCCTGCAGACCCTGGCCATCGCCACGGCCGGCATGGCCCTGGCGTTGCTGTTGGCTGTTCCCGCCGGCCTGCTCGCCAGTCGTGCCCTGTCGCTGTCTGCTGCCTCCCGCGCTGGCCACCCGAGCTATTGGGGCCAACTGCTGCGTTGGCCCATACGCGGCTTGCTGATCTTCCTGCGCAGCGTGCCGGAAATCGTCTGGGCCCTGCTGTTCGTGCGCGCCGTCGGCCTCGGTCCGACGGCCGGGGTACTGGCCATTGCCATCACCTACAGCGGCATGTTGGGCAAGGTCTATGCGGAAATTTTCGAGTCGGTCGACCAGCGCCCGGTACACGCGCTACTGCAGTCCGGCAGTGGTCGGCTCGCAGCCTTTTGCTACGGAATCCTGCCCAATGTCGCTGCGGAACTGCTGTCGTACACGGTGTACCGCTGGGAATGCGCAATCCGCGCCTCGGTGGTGATGGGCTTCGTCGGAGCCGGCGGCCTGGGCCAGCAAATGGATTTGTCGTTGCGCATGTTCGCCGGTGGTGAAGTGGCCAGTCTGTTACTGACGTTCCTCGTCCTGGTGCTGCTCGCCGATCAACTCAGCCGCCTGCTGCGCTGGAGGCTGACATGAATCGCCTGTTCAACCTGGCACTGCTCCTGTGCATCGGCGCAGCGGTCATCGCCTCGTTCAACTACCTGGGCATCGACCTCGGCGAGCTCGGCGGCGCCGGCAACCTGAAGCAGATGGGCGCGTATGCGCAGCGTTTTCTCAGCCCGGACCTGAGCCCGGGCCATCTGCAAGCCATCGGCCACGGCGCCCTGGAAACCCTGGCCATGTCGGCCCTTGGCACCCTGCTCGCGGCGGTGTTCGGCCTGTTACTGGCATTGCCCGCAGCCGGGCGCTACGGCTGGCCTTTGCAGAGCGCGTCACGCCTGGTGCTCAACGCCTTGCGCGCGGTGCCGGAACTGGTATGGGCCGCGCTGATGGTCCTGGCCGCCGGGCTCGGCCCCAACGCCGGCACCCTGGCCTTGGCCCTGCACACCACCGGCGTGCTCGGCCGGTTGTTCGCCGAAGCACTGGAAAACACCCCACCAGAACCGGCCGACGCCATCCGTTTGCAGGGCGCCAATACCGTATGGGCGTTCTGTTACGGCACGCTGCCCAACCTGTTGCCACAGCTACTGGCCTACATCCTGTACCGCTGGGAAAACAACATCCGCATGGCCAGCGTGCTCGGCTTCGTCGGCGCCGGTGGTTTGGGGCAAATGCTCTATGTCAGCCTCAGCCTGTTCCAGGAAGCTCAAGCCAGCACGGTTATTCTGGCGATGCTGTTATTGGTCTTGGCCGTCGATACATTGAGTAGCTGGAGCCGTCAGCGTTGGGTCAAGGCTTGAGCCAGGAAAGTCGGCGCCCTTAACCCACACTTTGTTACCGCATACCCCAGCCCGGTGTAAAAACCTGCTTAGGTAACAGCCCCGCGGGCTGCCTCCCCCCAGCGTTCACCTGCCTGCCAAGCCCATCCCAGAGCGCCGTAAGCGCTTTCTCAAACGCCCGATCGGCGAATTGGCCGGGTGATTGCATATGCTTGTCTGTACAAGTACTTGCGTGTGCATAGGACATTTCGCAACGCAGTACACGCGCTCTTGCGGCACAAGCGCTTTCGATGGTCCCTGGGAATAAAATAATGAAAAAAGCATTTCTCACTCTTTCTGCATTGGCTTTGTGTGTGGCTGCCGGTTCTGCGCTGGCCAAGGAGTACAAGGAGTTGCGCTTTGGCGTCGACCCCTCTTATGCGCCGTTCGAATCCAAGGCCGCCGACGGCGGCCTGGTGGGCTTCGACATCGACCTGGGCAACGCGATCTGCGCGGAGCTGAAGGTCAAGTGCAAGTGGGTTGAAAGCGACTTCGACGGCATGATTCCCGGCCTCAAGGCCAACAAGTTCGATGGCGTGATCTCTTCCATGACCGTCACGCCGGCGCGTGAGAAAGTCATCGATTTCTCGAACGAGCTGTTCTCTGGCCCGACCGCGCTGGTATTCAAGAAAGGCGCGGCCATCGGCACCGATCCGGCCTCCCTCAAGGGCAAGAAAATCGGCTACGAGCAAGGCTCCATCCAGGAAGCCTACGCCAAGGCCGTGCTGGACAAGGCCGGGGTAGAGACCCAGGCCTACGCCAACCAGGACCAGGTGTACGCTGACTTGATCTCCGGACGCCTCGATGCCTCGATCCAGGACATGCTGCAAGCCGAACTGGGCTTCCTGAAGTCGCCACCAGGCGCCGACTTCCAAGTCAGCGAGCCGGTCGAAAATCCCCTCCTTCCAGCCAAGACCGCCGTGGGTCTCACCAAAGGCAACGTCGAGCTCCAGGCCTTGCTGAACAAAGCTATCAAGGCACTGCACGACAATGGCACCTATGTGGCCGTCCAGCAGAAGCACTTTGGCGATCTGAATCTCTACAGCGACAAATAATGACCCTGCGCCCATTTCCGGATGGGCTCTTCTTTGATTGACGTAGGGCTGCTCAATGTTAGAAAACCTATTGCAGATTCTTGGGCTGTCAGACTTTAGCCTCAAGGGTTTCGGCCCGCTGTTGCTGCAAGGCTCCTGGATGACGGTCAAATTATCCTTTCTGTGCTTGCTGGTGAGCGTTGGCCTGGGCCTGATCGGCGCCAGCGCCAAGCTTTCGAAATCGGCACTACTGCGTGTCCCTGCGCAGGCCTACACCACGCTGATTCGCGGGGTGCCGGACCTGGTGCTGATGCTGCTGATCTTCTACAGCCTGCAAACCTGGCTGTCCTCGTTTACCGACTTCATGGAATGGGAATACGTCGAGATCAACCCCTTTAGCGCCGGGGTCATTACCCTGGGCTTCATCTACGGGGCTTATTTCACCGAAACCTTCCGTGGCGCCATCCTTGCCGTACCGCGAGGGCAGATGGAAGCGGCTACCGCCTACGGCCTGACCCGCGCCCAGCGCTTCCGCCTGGTGGTCTTCCCGCAAATGATGCGTTTTGCCCTGCCGGGCATCGGTAATAACTGGATGGTGATCCTCAAGGCCACCGCGCTGGTGTCGATCATCGGCCTGGCCGATCTGGTCAAGGTGGCCCAGGACGCGGGCAAGAGCACCTATCAGTTGTTCTTCTTCCTGATTCTGGCCGCCTTGATCTATCTGGTGATCACCACCGTTTCGAACTACGTCTTGCGCCGGATGGAAATCTTCTACGCCGCAGGCACCCGGGAGGCCGTGCGATGATCGAGCTACTGCAGGAATACTGGAAACCTTTCCTGTTCCAGGACGGCAATCACATCACCGGGCTGGCCATGACCCTTTGGCTGCTCAGTGCTTCGATCTTCTTCGGCTTCGTGATGTCGATCCCGCTGTCGATTGCCCGGGTCTCGAGCAATGTCTGGGTGCGCTGGCCGGTGCAGTTCTACACCTACCTGTTTCGCGGTACGCCGCTCTATATTCAGCTGCTGATCTGTTACACCGGCATTTACAGCCTGGCCGCGGTGCGGGCTCAGCCAGTACTGGATGCGTTCTTTCGCGACGCGATGAACTGCACCATCCTCGCCTTCGCCCTGAACACCTGCGCCTACACCACGGAGATCTTCGCCGGGGCGATTCGCAGCATGAACCACGGTGAAGTCGAAGCGGCCAAAGCCTACGGGCTGACCGGCTGGAAGCTGTACACCTACGTGATCATGCCGTCCGCCCTGCGTCGCTCGCTGCCTTACTACAGCAACGAAGTGATTCTGATGCTGCACTCGACCACCGTAGCCTTCACCGCGACCATCCCGGACATCCTGAAAGTCGCGCGGGACGCCAACTCGGCGACCTTCCTGACCTTCCAATCGTTCGGCCTCGCCGCGTTGATCTACCTGGCAGTCACGTTCTCCCTGGTCGGCCTGTTCCGCCTGGCTGAACGCCGTTGGTTGTCTTTCCTCGGCCCGGCTCACTAATTCAGGATGCTTGTTCATGTACAAACTGACCGTTGAAAACCTGCACAAAAGTTACGGCAACCATGAAGTCCTCAAGGGCGTTTCGCTGAACGCCAGGACCGGCGATGTGATCAGCCTGATCGGCGCCAGTGGTTCGGGCAAGAGCACCTTTCTGCGTTGCATCAACTTCCTGGAAACACCCAACGACGGCGCCATGAGTCTGGACAACCAGCCGATTCGAATGGTCCATGACCGCCACGGCATGCGCGTGGCCGATGCCAACGAACTGCAACGCATCCGCACTCGCCTGGCGATGGTATTCCAGCACTTCAACCTGTGGAGCCACATGACGGTGCTGGAAAACATCACCATGGCTCCACGCCGGGTGCTGGGTGTCAGCAAGAAGGACGCAGAGGATCGCGCCCGGCGCTACCTGGACAAGGTCGGTTTGCCGGCACGGGTTGCTGATCAATACCCGGCGTTTCTCTCGGGTGGTCAGCAGCAACGGGTCGCCATTGCCCGTGCCCTGAGCATGGAACCGGAGATCATGCTGTTCGACGAGCCGACGTCAGCCCTGGACCCGGAACTGGTGGGCGAAGTGCTCAAGGTGATCCAGGGGCTGGCCGAAGAAGGCCGCACCATGATCATGGTGACCCACGAAATGAGCTTTGCGCGAAAAGTGTCGAACCAGGTGCTGTTCCTGCACCAGGGGCGGGTCGAAGAGCAAGGTGCGCCCGAGGACGTATTGGGCAACCCCAAGAGCGAGCGCCTGCAGCAATTCCTCAGCGGCAACCTGAAGTAACCGGAGCGCCTTCGAGCGACCGCTGGGTTGCTCGAAGGCGCTGGCTCAACCTGATAATCCATCCCTCCCGCCCTCTACTGAGCAGCTGAACTCATTCTTCCTGCAGCCCTGCCATACTGTTCAGCATGACCCGTGCAACTTTCCGCTTCTACGAGGAGCTCAACGATTTCCTGCCGGCCGAGCGACGGCGGCAGTCCTTTACTTGCGAGTGCGCGCGAGGGGCGACGGTCAAGCACATGATCGAGGCGCTCGGGATACCGCACACCGAGGTCGAGATGGTGCTGCTCAATGGCGAGTCGGTGGGCTTCGAGCGGGTGATCTTCGACGGTGACCGGTTGGCGGTGTATCCCAAGTTCGAAGCGCTGGACATCAGTCCGTTGCTCAAGGTTCGTACGCAACCTTTACGGGTGCTGCGCTTCGTCGCTGATGCGCACCTTGGCGGATTGGCCAGTCTGCTGCGCATGAGCGGCTTCGACACCCTCTACGACAATGGCTTCGACGATGCCGAGATCGCCGAAATCGCCGCGCAGCAAGGACGCATCGTGCTAACCCGCGACCGCGAACTGCTCAAGCGGCGGATCATCAGCCACGGCTGTTACGTGCATGCCCTGAAACCGTCGCTGCAGCTGCGCGAATTGTACGAGCGCCTCGACCTGGCGCGTAGCGCGCGCCCCTTCAGCCTGTGCCTCCATTGCAACCTGCCGCTACACGAGATCAGCCCGGAACTGGCCCGGCCGCAAGTGCCGCCACGCGTTGGCGTCCTCTATTCGCACTTCCTGCGCTGTGACGCCTGCCAACGGATTTACTGGGAGGGTTCGCACTGGCGCGGCATGTGTGCGCTGTTGGCACCTCTACTGGACCGATAGTCGAGCGCATCGGCTCGGTTGCATGGTCAGGGACAACTGGCTTTTGCATCAGATGGATAACGGCCAGAAGCAGTCCTTCGAATGACAGTCAGCGGTGAGAATGAACGGCTTTGCTCGAACGAAAGACCAGGTAACTTGCCACCACCAGCACCCATGCAGCAATACCGCCATACAGCATCACCCAGCCAAACCCATGCGCCAAAGCTGCGTTGGCGACATCGACCGGAATCGTGATCCCTTGGCCAGTCGGCACCAACACGGCAGAGTTGCCGGCCGAAATATTCTCCGCCAGCCATCTCAGTTGCCCATCATCGGGCGAGCCAGACAACTGGTTGCGCAGGGAAGACAGGATACCTTCCACCAAGATGAATCCCATCAGCGCGATATTGATTGCAAGGCTGATCATGCGAGCGCTGATATCGATGCCCGATGCCATGCCGGCACGTTCACTGGGCACCGATCCGGTGGTGGTATTGGTCACAGGTGTATTGGTCAGCCCCAGTCCGATTCCGGCGATCAGACAGCCTGGAAGCATCGTCAGCCAGCTGGCGTGCGCGACACTGCTGCCCCATTTCATCAGCAGGAACCCCAATCCTATGGTGAACAAACCTGCGGGAATCACCACGTCAGGTCGATAGCGCAGCGCCAGCCGTTCACCTAACGGGGGAACAACCAGCGTCGGCAGCGTATAGGCCAGCAGTGCCAGACCGGTGCCGACACTGGCGTAGCCCAGGCTATTTTGAAAGTACAGCGGCAGGTAAATCATGAACGGCCAGAAGCTGAAGTTCATGCCTGCCGACCCTAGCAAGGCACCCGAGAAGCGACGGATGCGCAATACCGAGAAGTCGAACATCGGATCGACATAGCGTCGCTGCGCAACGACAAAGACGATAAAGCTGAGCATTGCCACAACCAGACAAGTGATGGCCGAACCGCTGGAGAAACCCTCCCCCGCGCCCTGGGTGATGAACCAGGAAAGGCCAAACACTGCCAGTGACAGCGAAATAATGCCCAACACATCCAGCCTGCGACGCTGCGGATCACGTGACTCATCGACACCGGCGATCACCAGCACCAGCGCGAGCACGGCAATGGGCGCATGCACCAGAAACACCCATTCCCAACTCGACAACGCCACGATAACGGCGCCGATTATCGGGCCAAACCCCAAACCGATACCGAACACGATTCCCCAGGCACTGAACGCTTTTCCGCGCGCAACTCCCGACTGGAACCGGTGAGACAGCACGGCCACCTGACAGATCAGCATGGCACCACCGGACATACCTTGCAGGAAACGGTTTGCGATCAACACACTGGCGCTTTGTGCCCATCCACAGCCCAGTGAGGTAATGCCGAAAAGCACCAGGCTGATGACAAACACTCGCTTGCGCCCATACCGATCCGCCAATGTGCCGGTGGCCATCAGCACCGTGGTGCAGGCGATGGTGTAGGCATTCATGATCCACTGCATATCTTTGAAATCGCTGTGCAGAACCGATTCAAGAGTCGGCAGGATTGCCGGCACGCTCGAGATTTCCAAGCCGAACATCAGCGACGCCAGGCACACGGCGGCGATGGTGAAAATATCCTTTTGCGAAGAAGAGAACTGCATCGTGATCTTCCAGATCAAGTTGATGGGCACTGGCAAGACCGCTCTGAACGCCGTCAGGAGTAGAGACGCGATAGCCTCGCCAGCGTCACCCGGCACAAGTCCAAGTGACCGGCCGCATTCTGGAAGCAATTAAAAAATGACAGAAATGATTTAATTTCGTAGGTTTTATTAATATTCGTCATGAGTTGACTTAATGGACTTCGACCCAGCTCTGTTGCGTGCTTTTGTCGCGATCAAGGACACCGGTAGTTTCACTCGTGCCGCAGAGCGGCTGCATTTGAGCCAGTCAGCGATCAGTCATCAGATCCGGCGTTTGGAAGAACAGGTCGGTACCACGCTATTGGTACGCACTACCCGACGTTTGACACTGACGGAAGATGGTGAAGATTTTCTGCGCCATGCCGAACAAATCCTCAGAGCACAAGACGCCCTCTCCCGACGTTTCGAAGCGTCGTCGGTATTCGGGGCCGTGCGCTTCGGTGTGCCAGAAAACTTTATCGGCGACGGCCTGCCGCCGTTACTGACTCGGTTCGCCAGACAATTTCCCGCCGTACGCCTGGATGTAACCGTCGGCACCTACCTCGATCTGCGCGCACTGGTTGATGCCGACGGGCTCGATCTGGCCGTGGTCATGGCATTGCCGGGCAGCCAGGCCGGCGGTACCGTGCTGCGCGAAACCCGGTTTGTCTGGGCCGCTGCGCAGAATTTCGAATTTACCGGCGATGCCCCTTTGCCACTGGCGTTTGCCCCAGCACCCTGCTTGCACCGCCAGGTGGCCGTAGATGCGTTGGAGAGTTCCACCGTAGATTGGCGGGTCGCCTTTACCTCTCCAAGTCAACAAGGACTGAGAGCGGCGGTATTGGCGGGACTTGCCGTCACCGCTCTACCGCTGGGCGATCTAGAGCCTGGCATGGTGGTCATTGACGGCCAACATGGCCTGCCACCGCTGCTGGATGCTGATTTCAGACTGATATGGAGTGTCACGGGAAAGACGCCCGCGGCCAATGCATTTGGACAACTGCTGGTGGAGATGTCTGAGTTGCCATCGATCTAGAACAAACTGACTACCATTGGCATTTCAGGTAAGTGCCCTGCTCTTAGAACACTCATTTGCGTAATGAACACCGTCCACAGGACTCGCGAGGAAACACATGATTGATGGTTCCGCCGTTTTGACAGTCTTTTTGGTCTACTTGGCCGGCGTCGTTATCCCCGGGCCAAATTTCGTTGCGGTGGTCCATAAAGCGGTGGCTGCTACGCGGTCAGAAGCTCTGGCTTTGGTCGCGGGCATCGTACTGGTCAACTTGTTCTGGTCCACCTGTGCAATTGCAGGTCTCGGGGTTGTATTTGCTGCGCTCCCTTGGGCTGCGCTTGTTGTAAAGGTTCTGGGCGCCGCCTACCTGATGTGGTTCGGATTCCGACTGCTGATCAACGCAGGGAAGAATGCGCTTGGCCCGCTAAATGATGCCATCGCCGGCAGTTGCCGGCAGTCCTTCATTCAGGGTGTGGTTACCAATATTGGCAACCCCAAGTCCATGGCTTTCTATGCCGCTGTCTTTTCAGCCGCAGCCCCCGCCCACGTTTCACCAGGCACGTTTTTGTCGATGCTGGCAGTTGTCGTGGTGATTTCAATGACCTGGTATGGAATGGTTGCAATCACTCTTTCGCAACCCAAGATTGCGTCCGCGTATCAAGGGAGGAAAAAAGCTATCGATCGACTGTGCGGCGGTTTGATTTTGTCTCTGGGGGTCCGCCAGTTGGTTTAGCAATCCCACGATTGATTCGCACTTCCTGCGCTGCGACGCCCGCCAACGGATTTACTGGGAGGTTCGCACTGGCGCGGCACTGCTGGCACCTCTGCAGGACCGATAGCCGGCTGCGTTGTCAGGGAAAACTGGCTTTTGCATCAGGTAGATAACGGCCAAAAGCAGCCATTCGGCTAGATACTTTCGACCCTTCCGGTTCCTCGTGTCTGCGAGCTAACGCCATTTCTTAGCGTCCGAGTGAGGGCGGCCCATAGAGCTCAGTTTCCCAGTCTTCAAGAGGTGGCGTTACTTTGAAAGATGGGTCGCAGTATGACCTTAAGTAGTCAGTCGCTCTCCTTTGGGCGTAGGTGAAATTGAGCACGCTGCCTTCACTGTCCATCTCTATCACGTTCGCGAATATCGCGAAAACCATCTCAATTGCACTCGGCTCAGAGCCATAAATGTCGAGGTACTCAACGTTTTCAAGCATGTAATGGCTTCCACTTGCCATGAAGTATGCAAACGTTCGGAGTGCTCCACTGAAATCATTACTAAGCTTCTTCATGTACATTTTCTTTTAGTAAAAATTTTGGATTTAACTGCTTCATAATCAAGCATCTGCTTCTTTGCCGTTTTATTGCGGTCGAGACAGGCCGGAACCGGCCAGAAGCTGTCCCTCCTCTGACAAAATCCCCTACCCCGCACTCAATTCCCACAGCACATCCAGCACATGTTGCGTAGGCCGTTCGATGTCTCGACTACGGTGGGCAATACCCAGTTGCCGCCACAATAAGGGCTTTAATGGCCGCATGACGATCCTGGTATCGGGCAATGGCGTGGAGGCTTCATGCGGCAACAACGTCGCACCATAGCCAGCCGCCACCAGGCTTTTGATCGCATCGTTGTAGTTGAGTTGAATACGCGGCGCAGGCTGCGGCCCACCACTGGCGAACCACTCCGCAGTCAAACGCGAAAGACGAGTGGTGTTGTCATTCAGAATCAATGGCTGAGTGGACAGCCAGTCGGGGGTCACAACCTCCGGGGATTCCCAGCGAGCCGGCAGGAAGGCCATGACCGGGTCCCGTCGCCATGGCTCGATCCGCAAGCCCTTCACCGGGGACTGCGGCAGCGCGACCAAACCGATTTCCAACGAGCCCTCGGCAAGCTTCTTCAGAGTTTCCTGCGACGTGAGCACCGCGACCTGCACATCGATAGCGGGATGGCGCTGGCTCAACGTCTCCAAAGCGTGCGGCATCAACTGTGCGATGGCCCCCGTGGAGGCGCCTAGCCGCACACGCCCGGCCAATCCCTGTACCTGACGTTCCACGTCCTCAAGCGCCTGCTCCGCATCCGCCAACAGACGCCGCGCACGTTCCACCAGTGTGTTCCCAATCGCCGAAGGCTGAACGCGCCCACGCGTGCGCGACAACAGCTTGCCGCCCACGCGCGCCTCCAGGTCGGCGATATGCAAACTGACCGTGGGTGGCGCCAAGTGCAGCACGCGGGCCGCCTCGGCAAACGAACCCAGGTCGGCAATCGCCACCAGCGTGCGCAGACGGTCCAGGCTGATTTCGCGCATGAGTGACTCCTCGTTCAGAAAAACTGAATTTCATCGTTTATAAATTCAACTTTTCCTATCTTAGCGCCTCACTGAAGATTGGAACTCCTGATTTCCTATGTCCGAGAGCATTCCATGGCAAGTCCCCTTGTATTCATCGATGGCGACCAAGGCACCACCGGGTTGCAAATCCATCAACGCCTACGCGACCGCAGCGATCTGCGGCTTATCACACTCAGCCCCGACTATCGCAAGGATCCGCAACGTCGCGCCGAAGCCATCAATAACTGCGACATCGCGATTCTGTGCTTGCCCGACCAAGCCGCGCGCGACGCTGTAGCGACCATTGAAAACCCCGCCGTGCGGGTGATCGATGCGAGTTCGGCGCACCGCACCCATCCAGACTGGACCTATGGTTTCGCGGAGATGAATCCGCAGCAGAGCCAACGCATCGCCGCCGCACGACGGGTCAGCAATCCCGGTTGCTATCCAACGGGGGCCATAGGGTTGCTGCGCCCTTTACTGGAGGCCGGATTACTGCCCAAGGATTACCCGATGAACATTCATGCCGTGTCGGGTTATTCCGGGAAAGGACGTGTCGGGGTGGAAGAGCATGAGGGAGAAGACGCAGCACAGGCGTCGGCGTTTCAGGTCTATGGGCTGGGGTTGGCACACAAACATATTCCAGAGATTCAACAACAAAGCGGTCTGACGGAGCGGCCGATGTTTGTGCCGGCCTATGGCGCTTTTCGGCAGGGGATCGTGCTGACCATCCCCTTGCAAACCCGGTTGTTGGCGCCAAGTGTGGGTGCGGTGCAGTTACATGCGTGTCTGATGCAGCACTACGCCGATACGAGCCATGTACAGGTGATGTCGATGCTGGAGGCTAAAGGGCTGACGTCCCTTGATCCTCAGGCACTTAACGGGACTGATGATCTGCGACTGTCTGTGTTTGAGAATGACGAAACGGGCCAGGTTTTGTTGGCTGCGGTGTTTGACAATCTTGGGAAGGGAGCAGCTGGAGCTGCAGTGCAGAATCTGGATTTGATGCTTGCAGGAACATGACTCCGATGACCCGCGCAAATTAGCGTGATGCCCTCGTCCCGAGCCGGGATATAGAGGTCAGGCCAGGTTCGTACCTGAAGCCGTGAACCCATTTAACGGTAATATTCAGACTAAAACACCGACTTCAACTTGTAGAGAAAACATCTTGTTTGGGCATAAAAAATCGAGCAAACAGCTCGGATTGTGACTTGATATTTAATTTGGCATAAATATTGCGCCGATGAACCTTTATCGTTTCCACCGAGAGGGAAAGCTTTCCGGCTATCTCTTTATTAGAGAAGCCACTGAGCAACAATCTGAGCACATCACTTTCGCGCGCTGTTATTTGCGTGCCCAGCTGGGTAATCGTTTCTGGCCATAGAGGTGGCTCAGCGAGATTTTTCTCTACATCAATTTCAAAACACATGCGCTGATGCATTAATGCAGTCACCCATGGCTTGATAATATCAAGCATTGTTATTTGTTCTTGATTAAAACGGACTTTGCTACCAACGGAAATACATAACGTTCTATCGGCGTCGAGCTGAACATTGTACTGAGCCTCATCAACAGAGATATATTGTGCAAAATATTGATGATAATACTCAGTTTCAAGAAAGTATTCCGGCGCAATATCCAGCAAATGAAAGAAACCGCTCTGGGGGTTTTCTCGATTAGCTATATAAAATGGATCCAGCAGGTAAAGCCCCTTCACATAGCGATGAATGAACGCGTCTACCTCTTCAACATCTGCGACTTCAGGAAGACTAACGACTTGCACTTGTTGATTGCTAAAGATCAATACAACCCAATTATCGATTTGCACGTATTCGTTTAATATACGAACAAGCGAACTCCAGAATTCTGGACGGTTCAACTGCATGATCAGCTTCCCAATCGATCGGTGCCAAGCCAGGCTATGAAGGTCGAACGGCATTTTCTACCCCTTTAGGGTTAGGGATTCGTAGGTCAGAGGTAAGTATTCGTAGGTATTTACTATTCGGTAACGCCCGGTATATTCGCTGGCAGGACTTACGATGGCCATGAGGGCACATCGTCTTGATAAGGATGTTGCATGAGAAAATCACGTTTGCGAACCATTTTTTCGGCCTCGCTTCTCTGTGCTGGGATGAGCACATCAGTGGGAGCTGTAGAGCCTGGGGTGCATCTGTACAACTGGTTCGGGCTTCTCGCACCGGAGACCCCAAAGGAGTTTGAGCAGGCAACTGGCACCAGAGTGCATATGGATGCTTTCGACAGCGCCGAAATCATGCAGAGCAAAGTAATGGCTGGGCGCACGGGGTATGACGTGGTTGTGGCCACCTCCAATGTGTTGCCAAGCCTGATCCAGGCGGGAGTACTTCAGCCGCTGGATCGTAATCAACTGAGTAATTTGTCCCATATCGATCCTGATATCTTGTCCCAGGTCGCGGTCAATGATCCTGGTAATCGCTACGCTGTGCCCTATCTATGGGGTACTACCGGCATTGGCTATGACGTTGACAAAGTCAAAGCGGCATTGGGTGATAATGCTCCGGTGAATAGCTGGGATTTGATCTTCAAAGAAGAAAACATCAGTAAGCTCCAGTCGTGTGGTGTGGCAATGCTTGACTCTCCAAGTGAGATCATTTCGATTGCGTTGCATTACCTTGGGCTCCCCAGCAACAGCAGGAACCCGGATGATTACCAGAAAGCTCAAGCCCTACTGTTAAAAATCCGCCCCTACGTCCTCTATTTCGACTCCTCCCGAATTGACGCTGACCTGGCTGACGGCAATATTTGTGCAGTCGTGGGATGGGCTAATGGTGCCCTTGCTGCGCAGGCCATCAACGAGAAGACCAACACTGGACGCAAGATTACCTACAGCCTTCCTCGCGAAGGAGCGCTGGTCTGGTCGGAAAATCTGGTTCTTCTAAAAGACGCGCCCCACCCAAAGGAAGGTATGGCGTTTATTAATTACATGTTGCGACCAGAAGTTATTGCCAAGACCTCAAACCACACTCTCTACCCTAACGCTAACAAAGATGCCGCTGAGTTTGTCGAACAGAAGTTGCGAGACAACCCCTGGATTTATCCAGACAAAAAGACCATTGCCACACTTATCCCACTTGAGCCACTGCCATTGAAGCTGGAGCGAATCCGCACGCGGATCTGGACCAAAGTGAAGAGTGGTGTGTGATCTGACTTGATTTGTCGCCTGTTGCTCTATGCATGTCTTTATTTTATACGCGGACGTGCTTGAGCAGCAGGTTGAGGCTATTTATGTCCGGAAAGTAAGACGCAAACGCCAATATACAAGAGCGCCAAATTAGTGGATTAGTGCCTGTTATAGGCTCTTGCCCTGAGCTGGACTTACCCGGCTTCCTGACATTGACATCTGCGACAGCCCCGATTCAACACTTTATGCAAGAAGAGAACAGTGGATGTTCAGCCCAGCCAATCAGACGTCTTTCAGTTTGACCATCGACGGTTTTGCGCACGATTTTCAAGTACTCGCATTCACCGGAGATGAGGCGATCAGCAGGCCTTACCTCTTCAACGTGGAGCTTGTTAGCGAGCGGTCTGACCTGGATCTCGAAAGCCTCTTCGACGTAGAGGCTTTTCTGACCTTCGACGCGAAGGGCAACGGCGTCCATGGACGGATCTATCACATCGCCCAAAGCGGTAATCATCAGCGTTTGACGCACTACAATCTGGCCCTCGTACCGCACCTGTCCTACTTGCGCCACCGCATCAACCAGAGGATCTATCAACAGTTCTCGGTGCCGAAAATCGTCGCCTTGATACTGGAAGAACACGGGATTGTGGGTGAGGCTTATCGGTTTCATCTGGGGTCGACCTACCCCGAGCGTGACTACTGTACCCAGTACGATGAAACGGATTTGCACTTTATTCAGCGCTTGTGCGAAGAAGAAGGTATCCACTTCCACTTCCAACACAGCGCTCAAGGCCACGTGCTGGTCTTTGGCGATGACCAGGCGGCTTTTCCCAGGATTGGGCAACCCACTGCTTATGGACAAGAGAGCGATAGAGTGGCCAACGAGCCACTGATCAAGCGCTTCAACCTACGTCTGGGGAGAAACGAGCAACAGCCAGGCATGGAAAACGATGACAAGCTGAAGCCTTTCACAAGCCATGAGCACGGCAAGCAGATAAGTCTGCGTGCTATGGAGCGCCGCCATGCGGCTTATCGTCAAGCCGAAGGGCAAGGTGACCAGACCCGGTTAGTCAGTGGCCATGTTCTGGAGATCTCTGGCCACCCGCGCCAGGAATGGAACGACCGATGGTTACTGACTCAGATCATCCACGAAGGCAAGCAACCACAGGTATTGAGCGAGAACGTCGCCAGTGGCAACACAGACAACGAGGATGACTTTCATCAGGGTTACCGCAACCGCTTTATCGTTCTTCCGTGGGACGTGTCCTATCGTCCACCTTTGGCTCACAAGAAACCTCAGGTACCAAGTAACCACACCGCTGTGATCATCGCTCTGGAAGACGAGGAGATCCAGGGTGATAGGCGCCTCGGAAGGGTCAAGGTCAAGTTCCCCTGGGACCGCGAAGGTAGATTTGACGACAAGAGTTGTTGTTGGCTGAGGGGGACCTCCAATTGGAGTTGTGGAATGACGCCCCCCCGAACGGGTATGGAAGTCATGGTTACATTTCTCGAAAGCGACCCCGATCAACCGCTGATCAGCGGTTGCCTGTGCTGCCGCTAACCGCAAACCCTATAAGAGCAGCAACCGTCAGGTTGAAATTTGCCCCTGCAATTACTTAGTCAAGGGCTCAAGCCAGCAGGTCGGCGATCCACCGGGCCTGCCGGGCGACGTCCTGCACCTTCTCCTCGGGCACGGCCTGCCGCGCCTTGGCGAAGCTGCTCAGGGTCCGCTGCTTCTCGCGCAACAGGCGCTGCCACTTGATCAGGAATGCCGAGCTGCGTGCCTGCATCTGCAGCGGACCGAAATACAGCTCCTCGGCGGTGTACATCACCGGCCCGGTGCGCTCGGCGACGATGATTTCGTAGTCGAAGCGGTTTTCCCGCAGCACTTCCTCGCAGAGGATGCAGTAACCATTTTCCATCAGCCATTGGCGCAGTGGCTGCTCGCCGCCGTTGGGTTGAAGGATCAGGCGCTCCTGGCCGCTCAGACGTGCCTTGCCGCAGTCGAGGATGTCGCGGATCGTCTCGCCGCCCATGCCGCAGATGCTGATTGCCGTGATCCCGTCTCCCGGCTCGATTGCCGTCAGGCCATCGGCCAGGCGCACGGTGATCCACTGGTCCAGGTCGTTCTCGCGCACGGTGCGTTCGGCCGAGCGAAATGGCGTCAATGCCACCTCGCCGGCCACCGCCGCCACGATGGCGCCACGGCGCATCAATGCCACAGGCAGGTAGCCGTGATCCGAGCCGATATCGGCCAGGCGCGCACCTGCTGGCACATGTGCCGCCACGCGTTCCAGGCGCATGGACAATGTCTGTTGGTTCAACTGTTGCCCCTTTTCACCACGAACGTCCGGCACCTTTGACCGGATCGGCCCGCGATTCTGGCGAGCAACGCTGTGCATTTCAAATTTATGCGACCAGGATCATGGCTCGACCCGCACCTGCCGCTTGAGTATCGGCCCAAAGCGAGCCCTGGTAATGGATCGCTTTGGGCCGACCTGAGCCCTACTGCCGAGCTGTCCAAACGGCCAGTTCATAGCCATCCGGATCAATGAAGTGGAACCTGCTTCCACCGGGGAACGAAAATATTTCGCGGCTGATAACAGCGCCCAAGGCTTTGAGCCGTTGCTGCGCCTCATCGAGATCATCCGAATACAAAATGATCAAAGGGCCACCAGGTCGAACCGGCTCTCCCGTAGTGAAGCCACCGGTAAGGCGGCCATCACTGAATTCCGTATAGGTCGGGCCGTAGTCGACGAATGTCCAGCCGAACGCACTGCCGTAGAAAGCTTTGCTGCGAGCAATGTCGTCGACATTAAATTCAATATTGTCGATCTGCCGGTCTTTACCACGCACACTCATGGATGCCTCCTTGGCTGATATTAAAGGAACAATGATATTGCAGCTGCCGGCAAGGAGCAGCCCCCCTTCGGCGAAATGCAGACTTTAACGCTGGCACGCGGTTATGATCCGGGATAATCAGGTTCCCTTGGATCCACGCTTATGCCCACCTCGAAAATCCGCCCCTCACCCGCGCCGCTGCTCAAACCAGGAGAGACGGTGGTCTTGTTCGACGGTGTCTGCAAGCTGTGCAATGGTTGGGCGAGGTTCTTGATTCGCCATGACCGCCAGCAGCGCGTGCGGTTGGCGGCGGTTCAGTCACCCGAGGGGCAAGTCCTGCTCGCGTGGGCAGGTTTGCCCGTGGATCAGTTCGACACCATGGCGGTGATCCGCGACCGACACTTCTGGGAGCGTTCGGATGCATTTTTCGAAGTCATCGCCCAGTTGCCCGCTCTCTGGCGCCCAGTGAACCTGTTGCGCATCTTCCCTCGCATGCTTCGAGATTGGGCATACGACCGCATTGCGCTTAATCGTTATCGGCTCTTCGGGAAATACGACACGTGCCTGCTGCCGGATCCTGATCATGAACAACGCTTTTTGAAAGCGCCCCTATGAACGCCCTCACACGTATTAACTGGATCGCCCGTGGGGGGCTGGCGTTCATGTTTGGCTACCACGGTCTGATTCCCAAGTTGCTGTGGCTAAGCCCTGGCGAGCGAACAATGATCCAGTCTCACGGGATCACTCAGGTTGAGCTGTTCGCCAATATTGCCGGGGTCGCAGAAATTGCGCTGGCCTTATGGATACTGATCGCACCGCGCAGTGCCTGGCCTCTTGCCGTCGCCGCGGCGGCGCTGTTTGGCCTGCTGCTGGATGTAGCAATTTTCAATCCATCAATGCTCAAGGAGGCCTTCAATCCAGTCTCGTTGAATGTGGCGGGACTTACCCTGTGCGCAGTGGCCTGGAACACCAAGACTTGAGCCAGCCGATCCTGCTATCCCAATAGCCCAACCAGTTGCACCGGCGTCATCTTCGTCACCATCATCAGCACAATCACAAACATCCCGACAAAACCGACTACCCCCATCCACCACCATTTTTTGTACACGGATCGGTATTCATCATCGAGTCCGCTTCCAGCCTCAACTGCGCACGACGCCATCAGGTACAGCCGCTTCTGCAACACCAGCACCGGCAGCCAAAGCGAACCCACGCAGAAGAAGATAATCAACGAAGTCAGTACCCACTCCGTGGTCATGGGTAGTCCGGAGAGCCTCATCAGCAGGTAGCCCGTGATGATCTGAACAAAGCCTGCCGGCGTGGTAATCCAGGTGTCGAAGCGCACGACCATCCGGGCCACATGCGCGATCACTTGAGGGTTGGCCGTGCGGCTGGCGGCGATCAGATAGAGGTAGGAACCCATGCCGAATCCGAACAGGAAAATCGCGGCAATGATGTGGAGGTACTTCAGGCATAGATAGAGCATGTCAGCGCAGCTCGCCAGAGAACTGCACAGACAGGCTCAAATTGTCCGGATCGTTGATCGCTGCCATGTATTCATCGACGGTAATTTCGCCCACGCAAGCCCTGGCACCGGGATGCGGCACATAGCCCTGGGCCATTTTTGCGGCCAAGGCTACAGATGCGCAGCTTGGGATTTGCGGACCTTTGTCATTGGTGGCCGTCAGTTGCACCGTCATGGCCAGCGGTTTCCCATCAACTCCCTTGCCCTGAACGTCGATGTACATCGCGCTTTTGCCATCGCCGAAACGTTCAAACCGGGTCCCCAGCCGATGCAGTCTGGCGGCCCAAAGGGCATGGTCGCGAACCAGCCCGATCTTCAACGCCTGAGCCAGCAGATAGTTGGCGACACCACCAAGCTTCAAGCCCGCGCCGGCCTTGAAGCTCAGGGTTTGCGCGCCATAGCGGCTGGCGAAAATATCCATGTCCGGCACATCGACATTGGCCAGCACGCGAGTGCCCAGATGCGGCATCTTGCGCAGCGTCAGATCCTGCCAACCCGACACTTCATGCACCTTGCCATTCTTGAGTTGCCTGATCGGTTTACCCGCGTAGGCGAGTACGCCTTCGACGGTCGACAATCCCGGCATCTTCGCCGAAGAGGAAATGCCATGCTCGATCGAGTCGATACGACTGAAGCGATAGCGCTGCTGATCGATGATGGCTGACGATAGCGTCGGCACCGAACTGCAGCCACTGAGGATCGCCACTCCTGCCTGTTTCGCCAAGGCATCGAGTACGCCAACGCCGTTGACGAAGGTTCGGCAGTCAGACAGGTCGCAGTAGTTCACGCCAGCCTCGATGCAGCTCTCGGCGACCGCATAGGATTGCCCCTGAAACGGGCCGCCAGTATGGATGACCAACTGGATGTCCATCGAGCGCAAAACGGATTTGAACTCAGTGCCCATGGCATTGCCGCACCAACTTTCGGCGACAGTGCCCGATTGGCTTTTCAACTCATCGACTTTGCGCTGCAACTTGTGTGGATCGCGGCCCGAGATCACCAGTTCCACATCTGGCATTACCGCCAAATGCCTGCAAACGATGCTACCGAAGTTTCCGTAGCCACCGACCACCATCACCCTGAACACCATTCAACTCTTCCCTAACTGACAGGCTGCTTTCAGCCAATAATGACTGCTTTATGCCTGTAATGTCAGGCGGCTTCGCTACCCTTCATTGAGTCCCTCCCCGCACCGACCGTCGAACTTCAGCCTGTATGGCATAAGCCGGCGCCTCCACAGCATTGAAATCTTGTGTATAGCGCTGGGCAAATCCTTCTACCCCCCATTCCCGAAACTGCTGCACGTGCTTCAGTTCGTGAGCCCAGAGCGCGATGTCCTGTTCTGCGGTTTGAGTGTCCCGGAAGAGGATGATGTCGATCAGCGTCACGGCACCGACGTCGGGGTTTTGCAGCATGGAAGTGGCGGCGCTGAATTGGCCGTTGTCGCTCACTTTGTAGTGCGCGGCATCAAGGACGCTGGGGTCGTACCAGCGCAGCAGTTGCTCCCGGATGTGCGGTGGAATGGGTTGGATCTCGGCGCTGGCTGCTTCAGCGCGGGCTTGGGTCAGCCACAGCGCCAGGGCAGGTGCCGCGACCTGGTAGACGCCATCAGTCACCTGCCCCAGATCTGGCAGGCAGATGCAGCCGTTCAGGCACACTTGTTTCTCGCCAGGTGGGCAGGCGTTAGTCTGGGCTTGTACTACAGGAGTCAGGCCAAGAACAGACAGCGCCACCAGACATGTGATGATGGGCGGCATTGGGCCCTCCAGGGACGGAAGCAGCGCGAACAGCGAATCACAATTGATCGATGACCCGCATAACTTTAGCGCACCCTTGTCGGGTCTCTTCTCGATGATTGCCTGGGGGTAATTGCTGCCCTCACAACGACAGCAACAGTCGATCAGAAGTGATCGGACTGGGTATACGGTGTCTCATGGTGGAAGAGATCGCATTGGCCAACCCAAAACGTACCTTGAGCAAACGCGGCTAGGCGCGTTTACACCGCTATAGTCGATTCTATTGCCGACCGTACTTCCAGGAGCCTTTTCCCAGTGTCTGACATGCCGAGCAACTTCGCCTACACAAAACGCTTCAACGCCGTACTCGCCTACATCGATGCCAATCTTGAAGGTGACTTGTCGGTGAAGACGTTGAGTCATGTGGCGAACTTTTCGGTGTTTCACTTCCATCGACAATTCAGCGCGTTCGCAGGTGTGCCGGTCTCACGTTATGTGCAACTGATGCGGCTACGACGCGCGGCACATCGCCTGGCCTCCCTCGCTGATCACTCGGTACTGGACGCGGCACTCGGTGCCGGCTTTGAAAGCCCCGAGGCATTTTGCAGGGCGTTCAGGCGGGCGTTCGGTATGACCCCGAGTGCGTTCAGGAAGGAACCGAACTGGCAGGTCTGGAATGCGGTATTCGCAATCCCTCATTTTTCCAGGACTATCATCATGCAAGTACGAATCGTGGAATTCCCAGAAGTCAGGGTCGCAGCGCTTGAGCACTGCGGACCACCCGGGCTCGTCAATGAGAGCGTGCGCAAGTTCATCGAGTGGCGCATGCAGAGCGGACAGTCGCCGGTGGCATCGAGTCGCAGCTTTGGCATTCCCTATGGCAACCCCGACACGACACCTGCACAAGCATTCCGCTTCGCCATCTGCGGCGAGATTCACGAGGCTGTGGCGCCGAATGAGTTCGGCGTGCGCGAGATCGTCATTCCTGGCGGTCGCTGCGTCGTGGTGCGACATACGGGGTCACCGGATCACATCGGCGAAACGATCTATCCGATTTACCGCGATTGGCTTCCTGCCAGTGGCGAGGAACTCCGTGACCACCCGCTGTTCTTCAATTACCTGAGCGTCTATCCCGAGACGCCGCAGGATCAATGGCAAACTGACGTGTATGTTCCGCTTCAATAGCGGAGCAAGCAGCTTTCGACCCTGACGGACATTGACGAGTGTCCGCTCAGGGTTGGCATCCACATCAACGACGACAGCTTCTTTGCCCGTAACCCAGGGCCTGTTAACGCTTCGCGACAAAGTCAATGAGGGGAAAGCGCAAACCCGCGAAATCCTCGACTGCAGAAAGCCATCCTGACCGGTCGCTTTCCAGTCCCATTGGCAAGTTTTCAAACCCTGTACTACTGTCATCTCGTGCTGGATGCTCGGGATCGCGGACGTTCGATCTCCCCCAAGGTCATGGAATGAAGACCCCATCGTGAACACACAAGTGTTCCAACCGCTGTGCATACGACGTGTACGACGAGCCCAATGTGGCTCCGGTTCACAGGGAGGTGCTTATGGTGGCTTCAGGTCTAAAGTCTCGGCAGCAAATGCTGAGCATTCGCCATTGTATTGATACGAAACACGCTGCTTCCCTCCCCTGGCATCCCGGCTCCCGATTTCAGCCCGCTAAGTACCAGTAACTGAACATGCGCAGCATGCATTGCCTGAGCATGTGCCTGGCGCTGTTGCCTGCCGGCACGGTTATGGCTGACTCTCTTCCCGGATTATCGGCGTCTTGTACGGAGCAAGCCGTAGATAACCTGCTGGGGCTTCCGCCCATACCAGATGCCTCGTCACCTGAGCATCTGGTGGAAAAAATCCAGCTTGGCAAAACGCTGTTCTTTGACAAGCGTCTGAGTGCTGACGGCTCGATCAGCTGTGCCTCTTGCCATAATCCCGAACGAGGCTTCATCGACGGTTTGCCGCGCGCCCAGGGCATCCATCGCCAGCTTGGAACACGCAACACACCTACCCTCGTCAATGCGGCTATTGCCGGAACTCAGTTCTGGGACGGGCGCCGTGACAGCCTCAAGTCGCAGGCTACGGATCCCCTCTTTAACCCGATCGAACACGCCGTGAATGATGAGGCGCAGTTACTCCATACCATTCGGCAGGACATTCAGTATGTTGCGGCTTTCGAGAAGGTGTATGCGGCCTCCCCTGAGACGTTAATGGCCACGCAAGTTGCACAAGCCATCGCGGCCTACGAACGCACCCTGGTGGCTGGTAACTCTGCATTTGATCGTTATCGCTATGGACACGACAAAACAGCTCATCCAAGCCAGTCGCCCTCTGGTTCTGACGCCCCTGGAAAAACCGATTTGGTGGCGTTTATCTAACCAGTTGACGGCATGGAGCGGTGCCTCCTTGCTGTATGACGCCAACGGCAATATGACCAGTGACGGCAGCAACACTTACACCTGGGATTCGCGCCAGCGCCTGAGCACGCTCACGGGCACCGTATCCGGGAGTTTCAGTTATGACGCGGCCAACAGGCGCAGCCAGAAGACAATTTCCGGCCAGACCACCAGTTATGTCTTCGACGGTGTCAATCTGGTGCAAGAGCTGACCGGTACTGTCACCCCCACGGTACAGGCCAATCTCCTTACGGGCGGTTTGGACGAAGTATTCAGCCGCACCGAGGCCAGCGGCAACACCTACAGCTACTTGACTGATGCGCTGGGTTCAACCCAAGCGCTTACCGACAGCACTGGCGCGTTCACCACGCAATACACCTACGAGCCTTATGGCCAAACCAGCAGCAGCGGCTCCGCCAGCACCAACAGCCAGCAGTACGCCGGGCGGGAAAATGATGGCACGGGCCTCTATTATTATCGGGCACGGTATTACTCTCCAGGCTTTGGACGGTTTATCTCGGGAGATCCGATTGGACTTGCGGGGGGGATTAATACGTATGGTTATGTTGGCGGGAATCCGATTGGCATTACTGATCCATATGGCCTCGCATATCAATTGACGATTTCTGGCGGCGTAGCTTTGATAGTCCCAGGAACAGGGGAAGTCTTAATGTGGTCGTAGGTGTGAATCTCGATTGGATGAACACATCGGTGTACTCACAAGGTCAAGCCAATGGTTGGCTCGGTGCAGGCTATTATGTTGGATGGGGAGTCAGTATCGTTGGTGGAGATGGTGATGCCCCTACTACAGGTTTTGATCACACATCGTACGCGGAAGCCGATATCGGCTGGGGGCCAGCATTCGGTATTAGTGCCTCAGGAAACAGCTGCGGTAACATATCGGGTGTATCTGGAGCAGTCCCATACAAATTTGGACTTGGTAAAGGGCTTGGTGCGTTTGTCGGTCAGTCAGGAACTGCAACAGCAGTATCTCCAACGATCCAGAGTGCTAAAAACTGGTTTAACTCATTCAAACATTGAGATAAGCCCCATAAACATCTACAGTTACGAAAAAATCACATCACTTGAGGTTTTATAAAATGAAGTCTCACGATAAAAATGATTTTCTAAAGGAAATACGTCATCGACGTAATTTGTTTTGGTTGTGGTTGCCAGTCGCGCTCTTGATCCAGCTGGCAGTCATATCAATTATAAAAATTTCTTGGGGGGAACCACCAGCATGGATTTTCACAACACTTAATGCCGGCAGCGCTATAATTGGATTTATACTAATAATCCGAGTTTCAAAAATACGCTGTCCTAGGTGCGGAAATAAGGCACTTCGATTCATCCCGCTAACAACCATGAAATATGTTTGCTGTCAATGGTGCAACTATCCAGAAAATGAATAATTCAACGTGTGTGGCAGGGTATTTTTAGTTAAACATGCCATTGAACATTTTAACGACAGTGACGGGAGCAATACCTACACCTGGGATTCGCGCCAGCGCCTGAGCACGCTCACGGGCACCGTATCCGGGAGTTTCAGTTATGACGCGGCCAACAGGCGCAGCCAGAAGACAATTTCCGGCCAGACCACCAGTTATGTCTTCGACGGTGTCAATCTGGTGCAAGAGCTGACCGGTACTGTCACCCCCACGGTACAGGCCAATCTCCTTACGGGCGGTTTGGACGAAGTATTCAGCCGCACCGAGGCCAGCGGCAACACCTACAGCTACTTGACTGATGCGCTGGGTTCAACCCAAGCGCTTACCGACAGCACTGGCGCGTTCACCACGCAATACACCTATGACCCTTATGGCCAAACCAGCAGCCCCGGCTCCGCCAGTACCAACAGCCAGCAGTACACCGGGCGGGAAAATGATGGCACGGGTGTCTATTATTATCGGGCACGGTATTACTCTCCAGGCTTTGGACGGTTTATCTCGGGAGATCCGATTGGACTTGCGGGGGGGGATTAATACGTATGGTTATGTTGGCGGGAATCCGGTTTCTTACATTGACCCTTTAGGGCTATGGCGTCTTCCAGACTTCCTCGCAGTAAATATAAATATCGCAATTCCAAATCCAATAACGGACACGTATTTTGGCTGATCGGGAACTGCTAGTTTAGATCGATATGGGAACTGGTACGGGAGCGTATTAGGTGCAGAACTTGGAAAGTCTGCTAACATTATAACTGGAAGCATTACTGCAAACTGGATAAACCAGTCATGTAACGCTATAGAAAATCAGCTCAATAACTTCTTGTCGGGAAATGGAGTTAACGCTGCTGCTGGTTTCTGGGGGGGATTTCTGAGACGTGGTCACCAGGTAATGGGTTTGCAACAGGGGTTGGATTGATTTCGCCTCAACTAGGTGCTAGTTACAATTATTCCTCCCAAGAGGCTGGGAAGGCTGGATCAGGATGGTGAGAATGAAAAGCGTCGGATTGTTATTATTGATTATTATACTGTTCTCAGTAGGAGTAATGTGCTTGTTTTCTCTCGAGCAAACCCGAGAAATTGCAATAAAAGTGGCTGACTGGGCATACGCATCAAAAAACCACCCACTCAAGACCCTGGTTAGATCAAACAACTACTTGAACATGCTTAGGATGGTGGGCGCGATAGCCCTCTTTACATCTTTTTTCTTAATATGGGCATGGATAAAAAACTTATAAAAAAAATACACACATATGGAGATCACTCTTGGCATCTGCATGGAAATACCCCACCCCGGCGAGCTTCCAGATCAGAAAGCATGTCCGGCCCGGCCATTGGCTTGCCCGCAATTGGTGCGGTGCTAGCGGGCGAAAGTGAGCCATCAAAGTCAGGGTGTAAAATGACCGACGGAAGCGAACACTTACTTATCGGAAGACTGGCAATCCTGCCATTTGCCTTTGTTCAGTGGGGCGTTTTGCTTTGGTACCTGAGTTCATTGCGGCGATTACGTGACAATTTTCTGAAAAGATTAATAGGAGGAGCCGTATCTATTGCGACCATTTTCGCAGTGACATTCGGACAAATGGAAGCTTACACAATAATCACTTCTATGCCGCACCCAATGACTGACAACTTTTTCTTTATTACATTCTCCATCGAGCACGCCGCGTCCATCTTCTTTATCTTCTACGCTGCAATTAAAAGAACGAGCAAACAAAGGGGACGGATTTATTTTCTTCAATTACCGACCAGAATGGCGCCGTGGGCGCCCAATTTGTGGGGACCGGCAATGGGCCAAATGCTACTCTAAACCAGTACATTGGGCCGGTAATTTTCAGTGCGCTGGGTGTTGCTGGCTATATCAACCTTAATCCTAGTGTAGGAACTGGACCATGAGTCAACTAGAAAAAAGGAGCAAAGTAGGAGTCCGTATTGCATTAACTATTGTCTTGTTATTGACATGCATTGTTTTTTTATTGGCATTGAGCTGTATTCTGGAATTGCACCACAAAAAGCCGTTGGCTACCCCAATTCCGGCCAACTTAAGCTTTATGTATTATTTCCAGCCGCATCAGTTCTTATTAGCGCTTTAATGCTGACCTTCTCAAAAAAACTGCCGAACTGGTTGTTGATTGTTTTTATACCGATTCAATTCATCGCTATTTTTACGGTTTTTATTTTTTTTGGTGGTGGTGTGTAAGGGCGTCGCTTGTCGGGAAATGGAATTAACGCTACCGCTGGCTGCTGGGGGGGGCGTTTCTGATTCGTGGTCACTAGGTAATGGGTCCGCATCAGGGTTTGGATTCGTTTCTCCACAACTAGGTGCTAATTAAAACTACTCCTTCCAGGCTGCAAGGAAGATTGGATCAGAATGGTGGAAATTATGACTATTGGGCTATTGGCTTTTATTATAATACTGTGCTTACTGGGAATAATGTGCTTGTTTTTTTCTGAGAAAACGCAAGGCATTATAATCAAGTTAATTGACCGAGCAGGCGCATCAAAAAAATACCCACTCAAGAGCCTGATCAGATCAAGCAATTATCTGTATATTCTTAGATCAGTTGGCGCATTAGCTCTTTTAATGTCTTTTTTCTTAACATGGGGATTGATAAATAATTTATAAAAATATACACACATATGGAGATCACTCTTGGCATCTGCATGGAAATACCCCACCCCGGCGAGCTTCCAGATCAGAAAGCATGTCCGGCCCGGCCATTGGCTTGCCCGCAATTGGTGCGGTGCTAGCGGGCGAAAGTGAGCCATCAAAGTCAGGGTGTAAAAATGACCGACGGAAGCGAACACTTACTTATCGGAAGACTGGCAATCCTGCCATTTGCCTTTGTTCAGTGGGGCGTTTTGCTTTGGTACCTGAGTTCATTGCGGCGATTACGTGACAATTTTCTGAAAAGATTAATAGGAGGAGCCGTATCTATTGCGACCATTTTCGCAGTGACATTCGGACAAATGGAAGCTTACACAATAATCACTTCTATGCCGCACCCAATGACTGACAACTTCTTCTTTATTGCATTCTCCATCGAGCACGCTGCGTCCATCTTCTTTATCTTCTACACTGTAATTAAAAGACGAAACCACCGAAGGAGAGGGATATACCGATAGCGGCTCACAAGATCAATCTGTAATCAGAGGCAATCTGGCGATACAAAATCTGGGAGGTGAGAGAATGAATGCACTTAAACGCGTCGTGGGAGTACTGGCCTTAGGCTTTTGGTTTTCTTCATTTTTTGCCTGGAAATACTTTGATGCTCACGGACTGAGAACGCCGGATCTTCAAAGTGGAAAAACCTACCCGCTGGATACGCACGGTTCGGTTGTATACCTAACGCCCCATGAGCATTACTTTTTGTACGGTTTGATCATCGCTGGCATAGTGTTTTTCCTGCTCAGCGCTGTTTTTTATTTTGTCGGGAGCAAGCGACCATAGTTTGTTGCCAGTGGACACAATGAAGAAGCACCATGGCTCTAACCAGCAACATTTCACTCTACGACAGTCGATGGCCCACGCTCTTCCTTAGCGCCACGGTTTATGGGGGTCAGTCTCGACATCCGCTCGCAGTGACCACGTAGAGCCTGGATCAATCGGCAGTCAGCATGGCAATGCCGAGCGCCCTCCCTCAGCCCTCCTCGGCAAATGCCTCCTTGATAAATGCCTCCAGCTCTTTCTCTTCAAGCAACTCAATAGAAAAATGCCCGAAGCGTTTCGGTAACCAGAGTATGCGTGTCCCACTTGGCGTCTGGAGGTTATCGCGAGACAGCGGTTTGCCGTTCTCATCTTCCGGCTGGACGCCTGCGTCGATCAATTCGTCGTAGGCTGCCTCGATGTCCGGTGTGGAATAGCAGTGCCGGTAGATGGTGCCTTCGCCGTTGGCGTCCATCAGAGCCTTGAGATTTCCGGTAAACGGTTGCACCAGCATAAGGCGCTCCGTTCCGAACATGACGATCGCATAGCGCACATGCAAACCGTCGCGCTGCCAATCAAGTGTCTTTGAAATTCTGGCGCTGAAGACACGGGCGTAATACTTGCACGCTTCCTCAAGGTCTTTGACGAGAACATCGACGTGGCTGAACTTTAATTTCAATGGCCCCACCTTTTTCAGACATGCGATTTGATACCGAGATCTCTCCTTATGTATCACAGTGTGTCTGATTAGCCTCTCGATACATGATTTTTCACCAGGCCTGCGATTCGACACAGACCAGATACGTCGCTACGTTCAAATGCAAGCAAGGTTTCAAGGGGCTCAGCCAGATCCCCTGGCCAACGACTTGCAACGGAGACATCACATGAAGATGGCACTGCAGAACAAAACCGGCAAAACCCGCCACCGCCTGCTCGGCTCGTCGATCCTCGCGTTTACCCTGTTCAGCGCTCTCGGTGCGGCCCACGCACAAACGACCACCGCGGCGCAGCCAACCTCGGTCAATGCTGGCGCCACTCATGCAACACCCTCCCCGTTCGGCCCGCTCAAGCATGTCAACGCCGGCCTGCTGGACGTGGCATACGCCGAAACAGGCCCGGCTAATGGGCCAGTGGTGATTCTTCTGCACGGCTGGCCGTACGACATTCACAGCTATGACGAGGTCGCCCCGTTGCTTGCCGCGAAGGGCTATCGAGTGCTGATGCCGTATGCGCGTGGCTATGGCGATACGCATTTTCTGTCCGATAAAACCGTTCGCAATGGCCAACCGGCTGCGCTGGCCAGTGACGTCATCGACTTCATGGATGCGCTGAAGATCAAACAAGCCGTGCTCGGTGGTTACGATTGGGGCGCACGCTCGGCCGACATCGTCTCGGCGCTGTGGCCAGAACGGGTCAAGGCGCTGGTCTCGGTCAGCGGGTATCTGATCGGCAATCAGGCGGCCGGCAAGAACCCGCTGCCACCCAAGGCTGAATTGCAGTGGTGGTATCAGTTTTACTTCGCCACCGATCGCGGTCGCGCCGGGTACGAGAAAAACACCCACGACTTCGCCAAGTTGATATGGCAACTGGCTTCGCCGAAATGGGCGTTCGACGACGCCACTTTCGACCGCAGCGCCAAGGCGCTGGACAACCCCGACCATGTCGACATCACCGTATTCAACTACCGCTGGCGCCTGGGCCTGGTCCAGGGCGAGAGCCGATACGAAGCGCTGGAGCAGAAACTGGCCACGGCGCCTTCCATCAGCGTGCCGACCATCACCCTTGAAGGCGATGCCAACGGTGCGCCGCACCCGGCCCCCGAGGATTACGCCAAGCGCTTCACCGGCAAATACGAGTTCCGGCTGATCAGCGGCGGCATCGGCCACAACCTGCCGCAGGAAGATCCGCAGGCGTTCGCCAAGGCTGTGATTGATGCGGATCACCTTTGAGGTGATCTGACATCCATGCACTTGCCCCGCTGAACACCTTCACAACAACGGCTCGTTTATTTAACGAGCCGTTTTAACCAAGGCAGGCGCAACACCGTCTAATCTAAATAGAACACGACCACAAACACGCCTCCAGCCTCTTGATACAGGGGAAACGGGATGATCGGCAAAACAGCACGCCAATGCTCGTCATGGATCCTCCCTTCCCTGCTCGCCATCAACCTGGCGCTGACCGCGGGCTGTGCGGGCAAAACTTCCACGGCCCGCTACTCGGCCTCAAGTGCAGACTCAAGCACAGGCTCAAGTTGCTATGCAAAAGCGCTACCCACTGCTGGCGAGGGCGGCCTGGCCTGGGGCTCCACCCTGGACAAGGCTCGTCAAAAGTCCATGGATAACTGCATACGCTATGCCGGCCAATCCGGTGGCACGCCGACGACCTGTCATGTGGTGATGGCGGAGTGCAAAAACTGATAGCAAGGTGTATCGGTGACGCAGCAGATCCAGCCGTTGCTCAAGGAGATCGAAGCGAAACTGCCGTCACTTATGCTGCAACTGCAGAACTTCTCTCGCATGTGGATGGTGGTGCTGACCGCGCCGCCGGGCTTGATCGGTGATGTGATGGGTAGCATTGCGATCTTGATCGACCGCTCTGCTACCCATCGAACGCCTGCGTTCAGTATGCAAAACTGAACACTCATCCTCTTCTCAATAGTGTCAGGCGGCACCAGGGACATTTGTTCCCATGCCCGCCGGCAGGAACGGTCGAATTTCATCGATTTCCGCAGCGCTGAGGCGCAACTCCAAGGCTGCAATCAGCCCGTCTACTTGTGCGCGATGGCGGGCTCCGACAATGGCGCCCGTCACGACCGGTTTGCGAAGTACCCAGGCGATGGCGACCGCCGCAGCGCTCACCCCGTGCCTTTCTCCAATACGTGCCATGACGTCAACCAATGCCAGGTTCGCACTCAAACGGGGCTCCTGGAAATCAGCACTTCGAGCCTTGCGCCAATCGTCTTCGGGCAGTTGCGAGATGCGTTCGCGCGTCATGCTGCCGGAAAGCAGCCCTGATTGAAGCGTGGAATAGGCAAGGACACCCATCCCGGCCTGCTCGCAGAATGGCAAAACGTCCTGCTCAATGTCCCGCATCAAGGCCGAGTACGGCGGCTGGAGCGAAACGATCTCCGTCACCGCCTGCGCCCGCTTGAGTTGAGCGACATCGAAATTCGATACACCGATCGCGCGAATCTTTCCTTGATCGCGCGCGGCAGCCAAAGCCGAAAGCGCCATTTCAATGCCTTCACTGCTGGCATCAGCAGGAAAAGCAGGCCAGTGGATCTGATAAAGATCGATGGTCTCGACTTGAAGCCGGCGCAAGCTTGCGTCGATCTCGGCGAGCAAGGATTGAGGGGCCAGCGAATGCGAAATCTTCTTCGTGACCGGGTCCCAGACCAAACTGCCTTTGGTGAACACCAAAGGACGCCGTGACGCCGGCACCCGCCGCAGCAATTGCCCCACCAATTGCTCTGCATGGCCCAAGCCATAAACCGCAGCGGTGTCAATCCAGTTCACGCCGCGTTCGACGGCATATTCAAGTGCGCCCAGGCTGTCCTTGTCATCCTGCGCTCCCCAACTGTACTCCCAGCCGGTGCCGGCGATTGCCCAGGTTCCCAGGCCAATCGGTGAAATCAGAAAATCCGATGATCCAAGACGATTGTTTTGCATAGCCACCTCTCCACGAATGATGGAGGAAGTATCCGGCAGAGGTCTCATGACGATAAGATAGGTAATCGTATTTGAACTACTGAACAAAACTCATGAGTCATCACCCCGATCTCTCTGAACTCGACGCCTTTGCCGCCGTCGCTCGCCATCGCAGCTTTCGCAAGGCCGCCGACGAACGTGGCGTTTCGGCTTCCGCGTTGAGTCACGCAATGCGAGCGCTGGAAGCACGTTTGGGCATCAGACTGCTGAACCGAACCACTCGTAGCGTGACCCCGACCGAGGCCGGCCAGCAGCTATTGGCGACGCTGGTCCCGAGCCTGCACCAGGTTAACGATGCATTGGCGCAATTGACCTCGATGCAGGAAGTGCCCACTGGCAAACTTCGCCTCAACGTGGCGCGTCCGGCGGCTCGCATCGTGTTTGCGAAAGTGCTGGCGCCCTTCGTGGCCAGGTATCCACGTATTCAGTTGGACCTGATCACCGATGATGGATTGACCGATATCGTCAATGAGGGATTTGACGCTGGAGTCCGCTTTGGTGAAAGCCTGGCCGGTGACATGATCGCAGTCCCTGTCGGCGCACCTCAATCGTTCGTGACCGTAGCCGCGGATGCTTATCTGGCCGCGAAGGGAACCGCGCACGTCCCCCGCGACTTGCTCGACCATGCGTGCATTGCCAGGCGTTTTCCCAGTGGCAAACTTTACGCCTGGGAGTATCAAGCCGACGGTCAACCGATACGGTTATCCGTCACCGGCCCGCTGATTCTGGAAGACGATGCGCTGATGATCCAGGCAGCGAAAGACGGCGCTGGTATTGCCTATGTCTACGAGGAGCTGGTGCGCGACGATCTCCGGAACGGGCATCTCAGAGAAATACTCCAGGAGTGGAAAGCACCGCCCAGCCGGTTCTTTCTTTACTACTCAAGCCGGCGGCATGTGCCACCCGCCTTGAAAGCGCTCATCGAATTTATCAGCGCTCGCGAGGCTGCGTAGCCGTCGTAAAATCGGCACTTGAATCCCACGATTTTTTCAACAAACGGAGTCACCTACATGGAAGTCATCAATCAGTTGCAGCCCGCAGAGTGTGCAGGCATGGAAGATATCCGACGCGAAATCGACGCCCTGGACCAGGCCGTTATCAAGCTGTTGGGCAAGCGTTTTCACTACGTGCTGGCCGCCTCGAAGTTCAAGACCTCGGTGACTTCGGTGCGCGCTCCGGAGCGTTTCAAGGCCATGCTGGTAACTCGACGCGAATGGGCCGAAGCCGAGGGCCTGAGCCCGGATGCCATCGAGAAGATGTACAGCGACCTGGTGAACCACTTCATTGCCGAAGAGATGAAACACTGGGCGGCTCATCAATCCGAAACCTGACGCTAGTGTCCTGACTGTCCGCCAAGGTCTATTTTGGTCAGCTATGCAGGCTGCGATAGGCCTGGAGCGGACTTGCGCTCGACTCGCAGAAAACGCTGATGGCAAAGGAACTGCTATCGGCTGATTCTGTTGAAACACAGGCCAAGTACACTGGCGAACACTTTCTTAAAATATCATCCCCTATTAATGCGTTATTTACCCTTTCACAAAAACTTATTACCCTACTGCATCGCGACAATATTCAGGCGTCATTTAAGTGACCGCCACAACCACCATTCTTCAGAGAAACAGCCCCTTAACAGCGCCGACGCGACCGTTACAACCCATGAATAATTCATACGCACTGACGAACGGAGTAAAAATATAAAATAGCTATAGAAATCAATAATATAAAACTTCAACAACACTTAAATAAAAACCTCATGAAATCATTAAAAACCATAAGTGACCAACCACAAATATAAAAGTTTCAAACTTTATAATTAAATAAAAACCCACACATAACGCTTTAAAATATTCACCTTTGATGCTAATAATCCGGCAGCTTCCGGGTTTCCAGGCGACGTCCCCTCTCACATGAAGTGAACATCAGCGCTCACGCTGACTATCCCGGCCTTTACTAAACTCAAATAACGCTAGCGTGGCTCAAGTTTCAATATAACTTGGGGCAGCTTTTGTGTTGCGCACTAGAACTGCGCGAGGAAGGCATCATCGTCCGCCATCATTCAAGGCTTAAAGTCCTTTCGATCTTCGGTACCCGTCCTGAAGCCATCAAGATGGCGCCTTTAGTCAAAGCCCTCGCTGCGGAACCTGGCATTCATTCGCAGATATGCATCACCGGCCAACATCAAAGCATGCTTAAACAGGTGCTGGATCTGTTCAACCTCAAGGCCGATTACACCCTCGATGTGATGACGCCGCACCAGACGCTTAATTCGCTGACCGCGGCGCTTTACGAGGCGATTGATCCGGTGCTGGAAGTGGCCCAGCCGGACCGGGTGCTGGTACATGGCGACACCACTTCGGCCATGGTGGCCGCGATGGCTGCATTCCATCGACGCATTCCGGTCGGCCATGTGGAAGCTGGCCTGCGCACCGGTGACATCTACAGCCCGTGGCCGGAAGAAATGAATCGTCGCTGCATCGACCTGGGTGCGGACATGCTGTTTGCGCCGACCCACGAGTCGCAAAAAAACCTGCTCGACGAGCGTTTGCAGGGGCGCTCTTTCGTGACCGGCAACACGGTGATCGACGCTTTGCAGATGACCGCGCAGCGCATCGAACAGGACGCTGACCTGCGTGCAGGCCTGGATGAGCAATTCTCGTTCCTGCAACCCGGCCGCAAGGTATTGCTGGTCACCGGGCATCGTCGGGAAAACTTCGGCGAAGGCTTCCTCGACATCTGCAAGGCCCTGAGCCATTTGGCCCGGCGTGCCGACATCCAGATCGTCTATCCGGTGCACTTGAACCCCAATGTCATGGGCCCGGTCACCGAGCAGTTGGGCGACCTGCCCAATGTGCACCTGATCAAGCCACTGGACTACCTGGCTTTCGTGCGCCTGATGCAACGGGCACACGTGATCCTCACCGACTCCGGTGGCGTGCAGGAAGAAGCCCCCTCACTGGGTAAACCCGTGCTGGTCATGCGTGACGTTACCGAGCGCCCCGAAGCGGTCGCGGCGGGCACTGTGCGCCTGGTCGGGACCTCGCCGGACTCGATCATCGCGGGTGTCAACGCGTTGTTCGATGACGAGTTGCTATGGCGCCGATGCTCCCAGGCGGCCAACCCATACGGCGATGGCTGCGCCAGTGCGCGCATCGTCGACGCGCTGATGGGTCGTCCGGTCGATGAGTTCGTCGTCGCTCGGCAGTCATTGCCCAAGTTCCTGCATTACCCGACAGCGGTGCCTGTGCCCGAGGAAAATTACCCGGCTTTCACCTCTCTCTAAACCGAACCGCTCCTCCCCTTATCAGCTCGAGATCTACCTGAATGAAGTCTTCCGTTGCCATCCATACGGGGGCGCTCAGCGCCCTTGCCTGTGGCGTGAGCCTGCTCGCGCTCATGCCGACCTTCGCCTTGGCCGCGGACAGCCCGCTCACCCAGGCGATCAACCGACTCAACGCCGACACTCGGCAGGAGCGTGAGATCCGCTTGAGCGATCTGGGGATCGACGCCCCCATCATCCTGGGTTCCACCGATGCCCGGCGCGAATTGTATTTACCCGTGCCGGCGGGCGTACCACTGACCGATGCCACGCTGAATTTCGACGCCAGCTACCTCAACGGTGAAGGCGGCCGCAACACCTTGCTGCTGTCGCTGGACGGTTATCCGGTGCGCGCCGAAGGGCTCAGCGAAGCTCAAGGTGACGCCAGCGCCACGCTGGGCGTGGACAAGACCGCGCGTGACAGCGGTTCGGTGCGCCTGGGTATTGCCTGGTCGTCGATCGTGTCCCGCGTGTTGTGCGAAGACGAACGCGCCATCGGCAACGTATTGCGTATCGAACCGGACACCCGCCTCAACTACAGCTACGACGCCAGCCAGTTACAGGACGTTGGTGCAGCCTGGACGGCACTGCCCGGCAAACCGGGGATCATGGTCGCGCCGGGCACCCTAACCGCCGAAAGCTACGACGCCGCCTGGCGTCTGGGCGTGGCACTGGAACGGATCGGCAAGCACAGCCACATCCTGCCCTATCCTGCCCTACAGGACAGCGTTGACCTGACCGGCCTGCGTATCCCGGCCGAGCTGCAAACTATTCCAGCGTTCGCCAGCCTCAACGGCAAAGGCCCGCACGTCCTGGGGAACCCGGCGCAAATCGGCGCGCTGCTGATGTTGGGGCAAACCCCGAACGTCCAGGCGGATCTGGCCATCAACGACCCGCAACTGCTCAAGGCCGTCAATGAGTCTCTGGATGCGCTGCAAAGTCAGATTCAAGGTCTCGACGCCACCGCAGCCAGCGCCTTCGCGCAATGGCGTGTACGGCATATCAATGCAGGCCTGGCCGCCACCGGCACGGACAATGTGCGACTGGCATTGCTGGGGACACGCCCGGTGCTGACGATTGCGCCGCAAGCGACCGGCAAGGCCTTGGCCTTGTTCAGCTCGGCCTGGAACACACTGGCACGCAGCCGCCAATTGACCGTCAGCGAAGCACAGTTGCCATTGAGCGCCGACGGCCGTGTGGCCTTGTCGCGCCTGGGCGGCAAACCCGGTGCGATCGACGTGCTGGCCAAATCCGACTGGAGCACCTCGTTCCCTCTGGGCAGCGTGGCTTACGACGGACGTCTGCCGGTGAAGGCGGTGATCGATGTGTCCGCCGCACCCGGCGCCTCGGACACCGCGCCGGTGGCCTCGCTGTTTCTCAACGATTATCTGATTGGCGCACAACAGCTCGTGGCCAACGGAGAAAAGCAACGCATTGAAGCGCGGATCCCACGTTACGCCGTGGGCTCGACCAACGTGCTGCGTGTGTCGTTCCAGCGCCAGCCGGTCAGTGATCGCTGCCTCGAAACGCCACAAGCCTTCCCGGTCTCGGTGCTGCCGACCAGCCATATCGTGTTGGAAAAGACTGCGCTGGATGATGACTTCTCCGGCATGGCTGCACGCTTTGCCGTGAACGCGCAGATCCTCGTGCCGCAGGCCTACCTCGAACACCCGGCAAGCAGTTTGCCGCAGGTGATTTCGGTGGCTGACGCCGCCGGTGTTTCGCCGCTGCGTGCGCAATTGAATATCAGCGCAGACCCGAAAGTCTCAGTCACGCCAGACAAAGCCTTCCTGGCCTTCGAGTTGCCGATCAAGGACAGCAAAGAGTCGGTGCAGGTCGACGAGCAGGGCCGCCTGCGTATCAATCACAAGGATCAGGTGTTGCTCGACGTGCATCCCCTCAACCACCTGGCCTCGTTGCAAGCCGTGGAAAGCGGCGGCCAGCACGGTCTGGTTTATCGCACACTGGGCACCGACGCCCCCCGCTTCGCCAGGCAGGTTCTGCTGAGTCGCGGCGACGTCGCCATCCTCGGTGACAACGGCACGCTGACCACCTTCGACACCCAGGACCCCAGTGGCAGCCAATTGATCGACCACGAAGAACCCAAGGGGCTGGACGCCTGGCGCACACCGTCGCTGTTGTGGCTGATTCCCGGTGGCATCCTGTTGGTCCTCATCCTGTTGCTGGCCGGCCGTAACGCCCGTCGCAATCGCCAGTAACGGTAACCCTCGATGACGTCGCTTTATTGGCCCTATTGGCTGGCCCACTACTACAGTTTCCTGGAGACCTCGACCATCGTGGTCGCGGTGCTGATTCTGATTTCCAGCCTGGACGATCTGTTCATTGACCTGTGGTACTGGTCTCGTCGCCTGTTTCGCAAATTCACCGTGGGTCGCAAGTACCGGCCGCTGACCGCGGAGCAACTGATGGCCCGGGATGAACAACCGCTGGCAATCATGGTTCCGGCCTGGCTGGAATACGACGTCATCGCGCCGATGATCGAGAACATGGTGTCGACCCTGGACTACCAGAACTATGTGGTCTTTGTCGGCACCTACATCAACGACCAACGCACCATCGATGAAGTGGAGCGCATGCGTCGGCGCTACAAGCAGCTGCATCGCGTGGAAGTCCCGCATGCCGGACCGACCTGCAAGGCCGACTGCCTGAACTGGGTGATCCAGGCGATTTTCCTGCATGAGAAAACCCACGGCATGACCTTCGCCGGCGTCGTGCTGCACGACAGCGAAGACGTGCTGCACCCGCTGGAATTGCGCCTGTTCAACTACTTGCTGCCGCGCAAGGACATGATCCAGTTGCCCGTGGTTTCGCTGGAGCGCAACTGGTACGAATGGGTGGCCGGCACCTACATGGACGAATTCGCCGAATGGCATGGCAAGGATCTGGTGGTGCGAGAAAGCATGACCGATACCGTGCCATCTGCCGGGGTCGGCACCTGTTTTTCACATCGTGCCTTGCAAGTGTTGGCCGGGGAAACCCAGAACCAGCCATTCAACACCGACAGCCTCACCGAGGACTACGACGTCGGCGCACGCCTGGCCAAGGTCGGTATGAATGCGATCTTCGTGCGCTTCCCGGTGCAGTTTCGCGTGCTGCGCAAATCATGGTTTCGCAAGCCTTACGAATCGACCCTGAGGATGCCGTTGTGCGTGCGCGAATTCTTTCCCGACACCTTCCGCACCGCGTTCCGCCAGAAGGCCCGCTGGACATTGGGCATCGGGCTGCAAGGCTGGGAACAAATGGGCTGGAGCGGCTCGCTGGCCAACCGTTATCTACTGTTTCGTGACCGCAAAGGCGTAGTGACGGCGTTCGTCAGCATCATCGCCTACGTGATTCTGGTGCAGTTGCTGGGCCTGATTGTTTTGCGCCAGAGCGGACTGTGGGACGTGAGTTTCCCGACGCCGTTTGAAACCAACGGTTTTATCCAGTACCTGCTGCTGGCCAACGGTCTCGCGCTGGCCTGGCGCATCGCGCATCGCTGCTATTTCACCACCGTGCTATACGGCTGGCAGCATGGTTTGCTGTCGATCCCGCGCATGGTGGTGGGCAACTTCGTCAACTTCATGGCCGCGTCACGGGCCTGGCGCATGTTCCTGGTTGGCAAGGCGCTGAACCGCAAACTGGTGTGGGACAAGACCATGCACGACTTCCCGTCCACCGACCTGGTCGCTGCCGCACCGCGCAAACTGGGCAGCGTGTTGCTGTCCTGGCAGGCGATCAACGAAACCGACCTGCAAAATGCTCTCGTCGAACAGAAAACCCGGCACATGCCATTGGGGCGGATTTTGCTCAGCAACGGCTGGCTGGACGACGAAACGCTCGCGGAAGCCATCGCCTTTCAGAACGACTTGCCGCGGGTGTTCGATGTGGCCGCCAAGGCGCGGGATTCGAACCAGACGCTGGACGATGAATTCGCCCTGCGCTGGCGCGTGGTGCCGCTTGGCTTGAATGCCGACGGCCGTGCGCAAGTCGCCGTGGCCAGCCCACTGCCGGCCGAAGGCCTGCAACAGGTCAGCGACGAACTGGGCAGCGAACCGGTGCAGCTGATTGCCCGGGAGAGCGAAATCGTCGCGCAATTGCGTCAACTGAACGTGCGCGAAGGCCAATCCGTGCCGGATGCCCGAGCGCCATTGCTGGGCGACCTGTTGATCGAAATGGGCCTGCTTGATCGCGATGTGTTCAGCCGCGCGATGTTGCAGTACCGCCCGCAGCATCACGGCCGCATTGGCGACTATCTGGTCGACAGCGGCGTGCTGCCTCGCGCCACCATCGAAAAAGCCGTGGCACGTCAGCACAGCCACTACCCTGCGGAGCTTCCTGCATGAATCGCCCCTTACTGACCCTCATGGCCACGGGGCTGAGCCTGATACCTGCGTTTGCTCATGCCCAGACGCTGCCATTGCCATTGACCGGTCCGGCCTATGTAACCGCCAACGAGGCGTACAGCGCTTACGAGCGCAAAGACTATGACCTGGCCATCGCCAAGGCTCGCGAAGCGCTACGTCAGCGCGCCGATATCCAGCGTTTGAACACGCTGATTGTGCTGGCTCAGCGCGACAAGGACCTGCGCGATCATCCCAGGCGCTACCCGCAATCACGTCAGACTCCGGGCTTCGGTGCTGCTGCCCAGGCCTTCAAGGCCTATGACCGCGATGACTTCGGCGCTGCTGCCCAGGCCGCACGCAAGGCCATCGCTCAGGCGCCTAAACGCATGGACTATCGACTGCTGCTGATCGAGTCCTTGCAGCGCCAACCGCATCTGCAGGAAGCGGATCAAGCCACCACCCAGGCGCTTGCGATGTTCCCGGACGACGACGCATTGCTGACGCGTCGCGCAGCGATTCGTCGTCAACTGGCGGTGCCGCTGGCGGTTCAGGGCTATCGCGCCCTGCAGCAAGGCCATGTGCCGCTGGCTGTGGACCAGGCCAGAAAAGCCGTCGCCTGGGCCCCGGAAATCGGCGCCAACCAGCAACTGCTCATCAGCGCCCTGCTCGCCGCCAACGATTACCCTGGGGCCGAGCAAGCCGCGTCCGCTGCATTGGCACAGGATGACGGGGAAATCGCACCGTGGATTCTGCGCAGCTACGCCCTTGATCGGCAGGGTAAGACTCAAGCCGCTCAAACTGACCTGAAGCAGGCCCTGGCCATCGATGGCCTGCCGCAAGCGCAAGTCCGCAACATTCGCTTCTTCGCCGCCGACGCCGCACTGGCCCATGGCGAGCCTCAGCAGGCGCTCGATGATTTGCAGCCACTGGTCGACGATGAAGGTGGCGAAATAGCCCGCCGACGCAGCGCCGCACGAGTGGCGCTGCGGCAGAAAAACAATCGGGATCTGAACACTGCCGCTCACGTCCCTGCTCCAGCCCTGAACTGTCAGGAAACGGCCTTCGGCCTGGTGTGTGATATCTGGCCTGGCAACCAACGCGACGACGGAACCGACCTCGCCGCCCAGGCCTATGCGGCCCTGGCCCGCAAGGATTTCGAAACGGCGGTTGCCCAGGCGAACCAAGCCGTCGGCCGCGCGCCGCACAACCCGGCGTATCGACGCCTATTGGTCGGAGCCCTGACCGACCAGAAGCATGTGCCCGAAGCCATCGCGGCGGCCAGCGATGGTCTCAAGGCCAATGGCGATGACGCCCGGCTGCTGAGCCAGCGCGGCTTCTTGCGTCAACAATCGGGGGACGATACCGGGGCACGCCAGGATTTTACCCAGGCCTTGGCCCTGGGCAGCTTGCCGGCTTACGAAGAGGCCAGTCTGTATGCCGCCATCGGCCAGAGAAGAACTGCGCGCGAACGGCTGCAACAGGCGCGGGACACCGGCGAACTGGAAGCGATGAGCGACCTGCAGATCGCCTACTTGTCGGTCCAGGCCGGCGACGATGACCGCGCCCGTGAATCGTTTCGCAAGGCCGATGCTGGCAGCCGACTCTCACCGACGGCAACGCAGGATGCCGCCTACAACGCCATGCGGGTCAATGACGATGAGCAAGCCGTCACCTATTTCAAGCGAGTCATCGACGCAAAAAATGCCGGTGAACTCGACATGTCCCCGCAGCAGCTCTTCGACACCCGTCGCGCGGTGGCCGATGTGTCGCGTACCTGGGGCTTGATCAGCACTACCAGTTATCGCGGCAACAGTTCCAGCAGCGGTCTGAGTTCAGCGCCGAGCAGCGGCAGTAACAGCAACGACAGCCTGCAAAACAGCACCGAACTGTCCTGGCGCCCGTTGGGCTATCGCAATGCACGTTTTGTCGAACTCTACGGCCGCGTCACCGACACGCTATGGAGCAAGAACAGCGATTCGGCTAGCGGTATCGATGCCCTGCAAGGCGCTGTTGGTGTGCGGGTCAAGCCGTTCACGGCGCTGAACGTGATGGCCGCCGTTGAGCGCACGTTCCCCTTGGGGTCGTCAGACGTCAACGGTGACTGGCTGGTGCGCCTGGGCTATAGCTCAAGTATCGGGACCGATTTGCGGGTCGATACCTCCAGCTGGTGGACCTCGCAGTTGTTCGCTGAAGGCGGTCATTACATCAATGACTCGCGTGACTATTTCAACAGCGAATGGCAGGTCGGCCGCAGTTACGCCATCGGCGGCGCAGGTTCACACTGGGTGAGCTTCCCCCATGTCGTGGCCGCATTCGACTATGACTCAAAGATGAACAGCGAGACCGATACCGACGGCAGCACGAGCTCATCATCCGGCAAGGCCGCAGGCATCGGCGTCGGCAACAACGTCCGGTACTGGTTCCGCGAAGATGCCTACAACGCCCCACGCTCCTACGTGGATTTTTCTCTGCAGTACCGCGTGAAGGTGCTGGGCGATGACCGCGCTCAAGGCGTGTTCGCTCGCCTGACGTATTCCTATTGAGGACTGGTATGAACGTTCGAGTTTATTTGTGCCTGGGGTTTAACCTGCCCTCGACGTGGGCATATCCCCCGCCCCTGAAAAAGGCAGCCCTGTGAAAATCTTTGGCTACACCGCCAGTCGCGCGACCGTTGTCGCCCTGTTGCTTATCGCTACCCTCGGCGCAGGTTCCGGCATGCTCTACGTGACACACACCAAGGCTCTTGACCCGGGGATTGTCGGCATCGTCTGGCAGCCGGACAACAAGACCGTCGGCATCAACGGCCACTGGGAAAAACTCGGCGCCCATGAGCTGCTGGTGCAATGGACCGTCGTCGACGATCAGGCATTCGTTCCCGGTACCGGCCTGCCCACCGTGCCGGTGTTGCCTGACTGGACCCGTATCGCCAAGGCGCCCTGGGCGCAGGATGTCATTCTCGGGCTGGCCGGTTACTTCAGCGAGAACCGCTCACGGGACAACATCGAGCAACTGGCCGCTGTCTCGGAACGCATCGCCAAATTGCCTACGCCGCTACACGTCACCGGTTGGTATTTCCCGGCCGAAGTCGACCCCAGCTGGACCCGCGCCAAAGAATTGCCCGCCCTGCTGGCCAAGCTGCCGCGACCGTTATGGATCAGTGTTTACGACGGCGCCAACATCGGCCCCGCCGCCACCGCCGATTGGCTCAAGCAATGGCTGCCGGATGACATCGGCGTGTTCTTCCAGGATGGCGTCGGCGTCTACGCCCGCACCGCACCGGTGGCCCGAACCTACGCCGACGCCATGCGCCAGCGTCTGGGCAAGGACCGTGTGCGAATCATCGTCGAAGCCTTTCGCCCCAACTTCGGCGGCGGATTCCGCTCCGCGACCGCGGCCGAACTCAAACCGCAACTCGCGGCCTATGACGGTTATCCGCTCTACCTGTTCGACGGACCGCACTACGTGACGCCTGAGTTGCTGGAGCAACTGGTGCGGTGAATCGCAAAGCAGCCATTTATAACGTCGTGGCTAACCGACGCCTAAAAGATATGAAGCCGACTGAAGCCCCCCCGGTTGAGCCGCAGCGAAGCAGGTAGTTTGGAATCGTAATCAAGTAGGTGCCGAATTAGTCCCTGCATTCGGGATCGCCGACTCCCGAGATCGAACCGCATACAATGCCGAAAAGATATCGCGGATATATTTCGGGCGCTCGGAGGCGGGAATTACCGGAAGAAAATCCAGCATGTCGATAATTGATTCATAGGCAAAACGCATTTCACGGTGATAACGCCAACGGGCACCGAATCCGAGGGCTCGCTCCATTGCGACGAACAACCCGGCGAGCGCAGAACACAAAGGTGCCACCCAAGTAAAGTTTGTAGCAGGTAACAGCGTCGCCAGCGTCGTCAACAGCAGCACCAGGATAGTGCCGCCGTTAAACATGATCGGATCGGCCAAGACATCATGCAACTTGGCCGCGTCTGTCAATCGCACCTTCAACTGTTGAATCATTTCCGGGGGCAAGTCCGTTACACCGCTTACATCGGGCGCGACGGGCGCTTCAAAATTGGCGTCATCTGGCATACGAAACTCTCCTGAAGGAAGAGATCAATCCGCCCAACGGCAAACTTCTAGGCATGAGGAATTCAACTAACGAGCGAGTATAGATCATGGCATGCCGAATGCGATTCCTGGATACCGACAGGCTATGCCCCCCGCCCGGTCCTGTGGCGAGGCAAAATTGGCCGACCCGTCACTGCGGGTTGAAGTGATAGTCTGCGCCTTCCCGGGATTGAATCGAGCAATTATTCAAGTAGTGCTACCAGCAAGGAGAGCGACCTTATGAAGCCCGTCAGAATTCGTACCCTGCAAAGCACTGATGCCGAGGCGTTGCTGGCGTTCGAGCTGGACAATCGCGAATGGTTCGAGCGCCACATTGACGCGCGCGGTTCTGCCTTTTACTCGATGCAGGGCGTCACCGACCACATTGACGCTTATTTAGCTGATTTTGCCGCCGGAACCTGGCACCCATTCGTCATCGAAGATGACGCTGGAAATATAGTGGGTCGAGCCAACCTCAAAGGCATCGACATGACCGAGCGGTCGGCAGAAGTCGGCTACCGGATTGCCCAAAACGCTTGCGGACAGGGACTGGCAACGCTGGCGGTGAGGCATCTGATCCAGCAGGCGCAGTTGCATTGGAACCTTAAACAACTGGTGGCCACCGTATACGCTGAAAATATCGGATCGGCAAAAGTACTCGAACGGTGCGGCTTCTTGATCGAACATGTGTATCGAGAAGGTGCAGAGCACGAATGTCGGTTTGGTCTTTCGATTTAGCTGAGTGAGTCTCCATCGGCTCCGGATCTTCTCATGCTGATTGTCTGCGCCAAGTGCCGGGTGACGTGCCGAACTGGCGTTTGAATGCGCGACTGAACGCGGCTTCGGACTCATAGCCAACTGCAAAGCCAATTTGCGCCACATTGCCGCGACCTTCGCGCAGGTGTTGAGCCGCCACGTGCATACGCCAGAGCGTCAGGTATTGCATCGGTGGCTGTCCGACCAATGCCGTGAATCGCTCCGCGAATACCGAGCGCGACATGCCCACTTCAAGCGCCAGGGCTTCTGCAGTCCAGCCCTCGGTTGGACGAGCATGGAGTAGCGCCAGTGCGCGCCCGATATGCGGGTCTCGCAACCCCGCCAGCCACCCGCGCCGCTCAGCGGGGAGACTTGCGACATACTGGCTGACGGCTTCGACGAATAGCAATTCGGATAGCTTGGCGATAACCGTTGTCGAGCCGACGCGTCCCGCCGCGATTTCACTCACAGCAAAACGGAATGAGCTTTCGATCCAGGTGCCCGAAGCCGTCGCGCGCAGGTCCAGTTTCAATAAGGATGGCAGCGACGAAAGCAACGGACTGAAGGGTGTTTCAGAGCCGAGGAATCCGCACAATAACTGCGTGGCCTCGCCGCCCCCGCCATACTTGATTCGTGAAATGCCGCCGACTTCCGGCGGCTGAATAACGTCCCTCGCCGGCATGGGCGCAATGCTCAGGTCACTGCCAAAGGAATGGGCGTCATTGCGAGGAAGCAGAACGAGTTCACCTGCCCCCACGTCGAGGGCGGCACCACCGTCTATTCGTATTTGCATGTGCCCCGCGGCGACAAAATGCGACGCAATGATATGTCGAGGGGCCGCCAGGAACGGTTTGCAATCATCCGCCGAGATTCTGCCGTTGATGCACCAGGGCGCAGTGAGCTCCGCCTCGAGGAAGACCCCTCCAGACAGCCTGATCACACGCAAGACATCAGAAAGCGCATCCAACACTTGCCCGTCCTCTTTTCCGGACTCCGGAGCAGGTATTCAGGCGCATCGGTCATTCACCACCTGAACTGCGATGCCTAGATTAGCACCAACGCGGACTCAGAGATCGATGGTCATTGGCTCCGACGTCAACCGTAATTGCCCCATTCCAACTCGACCAAGGCAGCAGGAGATCTATATGAACACCATCGCTACCCTACCCGGCTCAGAGTCAGGCAACGCCGCCCGCTATGCTCAAATGGTCAGATCATCGAAAAAAACCGAATGGCAGATCGATCGCGATTTGCTACAAGACCGGAGTTTCGACTTCTCGCGCAAATTCTTGCCCGATGGACTCTCGCAGATCGACCGCCTGACCTTTCTCACCGAGGCCGAGGCGCGCCTGCTCAGTCAGATTCAGGGCCGGACCTATGCGTACATCTTTGGCCTGGTCGAGCGGTTTATCAGTGCCAAAATGCTCGATCAAGGTCGAGCCCATGTATTTGACGATCAGCTCGCACTCGAAGCGCTGGTGCGCTTTTCCAACGACGAGATCAAGCACCAGGAATTATTCCGGCGCATGGAGACGATGATTGGTTCGCGATTGCCAGCGGGATATCGTCAAGTTGCCGATCCAAACGATGTAGCGCGTGCGGTACTTGCAGCCAGCACTTGGTCGGTGCTGGCGCTGACCTGTCATATCGAGCTGTTTGTTCAGGCGCACTACACACAGAGCATCGCACCGCGCGAGGAGTTGTGCCCTCTATTCAAGGATGTCTTCAAATTTCACTGGAAGGATGAAAGCCGGCACGTCGTACTCGATGAACTGGAGTGGAAGGCGGAGCATGCGAAACTGTCGCCAGCCGAGTGTGACCAGGCAGTGAACGATCTGATTGCGCTGGTGGCGGCCGTCGATGCAATCCTGCAGGCACAATCGGCATCCGATGCCGACTACTTTATTCAAAGTGTCTCGCGATCGTTCAGTGTCGATGAGACAGCGCAGATCCATGTCTGCGTGCTGAGCGCCTATCGCTGGCAATACATTATCTCGGGCGTGCAGCATCCACACTTTGGCCGGCTGCTGACGCGCATGACAACGCCAGCACAGATGTCCAGGGTTCAGACCGCACTGGCCCCCATCATGAGCCATTGATCGACAGCGCGCGACCGACCGTTTGTCGGCCGCGCGGTTGTGGCATGACCTGCTGAAAATGATTGATTGAGGATGGCAGCCATGACGATACCGATGTGGATGTTGCTTGGATTTGCGACCTGGACTTTGCTGCTCTTGATGGCAACCGTCGGGGTGTATCGCTGGGTCGGAATCCTCTTCTCGCATGTTCCGATTGCCTCTTTCCGAAGCGATCAGCTCGAAGGCGAGGATTGGTATCGTCGCGGGACAAGAGCACACGCCAACTGCGTGGAAAACCTGCCTGTCTTTGGCGCCATCGTGTTGGTGATTTCGGCCCTTGGTGTCGACAGCCCAGCAGTGAACTACTTGTCCATATGCGTCCTGATTGCTCGCGTGTGCCAGTCTCTGGTTCACGTATCCCATGTGCAAACCGATACGTTCGTAACGGTTCGGTTTACCTTCTTCTGCGTTCAGTTGGCCTGTTTTCTCGCACTCATTGTCATCGCTGCCTGTTACGGCGCATGAATACGCAAATAGAGGAATGAACCCGGGCCAAGGCAACAAACGGTGGCCGCAACGGTCCAACGCGCGGTTGAACACCAGGTGCGAGCTACCAGAAGCATCACCTGCCGACCGCCACTACCTCTGGGAGAACCAATTGTCAGCTGTCTTTTTACGTCAAGCTTTCCGGCTATCGGCACTGCTCTTTTCCGTTGGCACTTCGTTTTCTGTTTACGCCTGCCCAGCAGGGCAGTACGAAGCCTGCGTGGTCACTTGTTTTTGTGCTCCAGGCTCCAAAGAGGAAATGGGGCCGATCTTTGAAAGCATGAACAAAATGGCTTCCACTGGATTACAGAGTTGGATTGTGCAATCGCGCAACACCGCGGCAAATGGCGATATTCAGACAATCCCGCTGAATATCCGAGCCCAACTCGAACCCTACTATGACATTCAAGTGCTTGATTCGGTCCGCTACAAGGTAGGCGATGATGAGGAGCTGAACGCCGCAAACACCATGTTGCAGAATCCCGATGTCACTGCGGTCACCCTGATAGACATCATCGTCTTTCGCAGTGCCGATGATGCTCTTAACAATGTCGCGCTGTGGGCCCATGAATTGAAGCACGTGCAGCAGTACCAGCAATGGGGAGTTCGGGAGTTTTCCACTCGCTATACCCGTGATTACACAGCCGTCGAGGCGCCTGCTTACGAGATTCAAGCCAAGGTAGCCAGAGCGCTAAGGGCCAGCGTGGCCCAGTCAGAACCTCCTCGACATCCTTGAGTTCAAAGGGCCAGGCAATCCTGCCGTCTGCTGCTCTCCATCACAGACCCCGAGAGTCTCGACGCTGGACCAAAAACAGCCGGTGGGCGAAGCGATAGTTAATGAGTAGCTATGCTTAGTCTGTTGTGCAAACTGATTGTGCAGACGGGTATTGCAGACACCCGTGTCGATCGCCGCCCCACTGGTCCTCCATAGGCAGCCGCGAAACATGACGTCCTTGGTCTCATCGATCATCGAGTTACTCACGGCGCACCCGCATATCGTGTATCTGGCCGTGTTTCTCCTGGCACTTTCCGAGTCAATCCCGATCATCGGTGTCGTCGTTCCCGGCACCGCCGTGATTCTTGCGCTCAGCACCCTGGTGCCGAGCGGCGTGTTATTGCTCTGGCCGTTGCTGATCGCCGCCACGTCAGGCGCCATTGCGGGGGATGGTCTTTCGTTCTGGCTCGGGCACCGATACCGCCGCGAGATTCTTGGCCTCTGGCCACTGAACCGGCATCCTGAGCTGATTCAGCGCAGCGAAGCCTTTTTCAACCGTCATCGCGATAAAAGTATCTTTTTCGCGCGCTTCACACCGGGCGTCCGCGCCTTCGTTCCGCTCCTCGCCGGCACGCTGGGAATGGCGGTCAGTCGGTTCTATGCCGTCAATGTCGTGTCGGCGCTCGCCTGGGCTCCGTCGCATATCCTGCCCGGTGTGCTCGTCGGCGCGACGTTCAGCATTCTCGGTGCAGCTGCAAAGCCGCTCGCGATCTTGCTGACCGTTCTAGTCGCGGTGGGCTGGGCGGTCCTGCATATCGTGCGCTGGGCACTGCATCGCGGCATCCCCTACTTCATCGTCGCAGTGCAGCGGTTGCGGGGCTGGACCGGCGCCCACGACACCTGGCTGAGCCGCAGTCTCACTCACTTTCTCGATCCTTCACGGCCCGAAGCACGGGCTCTCGCACTGTCGACGGTCCTGCTCGTCGGTGCCGCGTGGCTTTTCTTCGGTGTCCTTGAGGACATCATCAACGGTGACCCGTTGCTGCTTGCAGATAGCGCGATATACCGCGCGCTCCAGGATCTTCGCACTGCACCGGGCGATGCGGTGATGATCGCCATCACGGAACTCGGCGACACCAAGGTCGTGCTGGCGGTCACGATTGTTGTCTTGCTGTGGCTCATGTGGAAACGCGCCTGGCGTACGGCTGCCTATTGGCTGATTGCAATCGCCGGCGCTTCGGGGCTCACCATAGTCATCAAGGTAGCGCTGTATCGAGCTCTCCCTGCGGAACCTCTCTATTCCGGGTGGAGTGCCTTTTCCTTCCCCAGCGGCCACAGCACGATCAATGTCGTGCTATACGGTTTTCTCGCCTTCCTTATCGCGCGTGATACCCGCCCGGCACGGCGCCTCGTGGTCGCTCCTGGCGCAGCCACCCTGATATTTCTGATTGCATTCTCGCACCTCTACCTCGGGGCACATTGGCTTTCCGACGTGCTCGGGGGGCTGGCATTCGGATCCGCTTGGCTGGCGCTACTCAGCCTCTTCTACCTGCGGCGGCAGGCCGAGCACATTGGCTCAGCGGGGCTGCTCGCCCTCGGATGTGTGACACTTCTGCTCGCCGGCGGCTTCAATATCTATCGTAACCATACGACGGACAGCAGTCGTTATGCCGTCAAGGTGGGAACGTTGACCTTAGCTGCCACCGATTGGTGGACGTCGGATTGGCAGCAACTGCCGGTGCGGCGTATCGACCTCACTGGCGAGACGAATGAGCCACTGACGTTTCAGTGGGCCGGTGGTCTGCCGGAGTTGCAAGATGTCCTGCAGCGCAACGGATGGCGCACCTCAGCGGCATGGACACTGTTGAATTCCCTGAACTGGTTTACCGTCCAGGCTGACCCTGCCGATCTTCCGGTCATCCCTCTTTTCGCCAGTGGTCGCCTTCCCAGTCTGACGCTCATTCGAACGTATAACGATGATGGATCTGCCGGTTCGCGCCTGGTGCTTCGATTGTGGATCGTCGATATCGAGCTCACAAACGGGCGAACTATGCCGCTGTGGATTGGCTCGGTTGTCGAGGAGCGTTTCTATCATCCCCTGGCCCTCGTCACGCTAACGTCAACACAACCCGATGCGAATACACCGCGCAGAATGCTAGCGGCCGTTCTGGACGATGGGCGGCTCGTTTCCCGGACCGAAGGAATGGCGGATGCGTATTGGGATGGGCAGGTCCTGTTAGCTCGCACGGTGAAAAACAAAAATGAATGACCGTTCAGGGGCGTTTGCCGCCCTACTTCTGAAGGAGCGCTTCCCCATGGCCTGAATCAGGAATAAAGTAGCAAGACCTACATAAATCGTAGAAAACGCTACATGAAAAATTGGCTAGCTTTGATATTAGGTCTGCCGACTGCCAATGCCACCGAACGCATGCGTGCCTGGCGCGCACTAAAAGCCTCCGGAGCGGCGGTCTTACGCGATGGCGCCTACCTTTTACCGGATACCGCTGCCTGTCGAGAAGCGCTAACGTCTGTCGAGCGCGACATCCTGGCCATCAATGGCACCGCCTACGTCCTGCCTGTCGTTGATCCTGACGGTGAACGCTTTATTGAGCTGTTCGACCGTAGCGATGATTACAGCAAGCTAGGCGCCGAGATCGAAGCATGCCGGGCACAGCTCAATGCCGAGAATGCGCTGGTCACCACCAAGCAAATTCGCAAACTGCGTAAAGCCTACGATCAGCTGACCAGCATCGATTACTTTTCAGGCAAGCCGAAGCAGCAGGTCGACTTGGCGTTGCAGGAGCTTGAGACAGCGGTCAGCAGAGCGCTGTCTGCGGATGAGCCGCATAGCCACGACCAGCCAATCACGGCGCTGAGCCTTGGCGATTATCAATGTCGTGTCTGGGCAACGCGTAAACGCCCATGGATCGACCGCCTGGCTTGCGCCTGGTTGATTCGACGCTTCATTGATCCGCAGGCTCAGATCCTTTGGCTGAACACTCCACAGGAGTGCCCAGCCGATGCATTGGGTTTCGACTTCGATGACGCAACTTTCAGTCATGTCGGCAATCGCGTGACCTTTGAAACCCTGCAAGCCAGCTTTGAACTTCAAGAGCCGGGCCTGAGCCGCATCGCTGCACTGGTGCATTACCTCGATATCGGTGGCATTCAGCCGGTGGAGGCTGCCGGCATCGAACGGGTGCTGGCAGGGCTACGCGAAACCATTGCCCATGACGACCACTTGTTGGCTGCTGCCAGCGCCATCTTTGACGGCCTGCTCGCCGAGTTCGTGAAAGAGGAACATCCCAATGATTAAGGCTTCCCCATCAGCTGTTGAAGAGGATCTGTCGAGGCCTGAACCGATCAGTTTGCGTGAGGCGTTCTGGTTCTGGCTGAAGTTGGGATTCATTAGCTTTGGCGGGCCCGCAGGACAGATCTCGATCATGCACCAGGAGTTGGTAGAGCGGCGGCGTTGGATTTCCGAGCGGCGGTTTCTGCATGCCCTCAACTATTGCATGCTGTTGCCAGGGCCGGAGGCTCAGCAGCTAGCAACCTATATCGGTTGGTTGATGCATCGAACCTGGGGTGGGGTGATCGCCGGGGGGCTGTTTGTGTTGCCCTCACTGTTCATCCTGATCGCGCTGTCCTGGATGTATATCGCCTTCGGCGAAGTCCCGGTGGTGGCCGGGCTTTTCTATGGCATCAAGCCCGCCGTGACGGCCATCGTCGTGCAGGCGGCCCATCGAATCGGCTCGCGCGCGCTGAAGAACAACTGGCTGTGGGCTATGGCGGCGGCGTCATTTACCGCGATCTTCGCGTTCAATGTGCCGTTCCCGCTGATCGTGCTGGGAGCCGCGTTAATCGGTTATGCAGGAGGCCGCCTGGCGCCCGAGAAATTCAGGACCGGGGGCCATAGCGCCGCCAAAAAGTCCTTCGGCCCAGCATTGATCGATGACGACACCCCGTCCCCTGAGCATGCCCGGTTCAGCTGGTTGAAACTGGCGCTGCTGGCACTCATCGGCGCAGCGTTGTGGGCGTTGCCGATGGGGGTCTTGACCGTGCTCTTTGGCTGGGAAGGCACCTTGACTCAGATGGGCTGGTTCTTTACCAAGGCCGCATTGCTGACCTTTGGCGGCGCCTATGCGGTGCTTCCCTACGTCTACCAAGGCGCGGTCGGTCATTATGGCTGGCTGACACCGACACAAATGATCGACGGATTGGCGCTGGGGGAAACCACACCGGGGCCGCTGATCATGGTGGTGGCTTTCGTCGGCTTTGTCGGCGCCTATGTCTCGCAGGTGTTCGGCGCCGATCAGGTGTTTCTGGCCGGAGCCGTCGCGGCCACGCTGGTGACCTGGTTCACCTTCCTGCCTTCGTTCCTGTTCATCCTCGCAGGTGGCCCGCTGGTGGAGTCGACTCACAATGAACTCAAGTTCACCGCACCGCTTACCGGGATCACTGCCGCAGTGGTTGGGGTGATTCTCAATCTGGCGTGTTTCTTCGGCTATCACGTTCTTTGGCCCAAAGGGTTCAGCGGCAACCTGGACTGGCCTTCCGCGCTGATCGCGATTGCGGCGGCGATTGCCTTGTTCCGCTTCAAGCGCGGCGTGATTCAAGTATTGATGGCCTGCGCACTCGTTGGTTTGACTGTGCACTTACTGCGCTAGAGCGCGCAATGATCAACTATTTTCTGGCGGGCACCGGGCCTGCCAGATTACCCAGCCTACTGAGTTAGGCAGGAGGTGTTCCATGAGGTGGATTACCCGTGAACGACCCAAAATTGATCGCATTGCCTGTCCCTGGCTGATCACCCGTTTTATCGACCCTGAGGCCGAGTTCTTGTACGTGCCCAGCAGAGAGGTTTTGCAGATTGCCGCTGAGAAAGATGCAACGCCTTATGACATTCCGGGCGTTGAGCTTTCCCACGTAGGTGAGCTGTGCAGCTTTGATGCGTTCCTGAACAAGTACCACCTCAGTGATCCTGCCTTGCAGCAGTTGGCCAAAATCGTGCGCGGAGCAGATACCTCCCGCCTGGATCTGACACCGCAATCGGCTGGGCTCTATGCGATTTCGCTGGGACTATCGCATAGTTATGCCGATGACCACGAAATGCTGGCACATGGTTTGATCCTGTATGACGCCCTGTATGCCTGGTGCAAGGAATGTCAGGGCGAGTCGCATAATTGGCCTCCTCAGATGTGAGAGGCGTCTACACGGCGGTCCAGCCCGGAACTGGGCTCATGATCAGTGAAACACTGCATATTCTGATCTGCGCATTGCTGAGACTTGGGCGAGGCGGTTGAACCCGCCTTGTCCGAGCAGAAGAAGACCTCATGAACATACGAGACAATCGACGTTTCACTCTGCCAGTCTTCGCGATCCTGCTGACTGCGCTAGCCGTCATGGACTTCGCAAGCCTTCGCTACTGTCAGGCCGCCGACGAGTTGCCGGCTAACGACCTGCCTCTGAAGCACGTCGCCGACATTCCATTGCCCGGTGGCGCCACTCGGCTCGACTACGAGAGCTACGATCCAGAGCGCAACCTGATGTTCATCGCTCATCTTGGTGACGGTGAAGTTATCGCCTTTGACATGCGCGAGTCCCGCGTTGTCGGGCGCATTGCGAACGTCTCGTCGGTACACGGCGTGCTCGTTATTCCTGAGTTGTCACGCGTCTACGCTTCGGCGACGGGCACGAACGAAATCGTTGCGATAGACGAAGCGACCCTGGCAATTGTCAGTCGCATACCGGGCGGCATCTATCCAGACGGCATGGCTTATGTGCCTGACCTTCACAAGCTTTACGTATCGAACGAAAACGGCGAGACCGAAACGGTGATCGACGTGGACACGAACACTCGTGTTGCGACGATTCCACTGGGAGGTGAAGTCGGCAATACACAATATGACCCCATATCACGACACGTCTTCGTCAATATCCAGACTCGTCGGCAACTTATCGAAATCGATCCCGTGACCGACCACATCGTGGCGCGCATTGATCTGCCGGGGGCACGTGGCAACCATGGCCTGTTGATCAATCCGCGTGACCGGCTTGCCTTTATCGCGTGCGAAGGTAATGACAAGCTCCTCGTACTGGACATGCACACCATGCGGGTTATCCAGGCGTTCGATACCGGGGGAGCCCCCGATGTGCTTGCGTTCGATCCAGTGCTGAACACACTTTATGTCGCTGGAGAGGCTGGCATTGTGTCGATGTTCCACGTCAAGGGAGCAGTGGTCACGAAAATCGGCAATGGCAGCGTAGGCCCGCGTGCGCATGTCGTTGCCGTGGATGCCGCGACACACCGCTCGTATTTTCCGCTCAAGGATATCGACGGGCACCCGGTACTACGGATTATGGAGCCCCGTTAGCGGATTGAATCGACTCTAGTTCCGACCGTGCTGGATGTCGGACCTGAACTTACTCCTGCCTGACAATATCGACCGAGATCTCCACCGCAGCGATCGTGCCCCGGTTCTCAAGCCAGTGCGTGGTGTTCCTGTCCTCGGGCCAACCCACGCCCGGCCCATAGTCCGTGGCGACGCCATTTCGATGGTCGGTGATGGTTCCTTGCAGTATGTAGACGGTACCGGGTCTGTCTTTATGGTTGTGAACCGGCCCGAAGACGCCTCCAGGCTCGATGGTCACCATGCGCATTCTAAGTTGGCGCCCTGCCATGCCTTCGATCTCGGGGCCAAGGTCAACCGTTGCCAGTAACTTCACCGCCACACCTTGTGTTTCGGGTGCCGCCTGTTCGTTGCTCATTGTGCTCTCCTCTCTGTACATACAGGGCCTGACTAGAAGTAAAGCCCCTGAGAACCGACAGAGAGGTAAATCCGCCCAACGACGGTCGCCCATCCGGTCAAATGTCGCCGATGGTCGTTACATTTCGCTTGTCACCGACGTTTGGCTAAGCTGAATAAATCGGGGGTGAACTGATACCGGAGTGATGGCGGCCATCAGCGGATCTGGATTGGCATCAAGACGGTACTCCCGAAGGAGACGACTATGTATGCAGTTATAAGAACCTACCTGGGTGCTGGCGCAAAGGAGCTTTTCGAGTTTCTGGAAAAGCGCAATGCCGATGTCGAAGCGGCCCTGCGGACAGTGCCTGGCATCGAAAGCTACACACTGCTCAACACGGGTGATGGCGGCACGGCGGTGACGGTTTGCAAAGACAAGACCGGCACCGATGCAAGCTTGAAAGTGGCGCGCGACTGGATTCAGAAAAATGCTTCGCATATTCAAGTGAAACCGCCGATCGTGACGGAAGGTCCGGTGATTGTGCAGATAAAATAGATTCAACCGGTCGATGCAACACACTAGGCACTGTGTAAACAGGCGGCGTGTTGCATCGACGGAAACACCACTCTCAACGCCACAACAACCCCATGGGCAAACCCGATCATAGCGCTCTATGATTGAACCCCATGACGACCTCTCTTCCGATCCGCCAACCCTGCCCTCCCGGTGCTTGCATCTGCGAACGTGAGCAGCTGTTGGAAACCCCCGGCACGGACCTGCGCATCCTGAGCCTGACCCAGTCGGAAGAGAAACGCCTGATCGAACGCCTGGAAAACCTCCAGAGCCTGAGCGACCTGGAGCGTCTGCAACGGCGAATGTATGAGCAATTGGGTCTGCGCGTGGAGATCGCTCCGGGCTTCAATGAAGTGCGCACCATGCGCGGTATCAATATCACCTTGGGCGAACTGCCGGGCCTGTGCCGCAAAACCCGTCAGTCGATCCCGGCGGCCATTCGCCGAGGGCTGGAGAAGCACCCGGAAGTTGCCTACGAGCTGCTCAATGCCAACGACTTGTTGCGTGATGCCTGATGGCTTGCACCGTTATCCCGATACGTTCGTTCGAATGCCCTGAAACAGGATCAGCGGTCGTACGCACGACACGGTCCGCTGCTATGCCTTCTCATGGGAGAACAGGTTTCAGGCCAGCCAGGACGTCGCTGGAAACTCAGGCGTGACCGTGGCCCCGGCGCCAGCCAGGAACGCGAAGATCAAAGGTGCCAGTCCGTAGCAGGAGGTGGCAGATGTTATTCATGGTCCGTTGGTCCATCAGTCCGCAGCAACGTAACAGCGCGATCGAACGTTTTCTCAAGACCGGTGGCGCCCCACCCGCAGGCGTCAAAATGCTGGGGCGCTGGCATGCCGTCGGCGGCTCCAGCGGCGTGGGCATTGCCGAGGCCAGTGATCCAGTGGCGATTCAGAAGTGGGTGCTGGAATGGAGCGACCTCATGAACATGGAAGTCCACGCCGCATTGACCGATGAACAGGTGGCACCGCTGCTCGCTGCCGCAGTGGGCAAGCAATAGTTGTCGAGGCGGCGGGTGCCCCTCGCCGCCCAATGCAAGCTTTTCGTAGGAGCCAGGCTTGGGGGGGGGGGGGGGGGGGGGGGGGGGGGGGGGGGGGGGGGGGGGGGGGGG
>NZ_JBWKWT010000011.1:61272-204384 GCF_059422365.1 Pseudomonas sp. GW821-FHT01E10
CGCACCCCCCCCCCCCCCCCCCCCCCCCCCCCCCCCTCTCCCCCCCCCCCCCCCCCCCCCCCCCCCCCCCCCCCCCCCCCCCCCCCCCCCCCCCACCCCTGGCTCCTACATCCCGATCCGTCGCCGCATATCGGCGGTAATCGTCTGCCGGGTTTTCTTCAGCTCGGCCCAGGGTTCATCGCCCACCTCGGCCAGGCGCTCATGCACGGTGTGCAGGTTCCATTGATTGGCGCCCTTGAGCTCAGCCACTTCTTCGCGAAAGATCGGTACCGACACTGGCAACCCTTCGCGGCTGCGTACGGCATAAGCGCAGATCGTGGTGGCGCCGAGACCGTTGCGCAGGTAATCGATGAAGATGCGCCCAACCCGGTTTTTCGGCCCCGACACTGCGGAAAATCGTTCCGGCAGCAGCTTGGCCATGTGACTGACAATCGCGTGGCTGAAGTCCTTGACCTCGTCCCAACCGTGTTTGCGGGTCAGCGGTACGACCAGGTGAATCCCCTTGCCGCCGCTGGTCTTGAGAAACGCCTTGAGCCCCAGCTCATCCAGCACCGTGAGGATCAGCCGGGTCGCTTCGACCATGCTCCTCCAGGGCAACGCCGGATCCGGGTCGAGGTCGAGGACGAAGCGGTCGGGTTTGTCCAGATCGACCGACGTGGCGTTCCAGGTGTGCAGCTCCACGGTACTCATCTGCACTGCGCCAATCAGGGCCTCGGCATTGTTGATAACCATCATCGGTTGGCCGGTCAGTGCCTTGTCCAGAGTGATAATGCCGGGTATGGCCAGATTCTCGGCGTTCTTCTGAAAGAACAGTTCGCCGGTGATACCGTCCGGTGCGCGCACCAGCGCCACCGGCCGGTCCTTGAGTTGCGGCAGAATCCACTCGGCGACGCTGGCGTAATACTCCGCCAATTGCATCTTGGTGGTGCCGCTGCTGGCATCGATCACCCGATCTGGATGCGTGATGCGCACCTTGCCCTGCTCCAGGCCGACTTGTGACGGTGTCGCTTGGGAGGTTTTAGTTTTAGTGGTTGAGGTTTTCACGGTTGTCGGACGCTCCTCGGTGATGTCGGTGGCAGGCTTGTCCTCGCGCAGCCCATGGAACACGGCCTGGCGCACCGAGCCGTCCTTGGTCATCTCGGCAAACGCCACTTCCGCCAGCAGAACGGGTTTGAGCCAATGCACACCCTTGGCTTCAACACCGGTGGGCGGGTTCACCACCGGAGGCTTTTTCGCCTGCAGCGGTTTCAGTTGTTCGTAAAGACGCTTGAGGCTCGCCTCGCTGAATCCGGTGCCGACCTTGCCCGCATAGCGCAATTCCCCGCTGTCACGGTCGTGCAGCCCCAGCAGCAACGCGCCAAAGGCACTGCGCGAGCCTTTGGGATCGGTGAAGCCGACCACGATGAATTCCTGCCGATGCTTGCACTTTAGTTTGATCCAGTCACTGCTGCGCCGGGACACGTAAGGCGAGCCCAGGCGTTTGCCAATCAACCCTTCCATGTGCATTTTGCAGACACTGTCGAGTAACGCCTCCGGGGACTCGTTGAACGTGTCGGAGAACCGCAACAGAGGGTTTTCATTGGGCTTGAGCACAGTCGCCAGCGCCGCCCTGCGCGCTTCGACAGGAACTTCGCGCAGGTCCACGCCGTTGAGGTAAGGCAAATCGAACAGGTAGTAAACGATGCTGGCACTACGACCGGCATCGAAGGCGTTTTGCAGCGCCTGAAAGTCCGGAACACCCTGCTCGTCCGCCACCACCATTTCGCCGTCGAGCCAGGCCGATTCCAAGCCTAACGCCGCTAGCGCTGCAGCCTGCTCCGGCAATTTGTGAGTCCAGTCGTGACCGTTGCGGGTGAAGAGTTTGACCTCATCATGGTCGATGCGCGCCATGACCCGGTAGCCGTCGAACTTGATCTCATAGCTCCATTCGCCGTCCGGCGCGGACTCCACCAGTGTCGCCAATTCGGGTTTGAGCAGCTCCGGCAGTCTGGCTTTACGAGCGCCTGTCAGCTGTGATGAACGCTCTCTGCGCGCCCTCGCCGCTGGCTTTTTTACGGGACTGGGTTTCGATTTGGCGACAATGGTGCGATCGCTGAGTACGCTGTCGGGCTCGGCGGCGACCACGTCGTAATCGCTTTCGGGCCTGGCCGCGCCGTCCTGATGCTTGATCAGAAACCATTGCTCCTGCTTGCCCGGCATGTGCGTGCGCACGAGGTTCCACAGGCCGCCGAGCTTCTCCCCTTGCAACTCGAATTTCAGCCGGCCCTTGGCGTACGCCTTGGCCGGGTCGTCCTGGGGAATCCATACCCCACGGTCCCAAACGATCACCTCGCCGGCGCCGTAATGCCCTTCGGGAATGGTGCCCTCAAACGTGGCGTAATCGAGCGGATGGTCTTCGACGTGGATTGCCAGTCGCTTGACCTTGGGGTCCAGCGACGGGCCTTTCGGCACGGCCCAACTTTTCAGCGCGCCATCGAGCTCCAGGCGAAAGTCATAGTGCAGCTGCGAGGCGTCATGTTTCTGAATGCAGAATTGCAGCGCATGATCCTTCACCGCTTTTTTGCCCGAACGCTTGGCGGCGGCCGGTTCCGGAGTCGCCACAAAGTCACGCATGCGGTTGTAATCGTCCAGGGTCTTGTTCATGGCTTACCGGGTGCTCGCTGGCGGACGCTGAATCGGCACGTCTCTACATCAGCAGAGCGACAGGTCCGGAAAAAAATTCCATCGCCACTGGAATTGCCCGGACAGACGGCTGGGTCTATCGGGATGATCGCTCGTAGCCTTGATGCGCAACTTCTTGCGCAGTTATTCGTCCCAAATACACCTCAACATCGCTGAACGCCAGGTGGATCAAGCCCTCCAGCCGAGTGCGCAACTTCTTGCGCACCACTGCGCAAGAAGTTGCGCACTTTTTCAGGTGATCTCTGCCGAACAACCTCTCCACGTTTAAAAAATATCCTCAACCACCTGATTTATATGACAAAAAACATTTATGGCACGCTCCTTGATAACAGTCAGGCACCCACCGGGCGATACCGCCTCCCGGGCACCCTAACTTTTAGCAAGGAGCACATCCATGGCTACACCAGCGTACATGTCCGTTACCGGCGAAAAACAAGGCCTGATCACTGCCGGCGCCTTCACCGCCGACTCCGTTGGCAACACCTACCAGGAAGGTCACGAAGACCAGGTCATGGTTCAGGCGTTCAGCCACGACGTGATCATCCCGCGTGACCCACAGTCCGGCCAACCGACCGGTCAGCGTGTACACAAGCCAGTCGTGATCACCAAGGTCTACGACAAGTCTTCGCCACTGCTGCAAGCCGCCCTGACTTCCGGCGAGCGCATGAGCGAAATCGTTATCCAGTGGTACCGCACTTCGGCTCAAGGTACCCAAGAGCACTACTACACCACCAAACTGGAAGACGCGATCATCGTCGCCATCAACAACAAAATGCACAACTGCCAGGATCCGTCGAACTCGCACTTCACGCATCTGGAAGAAGTGCAATTCACCTACCGCAAAATCACCTGGACCCACGAAGTATCCGGTACTTCGGGTTCCGATGACTGGCGTGTTCCAGTCGCTTAATCGCGGCTGACGGTTCCAAACATCGGCCAGCTCTGCTGGTCGATGTCATTTGCGCCTTCCAGGAATTTTCGCGTCCGTTGATCCGGCTTTCGGGTGTCAACGCGCGCCGCAGCACTGCACGAGGAACAAGGGATGTTCGCGCCGGCCAATCAGACTCACTTTGCCCTGACTGTCGAAGGTCTGGAAAACGATCTCCAGGTCCTTGCCCTGCAAGGTCGGGAAGCCATCAGCCAACCTTTTGTGTTTGAGGTGGAGCTGGTCAGTGAGCAGCCGTCCCTGGACCTCGAAACGCTATTGCACAAACCGGCCTTTTTGCAGCTCTCGCCTGACGGCAGCGGCATTCATGGCCAGATCTACCGCGCCGCCCAGGGCGATTCGGGCAAACGCCTGACCCGCTACGCCGTGACCTTGCGCCCGCAGCTGTCCTACCTGGCGCACCGCATCAACCAACGCATCTTCCAGAACCTCACTGTGCCGAAAATCATCGGGATGGTCCTCGAAGAGCACGGCATCCAGAGCAATGCCTACGAATTCGAAGTCGGGGCGATTTATCCCGAGCGCATTTACTGCGTTCAGTACGATGAATCGGACCTGCAGTTCATCCAGCGCCTGTGCGAGGAAGAAGGTATTCACTACCACTTCCAGCACAGCGCCACGGCCCACAAGCTGGTGTTCGGCGATGACCAGACGGTGTTCCCGAAACTCGCGCCCGTGGCCTACCAGCAAGACTCCGGCATGGTCGCCAACGACCCGGTAATCAAGCGCTTCGACCTGCGCCTGGAAACCCGCACCAGCCGCACCACCCGCCGCGATTACGACTTCGAAAAACCGCGCCTGAAACTGGAAAGCGAGAACCGTGGCGACGCCCTGCCCGACCTCGAAGACTACGACTACCCCGGTCGCTTCATCGACCGCGAACGCGGCAAGCACCTGGCCAAACGCGCCCTCGAACGTCACCGCAGCGACTTCCAGTTGGCCGAAGGCCGAAGCGATCAGCCGTTGCTGGTCAGCGGCCACTTCCTGGCCCTGACCCAACACCCCAAGGCCAAGTGGAACGACCTGTGGCTGCTGACCGAAATCCTCCACGAAGGCAAACAGCCGCAAGTGCTGGAAGAGTCGGTGACCAGCAACACCACCAATCTGAAAGACGATTTCCACCAGGGCTACCGCAACCGCTTCCAGGCCACCCCCTGGGACGTGCCGAACCGTCCGCCGCTGAACCACCCCAAGCCACGGATCCTCGGCAGCCAGAGCGCCGTGGTCACCGGGCCAAAAGGTGAAGAGATCCACTGCGACCAATACGGCCGCGTCAAAGTGCAATTCCATTGGGACCGCGAAGGTCAGGCCGACGACAAGACCAGCTGCTGGCTGCGCGTCTCCTCCGCCTGGGCCGGCGCCCATTACGGCGGCATCGCCATTCCACGCATCGGCATGCAAGTGCTGGTCAGCTTTCTCGAAGGTGACCCCGACCAACCGCTAATCAGCGGCTGCCTGTACCACAAGGAAAACGTCGTCCCGTACGCCCTGCCGGCGAACAAGACCCGCAGCACCTTCAAAACCCTGAGCTCTCCGGGCGGCGGCGGATTCAACGAGCTGCGTATCGAAGACAAAAAGGGCCAGGAGCAGATCTTCCTGCACGCCCAGCGCGACTGGGACGAGAACGTCGAGCACGACCAGAAAATCCGCGTCGGCAACGAACGCCACGACACCGTTGAGCAAAACAGCTACAGCGAATTCAAGGCCGAAGAACACCACACCGTCTATGCCGATCGCAAAGTCGAAGCCCGCGCCAACGACCACCTCACCGTGGGCGTCAACCAGCACATCAAGGTCGGCACCGGCCAATTCATCGAAGCCGGCCAGGAAATCCACCTGAGCAGCGGCATGAAAGTCGTGCTCGAAGCCGGCAGCGAACTCACCCTCAAGGCCGGCGGCAGCTTCATCAAGATCGACGCCAGCGGCGTGACGCTGAGCGGACCGGTGATCAACATGAACTCCGGCGGCAGCCCCGGCAGCGGAACCGGGGCGGCACCGCTGATGCCCGGCGCGCTGAAACAGGCTGATGCCGACAAGGCTGGCGCGGTACTGACGCCGGCGCAGATCAACACCCTGAAACGCAACGCGCCGTTCTGTGAAGAGTGCGAGAGGTGTAAGGCGGGTGTATGCGATATAGCAAAACCTGCCCAAGACACTGAAAAAACCAGCCACGACTTAGTATTTTTAGTCAATGATGAAAAAACGGGTAAACCGAAGCAGAATATTCCCTATCGAATAACGCTTGAATCCGGGATTATTGTTGATGGTGTCACTGACAACAAGGGGATGACCCAAAAAGTCTCATCTAACAAAGCTGAAAAAGCCACTATCGAGGCCCCGTATTATGGCAACACAACAAGCGACGCTCACCCCAACCACGGATCAGACACCTGTAACTGTTAGCATCCCGACCAAGGAGCTAAGCGGTACGCAATGGGTTGCACGATTTCCGACCAGTACAAGTGTGGGCGATCTCACGACTGAGTTCGAAGCCAGTGTGAACAAATTTATTGCAGCGATAAAAGAAGCCGGGGGCAGTGTTTCAATTTCGGCAACTTATCGGCCCAAAGAGCGTGCTTATCTGATGCACTATTCCTCAGCAATATCTAAAGGAATCATTGCACCAGAAGACGTACCTGAAATGGACGGTGTAAATATCGAGTGGGTTCATAGCACCTCAGCGCAATCAATCAGTGCTGCGACCAGCATGGCGTCGGGCTACGGAATTGTGTATCCGCCGGCACTTACAAGTCGCCATACACAGCGAAAAGCCATAGACATGACAATATCCAACATATCTGGAAAAACAATTGTAAATGCTTCTGGCGCCTCCGTTTTGATCACTCACTTAAGCGACTTGAATCCAGTAGGTACTACATATGGAGTTAAAAAGCTTGTTTCCGACCCTCCACATTGGTCAACCGATGGACATTAAACATACACTTTTCTTCATTCTGACTATTTGCTCAGGGTCAGTATTTGCCCAAGACACTGGATTTGGATTCGTTAAAAATAATCCAGACGGGCAAACTTATTTATATACAACCCAGAATATTTCAAGCAACGAAGTCATTTCGGTCCAATTCCCTCAGGATGGAACCGTTGCTTGCTGCAAGTTAACAAAGACAACTGGGGGAAAACAGCAGCAGGGCGATGCAATGGATCTGCTCAACGAATCCGACATGCACATTTATGGGCTTGACATTCAATACTCTGCGCCTTTCATCGGCATAGCTGTAGTTGGTAAAAATGCAACCGGAAACGGCGTCTCAGCCGTTGAGGTCAAGGATCAAGCTACAACTATCAGCACCTGTTTGAGTCAAGAAGGCGTTCATCTCTTCTCGAGAAAAAATGGGAGCTTGAACGGTCATCTCTATTTGAGCCTAGGTTACGATGTAGAGCCAACGTCAAATTCTTGCGAAACGGAAAGTTCTGAGTCCGTTCCGACCGACGTCTCCGGCTACATCAAAAATAGAGACAACTGTGATTCTTTGCGCGGAGATATTCCTGAACGGGACCCCGCCGACCCGAAAATTCTCGATCGTGTCATCAGCGATATAAATAAATATTGCAAGGGCACCGACCAGCAGCTGAAGCAGTTGAAAGAAAAATACTCCGGAAACGAAAACGTTGAGAAGTTGCTCTCGACTTACGAAGAAAACATTGAAGCTGATATGAGTTTTTAGATTCACTCATCAAGGACGGCTGTTGTGACATCTGAAAACACCAATCCACAGGTCTGGTTATCCGAAACCCCGCTACTGCCGGGTGAACGCCTCTACCTGATCATCAGCGCCGCCAGTGATGCCGAAGCGCTCAAGTCGCTTTACCAAAACGAACCCACAACCCAGGCGACCCCGATTTGGGGCGGCACACCTTACGCGGCTTGGCAGCCGGTGATGCCCTACCTCATCGAGCTGAAACCCAACTCAAGTTTTCTAACGTGGATTGCCGATACGGATGCTCAGGACTGGGGCTGGATGGCGGTTTCAACCAGCACACCGGATGTGGTGTTCGAACATCTGCGCAGCCTGACTCAAGTGCGGATGCCGGATGGGACGCAAGTGTTTTTCCGTTTTTGGGATGGACGGCATATCTATCCGATTCTGGAAGGTCTCGGCGATGCCGCCGGTGAGGTACTGCCGGTGTTTGATCGGTATCTGATTAATGGGAAGAGCCTGGAGGTGGGGCCGAGGGTGGTGCCGCCGGCAAAAGACTGGCCGTGGTGGGAGGTGCCGCAGAAACTGCTCGACAGCCTGGCGAAGCAAAACCCGTCGACCCTGATCGGCAACCTGATGCAATGGCTGGAAGAGGAACGTCCAGACATCTACGCCGCTTACCCCGAGAGCAATCTGAAGCTGAAAATCGCACGTTTCGTGAGCCGGCCCGATGCTCCGAAAAACCTTAATGAAGCACTGTTAAACCACCTGATTCTGGAGCAAGGCTGATGGATCGCGTTGCCTACGTTGACAACCAACTGAGCACGTTCAAGGACAGCTTGAAGCTGTATCAAGAACAGACCAAAACCTGGTACGCGAAAGCCGCCGACAAAGGCAGTCGAGCCGCAGACCTGCCCTCCCTGCTGGGCATGGAGCGCGTGATAAAGGTCGGTAACACCAGCAAATCGGTGAGCATGACCGATGGCGACTTCGCCTCGAACGTTGCCCAGTGCCCGCTCAAGGGGCCACTGCTGATCGAGAGCAAATTCGAATCGGTGTATGACATCCCATTGGGTGACATCGAAGTTGAAATCGTTGCGGTGGAAGGCGGCGCAGTCAGCAAAGTCAAACTCGACGCCCAGGGCAAAGCCAGCTGGACGGAGGGTGTTCCCGGCAAGTTCTACAAGATCCGTGTTCACCACGAAGTGACGCCGGCTCAGATCGATACCTTGTTCAAATCCTATGAAGGCCTGACCGGTCAACTGGAAGGTTTCCTGCGCAAGGAATGGGCCGGTTTCAAACCGCAATGGTCGAACATATCCGCCTTGGGAACGGCCTCGGCAATTGGCAACGGCATCCTTGAAGGCGGTTGGGAAGCGATCAAAGGGGTTTGGGACGGTATCAGCCTGGTGCTCGATATCCTGCAAGACCCGAGCAAGTTTGCCAAAGACCTCGGTGCCGGAACCCAAAAACTGATAGCACTGGCAAAAGAAACGCCAGACGTCATGAAGAAGGCCATGCTGCTGGCCAGCGACGAGGCCGCTCTGTTCCTGATGGTACGCAGTGCCGTGATCTGGCTGGCCGGTTTGCCACCGATGAAGATGGCCGGTGACGCTGCAAAAATGACCACGGCAGCGGTAGTCGGCATCGCGATCGACATCGTGATTTCGATCGTGCTGACCGTTGCTGCCGAGGGTACCGGTGTCATCTACCTCGCCGCGCGCTTGAAAAAGTACGGCGAAATCGTCATCAAGGCCGTGACCGGCTTTGTGGAGTCGGTGTTCAAGATCATCAAAGGCTTCATGGAATACGTCGCGAAGTACACCGCGGTAGCGGCTCGTGGTGTGACGGCTCAGGTAAAGAAAGGGATTGCACAGGTTCGTTTTGACGGGAAGCGAGTGACTACCGTAGAAACGCCGAAAGTCCACCACGATGCACCCGCTCAGTCCAAGACTCCCGACGAAAAAAGTGCTAACTGCGCCAAAAACACCTGCACCAATGGCTGTCCGGTTTCGATGGTGACGGGTGAAGAACTGTTGACCCTGACCGATGGTGAACTCGGTGGAATACTGCCCTTCAGTTGGACCCGCCTCTATCGCACCAGCGCCGCGGAAGTCGATTGCGGCCTCGGCTACGGATGGAGTCACGCACTGGCGCAAAGGGTGGACATCAACGGTGATGAGGTGGTCTGGACCGACCACGAAAACCGCATTACGACCTTCCCATTGCCGAGTATGCAACGACCGGCGATTACCAACAGTTTGTCCGAAGCGGCGATTTTCCTCGGTGAGGATCCTTCCGAGCTGATCCTCACTCAAGCTGGCGACCGTTCCCAGTTCTATCATTTTCGCTACAACAGCAAAGGCGCGACGCTGATCGCCATTAGCGACACCTACAACAACCACCTGCACATCACCCGCGACATTCACGGCCGGATCAAACGTGTCGACAATGGCGCCGGTCGCGCCCTGCTCCTGCGTTATGACCGCAAACACATCGTCGCCGTCGATTACCAGCAGTTCAGTCCGGCAGACAATCTGGAAGATGCCTGGGGCACCGTCCAGACCCTGGTCACCTATAGCTATGACACTCAACACCGCCTGATCGAAGCCAAAAACCCGGCGGGCGAAGCCGAGCGCTACACCTACGACGAGCAGAACGTCATTCTTGAGCGCCAACTGGCCGGTGGCGCCAGTTTCTACTGGGAATGGGAAAAAGAAGGCAAATCGGCACGCTGCATCCATCACTGGGCAAGCTTCTCGCAGATGGACGCGCACTACGCCTGGGATGACAAGGGTAGCGTTACTGTCACCAATGCGGACGGCAGCGAAGAGATCTACACCCACGACGATCAGGCTCGACTGATCGCCAAAATTGACCCGGATGGTGCTGAGCACCTCAAGGCCTACGATGACAAGGGTCGCTTGATTGCAGAACAGGATCCGCTTGGCGCAATCACGGAGTATCACTACAACGAAACCGGTCACATGGTGGCGGTTGTTCCACCGGAAGACCAACCTACCGGCTACGAATACAGCAATGGATTCGTAAGCAAAGTAAGTCGCGGCAAGGCGACCTGGAAGTATCAACGCAACGATCAGGGCGATATCACTCAGCAGATCGACCCGGATGGCAACTCCACACATTACAGCTATGACCGCCAGGGTCGCCTGCTGGAGATCCGCCATCCGGACGGCAGTCGCCACAAGCTGGGCTGGAACAACCTCGGCCAATTGCTTGAAGAGCAACTGCCCGACGGCGGTCAGCGCAAGTACCGCTACGACGCCTTAGGCCGCCAGATCACCCGTCAGGAAGAAAACGGCGCCATCACCCAGTACCAGTGGGACGCCGCCAACCGCCTCGCACAAATTACCCTGCCCGGCGGCGCAACCCGTGCGTTCACCTACAACCCTTATGGCCGCGTCACAGCAGAGCGCGATGAACTGGGCCGCATCACCCGATACGAATACGCCGATGGTCTGCATCTGGTTAGCCGTCGTATCAACCCTGATGGCAGCCAACTTCGCTACCGCTACGACAACTCGCGTCTGCTGCTCAGCGACATCGAAAACGAACGTGGCGAGCACTACCACCTCGATTACTACCCCAACGGCCTGATCCAGCAGGAAATAGGGTTCGACGGTCGCCGGACTGCCTACGAATACGACCTCAACAGCCAACTGCTGAAGAAAACCGAATTCGGCGAAGACGGCAGTGAGTTGGTCACCGAATACCAGCGCGATGCCGCCGGCCGCTTGCTGGTGAAAACCCTGGCCGATGGCGAGGAAATTCACTACAGCTATGACGCCCTAGGCCGCCTCGTCAACGTCGACGACGGCCACTGGCCCCTCGCCTACGAATACGACCTGCAGGATCGCCTGATCACCGAACACCAAGGCTGGGGCACTTTACGTTACGAGTACGACAACCTGGGCCAGTTGAGTCATTGCCGCCTTCCCGACGGCAGTAAACTCGACTACCGCTACCAACCCGGCGGACGCCTGAGCAGCATCGACCTCAACGGCTCGCGCCTCACCACCCACCAGTTCAGCGCCGGTCGCGAACAACAGCGCCAACAAGGCCTGCTGCTCAGCCAATACCAGTACGACGAACAAGGCCGACTGCAAGCCCACACCGTCAGTCAGCAAGACCGCAACCTGTTCCGTCGCCGCTACGCCTACGATGCCAACGGCAACCTCGCGGGTATCGATGACAGCCGCAAAGGCAACCGCAGCTACCATTACGATCCGCTCGATCGCCTGATCAACGTCCGTGGCACCACACCGGAAAGCTTCGCCCACGACCCGGCGGGCAACCTCCTGGGCCAAGGCGACCAACCGACCGCGAATCTCGCCAACGTCAAAGGCAACCGCCTGCTGATGCAAGGCGACCGCCATTATGGCTACGACGCCCACGGCAACCTGATCCGCGAACGTCGTGGCGCCGGGCAGAAACTCGTCACCGAGTATCGCTACGACTGCCAACATCGCCTGATCGGCGTCAGCCTGCCCGGCGGCAGCATCGCAAACTACAAGTACGACGCCTTCGGCCGACGCATCGCCAAAACCGTCGATGGTCAAACCACCGAATTCTTGTGGCAAGGCGAACGCCTCATCGCTGAAAGCGCCGACAATCGCTATCGCACTTACATTTATGAACCCGGCAGCTTCCGCCCATTGGCGATGCTCGATGGCGAAGGCCCGCTGAACGCTACGCCTTTCTATTACCAACTCGATCATCTCGGCACGCCACAGGAACTCACCGACTACAGCGGCGAGATTATGTGGTCGGCGAAATACCGGGCCTACGGCAACCTCGCCACCCTCGACGTTGCAGAAGTCGACAACCCGCTGCGCTTCCAGGGTCAGTACTTCGACGCGGAGACAGGCTTACATTACAACCGGCATCGCTACTACAATCCGGGGACTGGACGGTTTTTGACGCCGGATCCGATCAAGCTTGCGGGCGGGTTGAACAACTACCAGTACGTGCCTAACCCTACGGGGTGGGTGGATCCGTTGGGGTTGAATAGCGAATGTCCGGGGGGAGCGAGCTGCAAGCCTGGAACGGTTGAAGATCCGGCGAGTAAGGCCAAGGTAAATGAGGGGACATCAGGAGCACCTGATGTTCAATGGACGAATCACGGTAACAAGCACGTAGCCCCCAAGGCCCCCTGGCCAAATGTTGTTAAATCAACGGCAAATGGAGGCGCGGCAAGGTATTTACCTGGGACAGACATCGAAGCACTCGAGCGGCATGCATTTAAAAATGGCCAAGATGTTAACAACGGAAAGCCTTGGAAAGTTATTGATATGGGCAAGACTATTGGCGCCAACGATGGTAAAGAAACACGCTTCATGAGGGTTGAACTAAGCGCAAACACTATCCACGGCCACCCTATTTCCGAAGAAGCATTTAAAAAACTCACAAAAGCGAAGAAAAACTGAATGGACACTAAAAAAATTATAGAACTTGGCGGAACAGTCACATTTGATGACATCTCCCACCTCAACCAGCTTATTGACACTTCGATGATCGTTGATGACTTAAAGGAGGATCTATTCCAAGCCGTCTTCCCACATGATCAACTTATTGACATAGGTTGGTACCCTGAATTCTGTGAAAACGGCACATTTAGAGTTTCTTTAATTAAAGCCTATGACTGGGAGCACCCAGCTTTCAGCGAAAAAGCAAAAAGCTGGACAGAATTAAACAAGGCAATTTCCAATGCTTTAAACAAACTAGAAAAATGATCGCCCGAGCGCTCAAAAAAAAAAGCCACCTCATTTTGGCCTTTCAGAAGAAAATGCTAGACGCAAATAAAAGAATCATAATCCCCGGAGAGTCGAGAGAAAAGGGGACAGATTTATTTTTCATGCCATAAAATAAATTTGTCCCCTTTTGGCTATCATTACGTGTTTGAGCAATCTAAAATGTGGACATCATCAATATCGAATAAAAAACAGTGAGCTTCTATTTTTGGAGAAGATTACTCCCCTACCAGCATGCGCACTTCTTACGTCATGCTGGACGGAAACTCTACATGCTTAAAACTATACAGCCAAGTAGAACAAGCAGTCACCCCTAAGAAATGGCTGAAAAAAGATTATAACGAGTACGAATTCCAGCCTTACATAATAAATATAGAAAATTTCAATTTCAGCGGCCCTACTACTATAACCGTCACCCAACACGACTCAAACTACAAAGTCACACTTAGATTACCATAGCAAATATTAAGGCATACCATAACTATGGTGTAGCGTAGCAAAAGAACATCCAAATCAGATCACAGCAAGAGAACCTCCTAAAAAATTAACGAAACTCACCTCAACGCTTCAAAGCAAAAATGGGCGTCCCCTTTTGGCTCTTTTGGCTTGGCTAAGGGGTGGTCCCTTTTGACTGTTTCAAGGAGTAAAAATGAAATTCTGGAACGATATCGATGGCAGCATTTTTTTCAACCAGGTTTTCAAGACTTCCGTAGTGATTGGCCTCGTTGAACTTTTCACAGTAAGTATCGACAACAACAGACCAACGATAATACTGGAGTTTGACATCGAAGAACTCCCGGACGCCCCTCCCGCAAAGTGGAAAAAGGCTGAATTCAACACATGCCGCATCTGTTTAAACTGCAGCGAAATCAGCAACCCGACGATCAAAAACATACCTACAAAAGAAAAACTCAATATAACAATCACTCAGAGCGAAAACATTTTCACGATTCATGCTTCGAACAGCAGCTCGATAATTGAATTCTCAACAAAATCCCCGCTACTTTGTGGCCCCTCAGTTTATATGAACGACAAAAAGCCCGTACTCACTTAAAAAATCTAACTCATTTTTCTGCCCTTTGAGTCGTCTGACAAAAGCATCGGACATTTCCCGCAACTCCCATCACCATCCATGAACTTGTACCCCCCCTTCTCCCCAGATAACCTCCCCCAGTCACTGCAACCCCAGCGACCGGTTTTGGCAGACCGAACACGATCAAGGCATGCAAATGCCGCTTTGCGGCTCCGTTGATTCAGGAGCTTCACGATGAAAAAGTTTCCACCCGAGTCTCTCGACCCCATCAGCCACGTCGTCACCCTCCCCCCAACATCCGCACCGAAACCCTGCTAAGCCACGCCTGCGAAACCCTCGCTTCGCTCAACGTCCTGAACACCGACCTTGCCTGTGAACTCGAAGGCTCGCACCGCAGCCTGGCGCTATCGATTCAGCAATTGGCTGTACCGGGTAAGTTGTTGGTAAACCGGGTGCTGGACAACCTCGACCCACCCGGTGGGGCGTCCGACACTCGGGAGTGTTCAACCATGACTCGATACATGTCGATTACCGGCATCGACTGCACGATCCCTTCCCTCCCGATCGACACCGCAGCGCCTGTCGATGTGCTGCAGGACACGGCCGCATATCGCATTCGTTGTGTCACTCAACTGTTGGAAGAGAGCTGTCTCCGGGCGACGTGCTGGATGTGGTCGGGTGGCGGTTACGGGCCCAGCTTTAATTCAGCCAATAAAAATGGGCGACTCCAGGGTCGCCCATTTTTATATCCGACGTTTAATATCATCCCTCAATTTTATACACAGAGCATTTGGCAAGAGGCTGCTAAAACTTCGCCCGCAAATTTCTTGATATAGGAGCAAAATTCTTCCAACTTCCACTATGGTGGGCTCTTCCGCAAAATCGCGACCTTCCCAAAAACCCAGAAAAACTGGCTACTCGGTCAAGTAACTTCCTCACTGATAAACAATGGTTTTCAACCAGTCTTCAATCTATGCTTGGGCTGACAGTATGGAGGCTGTGATGAATGTTCAAACTCAGACGGAAAACATGGGCTTTACTTTTGGTCTACATCGTAGGTGTCAGTGGCTATATCTACTACCTCTACGTCGAGACTCAGGGAATTCTCACTGACAACATTAATAACAAGCTGCTGCATGCCGCGCTGGGCGCGTCAGCCATCCTCGGCGACCGCTACCATGACAATCTGATCGACAAACAGTCGAAAACGGAAGCGCAAGACTGGGATACCATTCAGCGGCTTTCCAGATTCAACGAGTCCATGGGCACCGCCTTTGTCTACAGCGTGGTCAAACGCGATGGGGAAGCCTATCTGATCAGCTCCAGCGCCTCGAAAAAAGAGATTCAAGAGCAGAATTACGTACGCTTTTTCGATCCTTATCCAGATGCCAGTCAGGCCCTGCTCGACAGTTTTGAGCGTACCGAGCCCACCTGGATCGATTACTCGGATCACTGGGGAGACTTTCGCGCCGTCTTCGTCCCAATGAAATCCCAGGACGGGACGGTTTATGTGGCAGGTGCGGAGATGACGTTGGCGAACTACAACCAACAACTTAATCAGGACTCTCTGCACCATATCATCCTTGCCATTCTGGTATTTCTCGCCTTCAGTCTTTTGTTCGTGATCGACTTATTGCGCATGCGTGCTCATCTTCAGCAACTGCAAATAAACGAACAGGTATTGAGTCAGGCAAAAGATGCCGCCGAAGACGCGGATCGTTCCAAGACCCGTTTTTTAGCCACCATGAGTCATGAAATCCGCACCCCCATGTACGGTGTCATCGGTGCGACCGAGTTACTGGCCGGCTCCGCCCTGAATCCCGAGCAAAGCGCTCTGGTCAATACGATTCATACCAGCGGACGAACCCTGCTGTCGCTTATCGACAACATTCTCGACCTGGCAAAGATCGAAGCGGGCAAACTTGAATTGAGGCCTCGTGTATTCGAAGTGAGAGCATTGGTTTCATCCAGTATTGAAATGATCCGGCAAAACACTCAGGGCAAACCAATCATCATTGAGGCTCAGGTATCACCGGATGTACCGCACTGGGTCAAAACCGATACCGATTGCCTTCGCCAGATACTGATCAACTTGTTGGGTAATGCGGTCAAGTTCACCGAAACCGGAACAGTATCGCTCGTGGTCAAAACGAGCGGTGACAGCCCTCGAGCCCGACTCGAGTTCTCCATACGCGATACCGGCATAGGTATCCCTTTGGCGCGGCAAGACAGCCTGTTCAAGCCCTTTGTTCAGTTCAAAGGGCCAGCCAGTCAACGCTTTACCGGAAGTGGGCTAGGTCTTTCAATTTGCAAGAATCTGGTCGAGGCGCAACAGGGGACTTTATCCTTTACCAGTCAGCCTGGTATCGGATCGACGTTTTCCTTCTCACTCCCCATGGAGCCTTTTTCCGTCTCGGAAATCCCCCTCGGGGACGATCATGCAACGGTTGGTTTCGACTCATCTTTTGCCGGGGATTACCCGCTCGATATCCTGTTGGTGGAGAACCATCCCATTAGTCAGAAAGTTGCCTTGGCGATGTTACAGGCGTTGGGTTATACACCCGCCCTTGCGTCAGATGGTCTGGAGGCGATCAACGAGTGCATGACGTCGATTCCAGATATCATTTTCATGGATATCAATATGCCTGTTATGGATGGGCTGGCGGCCATCCGTAACATCCGCGAACTACCACTGGGCGATACGTGCTACATCGTTGCGTTCACCGCGAGCGCTTTTTCGAGCGAGATAGAACGTTTCAGGGCCGCCGGTGCCAATGACATTTTGACCAAACCGGCAAACTTCCAGGCCTTGACCCAAGTACTTCAGCGTGCAGCCAACTACCGGCGACAGCTCCAGGCCAGTACTCCGGTAGTGGATGCAATTTCAAGTTGAAATGGGCTCAGGGTACAAACGCCATTACGGAAACAGGAGAACCCGACCCCTCTTTGAGTCGAAGCACGCCAATGACCAGTGTCGTGCCTTTCGCAGGTAGCTGATCGAGATTAGTCAGGCACTCCAGGACAATGCCATCTTTGGCCAGAATCTGGCTGTTGGTGGCATAAACCGTATCCTGACCTGGATCAGCGCCATGTGTATCGATACCGACACCAGCGATTTGGCGTTCTTCAAGCAGAAACTGGGTCGTAGCAGCGCCCACACCGGGAAAGTGTGGGCCTTTCGCGTCTTCATTGATAAAGCGCTTGGGATCGTTCCACAAGGCTTGCCATCCCGTATAAAACAGCACAACAGAGCCTTGGGCGATGCGCCCATTAGCCTGTTCCCATTTTTCGATGTCCTGGACGCCAATCACATAATCCGGGTTATCCCGAGCCTGGGTTCGTATATCAATCACAACGGCCGGGCGCACCAGGGACTCTGGTTTATAGGCATCAATCCCGATGGCATTGGGGTGAAAACTATTGGGCGCGTTCATATGGGTAGCGCTGTGCTCGCCGATGCTGAAACGCCGCAGGTAATAACCGTCTTTTTCCTGTGAAGCCACCACGTCGAATGTCACTGGAGGGTCGTTAGGCCACAGTGGAATCGTCGTGCTAATGACATGGCTGAGGTCAATGACCTTTCGAAACTGAATACTCTGCATTCCTTTGACTTCCTTATCCTCTGCGAAACTTTTAGCGACGCCGACCGACAGCAAAGCGGCCAGTACGCCGATGGATACCCGTTTAAAACAGCTCTTGTTTTGCTTTGATCTCGCCATAACGATTGGCTCCCCTTTGATCATTAAGGACTCCTACCCTCGAGCCCAGCTGTGGCTCCAGCCATTCTCTACTCCCTGTTCGTTGATCCTGAAGAGGTTTGTGTATTGGAGAGTATCAATATTGATCGTTTCAATGCATCACCGTAACCGTCCAGGCGCCCCACTATGCATCGACTCGCGGCACTTTACGCGGGTTGGCCATCCCGTTGCAGGACGGTTGCGATTTGATGGATGTGGTCGGACAGCGCTTGCGGAAGCAGCTTTAGATCTTCCAATAAAAATGGGCGACCCCAAGGTCGCCCATTTTTATATCCGAAACTTTTAAACAGCACCTCCCAAAGAAGGTGTTCGCCCAGTGTAATGGCCTTGGCAATCCATGCACCGGTAAAGAGCCCTGACACCGGGCGAACGGGAAGGATTTTAATAGAATTTGGCAGATATGTCCTCGTATACAAACATGAAATTTATGCACGTAATATTTCGTAAGGCCCCGCTTACACAACGTCTACAAACTTCTTAAAATCACCAGTTCGACCATTAAAATTGATTGTTCTTATACAGCTATCCGCACAAGAACAATCAATACGTACAAGTAATGATCAGCTTGGGTGCCGGCTGGTCACTTTCAGCACATCGTTACAGGTCAGCACAACGCTCTGCCCTGCTTTCAGATCTTTCAATTTCACCAAATAGTGTCGCGCCGAGAACTCCAACTCAATACCCGGTCATCTCCAGATACCCCTGCCCCCCATGACTGCCGCTCAGCCGCACCGGCCCTTCCCAATAAGGAATGCGCAAGTCCATCCAGGCCTTGGGGTTGAGGGCATCGATGGTGATTTCGAGGTGCTTGCCCGGGATGTTGATCGACCAGCGCACAGGCATCGAACGCCCGGCAACCTTGGCGGTGTCTTGTGGTGTGAGTTGGATGTCGTCGGCGTGCAGCAGCTGTGCCTGCCCTTGAGCGTCGATCCAGGTGCCGGTGAGGTATGGCGCGCCGTCCTTTTGCCGCATGCGGTAGAGCATCACCTGCGCGCCGCTGTCCAGGTGCAGGGAGAACCAGTCCCAACCGGTCTGGTTGGCGGTCAGCGGTTGGCTGCTCCACTCGCGGTCGAGCCAGGCCGGACCGCTGACGGTGTAGGTTTTGCCGTCGATTTCGAGGGTGCCGCTGGCCTGGAAAAACGGTTGGCTGTAGTAGTACGACGCCTGGCCTTGTTCGGATTTCTGGCTGAAGCCTTTGTCTCCTTGAAGTACCAGTGGCCGGGTTGAGGTCAGTCGAAGCTGGTAGCTGAACACCTTGTCGCGGGCACTGAGTTGCAGGTCTGCCAGCGGGTTTGCGTCGGTGGCCTGACTGCTGAAACGCCAGTCATCGATCCATGCGTTGAACGGCTTAAGGATCACTCCGGCCTGGCCGACGCCACCTCGGGCGTAGCGTTCGGCGGCATGGTGTGCGGTGGCGGATGTCACGGCCGCATGACCCAGCCAGATAGTCTGATTGGCCCAGCCAGGTTGCTCGGGCGTCGCTTTCAAGGCGCTGCGAAACAGCGTCCATTGCGCACCGAACTCGCGCCCCTGATCGTCCTTGAGGTTGGCGGTGACGTACCACCATTCGATGCGAAAGCCATCGTGGGCGCCGTGGTCCGCCGGGAAACTGAATTCTCGCCCGGGCACCACCGGGGTAAATGCGGAGGCCTGATGGCCGAGGCCGGCGAAGCCTTTTTCCGGCGCAGGCGTGTTGTCGCAGCCGCTCAGCAACGCCAGCAGCAACACGCAGATCTTAATCTTCATGAGCAAACGTCCGCAGCAGATCCGCCGGTTGCGTGCGATACAGCGAGTACAACGGCCACGCCGACGCGAGCAACGTGGCGAGCAAGGCCAGGCCCATCAACTGCAACAGTTGCAGTGGAAACACCCGTAGCGGCAAGCGCCAGCCGAAGGCCTGCACGTTGATCACCGTGTCCAGGCACCACGCCAATGCGATGCCCAACGGCAATGCCAGCACCAATGTCAGCACCGCGAGCAACCAGGTCTGCCCGAGGTTGAGCAGCATCAACTGTCGCCGCGTCACGCCCAGCGCCCACAACGGCGCGAGTTGTCCGAGGCGACTCTGGCTCTGGGTCAGCAGGCTGATGAACAGCGCCACGCCCGCGACGCAAAGCGTCAGGCTGTTGAGTGCGGCGGTGGCGGCGAAGGTACGCTCGAACACTTGTGTGGACCAACCCTTGAGCCGGGCCTGATCGACGATGCGGCTGTCGTCCAGGGCGAAGCGCGCTTGCAGCGCGGCCAGGAACGCGGGAATCGACGCGGGCTCGATGCGCAGGTTGAAACGGCTGGGTGTCAGCTGCGGCCAGCCGCGCAGCAGGTGATTGATGTTGACCAGCAGATGGCCCTTGGGATTGCCGTAGTCGGCGTAGATCCCGACGATCCGTGGCGACCATGGACCGTTGGGCGTGGCAATGGTCATGTGATCACCCAGGCGCACCTTCAACCGCCGGGCCAGTTGTTCGCTGAGCATCAGCGCGTCGTCCTTGGCCAGTCGTTCCCAGGGGTCGTCGCCCAAGGCTTCCAGCAACGGCCAGTGCTGGCGATAGGTCGGGTGATCGATCACGCCGAAGACATCCGCCGGCCAGCCCTGTAACTGAATCGACACTTGCCAGTTGGGTAGCACCGCGCTGACTTGGGGTTGTTGTTTGAGCCATGTGTAAAGCTCTCGGGCCTGGGCCGGATTTTGCGGATTGACATACAACTCGGCGGTCAGGCGTTGTTCGAGCCAGTTGTTGAAGGTCTGGCGGAAACCGGCGGTCATGCTGCCGGCGCCGATGTTCGCCGCCAGCGCCAATAACAGCGCCATCAAGGCCAGGCTCAGGGCCGGCAACTGCTGACGGCAATCGGCGACAAACCATTGGCCGAGCACCGAGCGACTGCGCCGCAGCACCCGGTTGAGCACGCTGTTCAACACCACCGGCAAGGCCAGTGCGGCGCCGATCAACAACGCGGCCATCAGCACGAAACCACTGCTCAGGCTGTCGCCGAACATCAACGCCAATACCGCGATCAGCGCAGCCATCGCCGCGACCCAGCCCTGGCGCCGCAACCAGCGCGCGTGGGCCTGATGCCAGGCTTGCGGATCGGCCAGCGCCAGCAACGGCAAACGCGCCGCTCGCAGCAAACTGTTGGCACCGGCCAGCAACGCGCCGAGCAGGCTCAGACCGATGCCGCTGAACCACCACAGCGGGCTGAGGCTCAAATGTCCCGGCACTTCGGCGCCGTACAAGCCGCGCAAACTGGCGGCGACGTCCGGCAACAGCACGCCGGCCAGCAAGTAGCCGCTGACCACGCCAGCGACACCACCGATCAACGCCAGACCACCCAGCTCGACGGCGAGGCCGGCAATCAACATTCGCGCACTGACGCCACAGGCGCGCAGGGTTCTGAGCAAGCCTCGACGTTGCTCCAGCGCCAGACCGATCGCCGCGTGGACGATGAACAGGCCAACCACGAACGACAGAAAGCCCAAGGCATCGAGGTTCAGATGGAAGCTCTCGGTCAGGCGTGCAAGATTGTTTTCTTCGCCGCTGCTGATGAGCTGGAGTTGGCCCTTGAACTGATCAGGCAGGGTCGCGGTGAAATCCTTGGGCAGCAACAGACGTGACAGTTGATCGGGCAATTGCAGAATTTGCTGGGCGAAGCCGATGTCCACCAGCAACACACCGGGGGCCATGTCGGGTTGGGCACGCAGTGGCGGCAAGGCGATGCCGCTCTCGGCCGTCGGTGTTTCACCTTCGTGCAAGCCCAACGCCTGCAAGGTCTGCGGCGAAATCCAGGTGCTGCCCGGCACCGTGAAGAACTCGACGACCTGCTCGATCGGCAACGACCGGCCGGCCACTGCGGAACCGGCCGGCAGCGACACCGGTTCAATGCCCATCAACTGCAAGCGCTGGTCTTCATGGCCCTTGAGCGTCACCCGGCCTCGCAACACGGGCGATACCGGCCAACCTGCGCGACGCAGGTCGATAAACAATTGCTGAGGGAACACCCCGCCGCCGGGTGCGCTCAGGCTGGCTTGAGGTTCGCCACCGATCAACTGACTGGCCCGTGCGTAGCTTTCCCGTGCCTGACTGTTCAGCGCTTGCACGCCGGTCAGCAGGCTGGTGGCGAGCCAGAGCCCGGTCAGCACACTGAAAAATTGCACCGGATGTTGCCGCCAATGGCTGAGCAGCGCCCGCAATGTCTCGCGAAAAACCCGCACTTCAGCGCTCGTCCGCGCCAGCCAGACGGCCATTGTGCAGCACCACTTTTTCCGCCAGCCGCGCGGCGACCCTGGGGCTGTGGGTGACCATCAACAACGTCGTCGGGCTGTCGTCGAGCAACTCCAGCAGCAACTTCAACACCTCATCGCTGGTGGCTTCATCGAGGCTGCCGGTGGGTTCGTCGGCCAGCAGCAGTTTCGGTTGCGAGGCCAACGCCCTGCCAAGCGCAACTCGTTGCTGTTGCCCGCCAGACAGTTGTTCCGGATAGCGCTGCAACAGATCCACCAACCCAAGACGCTGCACCAGATGCGCTTGCCAGCGCGGGTCGTGGCGCCCGGCCAGACGCGCCTGAAACGCCAGATTGTCCTCGACCCGCAAACTGCCGATCAGGTTGAACTGCTGAAACACCAGGCCGATTTCGGTGCGCCGCCAGTGGGCCAATTGGCCTTCGTTCATCTGTTCCAGCCGATGCTCGCCACTGCGAATGCTGCCGCGATCGACCTTGTCCAGGCCGGCGATCAGGTGCAGCAAGGTACTTTTGCCACTGCCCGACTCGCCCATCAACGCCAGGCTGCTGCCGGGTTTCAACGTGAGGTCGACGCCTTGTAATACCGGCAATGGGCCTTGGGGGGTGGCGTAGCTTTTGAAGACGCCCTGGACCGAAAGCATGAGAGGAGGCTCGTTGAAGGCAGTTGGCCTAGGATAGCGGACGGCAGCAAGACCGCGTTATCGTTTATCGCGAGCCTGCTCGCGATAAGGCCAGGCCATTTCATCAAAATCTCACTGCCCCACCGCCACACTCGGCACCACCGGCCCCGGCGTCACAATGCTCTTCAGATCGATGTACTTCCACGCAGGCACAGCACCGAGCCGCGCATTGAAGCGATAGTTGAAAGTGAAGTCATCCGCCGTCGACACGCTCAACGGTTTGCCATACACCGCCTCGATCCCCGCCAGGTCATAGCCCATCAACTGCAACAACGTCGGGAAGATGTTGTAGTGACTGGAGCGGTCCTTGTTGGCCGGCAACTGCGCCTGCCAGTCCATCGTCTTCAAATCGCTGCCCGAGATCACCACCAACGGCACCAACCCCTCTTCCTCCACCGGGTCACTGCCACAGTGGGTGTTGAGCCCCGGGTTACCGCGCTCATGCAGATCCTGCCCGTGGTCCGAGGTGTAGATCATCAGCGCATTACGCATATCCGCCTGGGCGAAAACCCGTGAGAAGAACTCGCCGACATTCCACAGCACCGTGTTTTTGTAGGCATTGCGGTACAACACCCAATCGTTCGGCTGCCCATTGAAACCCTCGCGCGTGCCCGTGTCCGCCACCTCGACAAACTGCCCCCGAGGCAAGGTCGGGCGATACGCCATAAACGCGTCCGGGTATTTGTCGTGTACCGGGAAATGCGCGCCGACCTTGTTGATCACCACCAGCTCCGGTATGCCGTCGTTGAGCAGATCGATCAGCTTGGCCGCCGCAGCCATGTCTCGCTCACGCACGCTGGTCTGGTCGAATTGCACGAACTCGTCGATGTCCTGTTTCTCGGCATTGCTCATCAGATTCTGCAAGTTGCCGCCCGTGCGCTGGGCATCGATGTAAACCGTGCGCAGCCCGGCTTTTTTCGCGTACTGCCAGATCGACGGCAGTGTGGTGTTGATCCGCATGTAATCGCCACGGGTGCCGCCATAGCGCAACGTGACGTTGGTGTCGGCGCTGCAATTGGCGATGGACGCGGCGTAGCCGTAATTGAAGATGTCCACGCCCGGGTGTGCTTCCTTGAGGTTGCTGTGCACACCGAATGGCGTGTTGATGTCCAGGTAATTACCGGAAATGCTCTCGTCGATGATCAGTACGATGTCGTAACCCACCGGCCGATCGATGCGCGCCAGGCTCACCGGCTCGCGCGGGCCGACGGTGTTGTGCAACGCTTCATAGGTAAACAGATTCAGATAGGCCAACGGCGTGTACATGATCGGCAAGCCACGGGCGCCCTCGCCGGCCCGCACGAACAGCACGACACTGAGCAGCAGCACGCCGAGCACCGGTGCCGCCGCCAACAACGCCCCCGGCAACGGCAACCGTCGACGCGGCTTGAGCCCGATACCCAACAGCAGCAACAAGCCACTGACCGTCGCACTGATGATCGCATCGCGGTACTGGTAAGCCGCTTCCTGAATGAACCCACCGGAATACACCAGCGACACAAAGCTGCTGTAGGTCAGGTAACTGGCGGTCACGTGCGTATACACGTCAAAGAAAATCGCCGAGCCAAACAGCGCCAACGCAAACAAATGACGGACCAGTGTCTGACGAATATAGGCGGTCATGAACAGCGCGATCGTCAGCACAACGAACATCCCGCCATACAGCAACATCGGCAAACCGATGCCCAATGCCTCGAGACGATCGAGGTAATAGTCGTAGCTTTTGAGTAAATACAGAACCAGCAACAGTTCCTTGAAGTATCGGATCATGGTGGATGCAGTACCTCCATGGCTGCCATTGGCAAATGGAAACCAATGATTATCAGCCATTTTCTGACACTAGCACCGAGCCATGAAAGCGCAAGAAATGCCGGTTTTTTGCCAAAAGCGTCAAAAAAACATTAACTCAAATCTGACGCTTCAAAACGCCTGTAACCCTTGTAATACAGGCCTTTCGACCGTTTATCGTTTTCTTGAAACCCCTCAAAACCGCGACAAATCCAGCAACGGCAAGCACTTGATACCAAATAGCCCATGAAATCAGGGTTTCCAGCCCGCGCTACCCGTCATTTTGCTGACACGCTTTCCCAAGGCTGGGCTATACCCCTTTTGACAGTCTCATTTCAGTTACATCCACCGTCTTACGAGGCACGCCAATATGGACGTGAACGTATTGGGTACGTGTTGCGTCGGCCTCATCCAAGCTGCGGCATTGGCAGCTCCAGAGGCGCCACGATCATGAAGATACTCGTCACTGGAGCCGCCGGCTTCATTGGTGCCCATTGTGTGTTGCGGCTTTTGAGCGACGGGCATCAGGTGTGCGGGCTGGACAACTTCAATGACTACTACGACCCGCAACTCAAACATGACCGCGTGGATTGGGTACGCGAGCAGGTCGGCGATTTCCCCCTCGCGAAAGTCGACCTGGCCGATGCCGAGGCCCTCGACGCACTGTTTGAGTGTGAACAACCGCAAGTGGTGATTCACCTCGCGGCGCAGGCCGGGGTGCGTTACTCCCTGGAAAATCCTCGGGCCTACCTCGACAGCAATCTGAGCGGGTTCCTCAACATTCTCGAAAGCTGCCGTCACCACCCGGTCAGGCACTTGATCTATGCCTCGTCCAGTTCGGTGTACGGCGCCAACCAGCACACGCCATATTCAGTCAAAGACAACGTCGACCATCCGTTGTCGCTGTACGCCGCGACCAAAAAAGCCAACGAGTCGATGGCCCACAGCTACAGCCATCTGTTCGGCATTCCCTGCACCGGTTTGCGTTTTTTCACCGTGTACGGCCCCTGGGGCCGGCCCGACATGTCGCCGATCCAGTTCGCCCGGGCGATTGCCGAAGGGCAGCCGTTGAAGCTGTTCAACTACGGCCAGCACCAGCGGGATTTCACCTACATCGACGACATCATCGAGAGCATCGCCCGCCTGGTCGAGCGCGCGCCGCAGCCGGCACCGGACTGGAGCCGCGAGCAACCGGACCCGGCCAGCAGCATGGCGCCATGGTGCATTTACAACATTGGCGGACAGCAGCCGGTAGCGCTCAAGGACTACCTGGCACTGCTAGAAAAGCACCTGGGGCAAAAGGCCCTCGTCGAGTTGCTGCCCCTGCAACCGGGCGACGTGCTCAACACCTGCGCCGATGCCAGCGATCTGGCACTGGCCACCGGTTTCCAGCCACGGATAGAGCTGGATGAAGGACTCGGACGATTCATCGCCTGGTTCCGTGACTACTACCCACTGCGTAGCGCCCACTCGCCATTCATGGCCGGGCTTTAGCGGAGGACTCTATGACTGGACATGAAAAAGGCATGTTGCTCGATCACATGCAGCATGATAACCGCCTGGATCCCGAGCACCGGATGCGCCTCGACAAGGCGATCCACGTGCAGGGTCACGGCTGGGTGACCGGCCGCAACGGCGGTCGGCCCTGGACCCTGTCGCGCACCAATCGGGTGCTCGCCTGCCTCGGTGCACTGGTGATCTTGCTGTTGATTTCCCCGGTACTGCTGGGGCTGGCACTGGCGATCAAGTTCAGCAGCCCGGGGCCGGTGATGTTCGTGCAACAACGCACCGGCTACCGCGGCCGCATGTTCGGCATGTACAAGTTCCGCACCATGGTGGCCAACGCCGAGGAGCTCAAGGAGTCCCTGCGGCATCTGAACAAGCACGGCGCCGACGCCATCGACTTCAAGATCGACAACGACCCGCGGATTACCCCCATCGGCAGCTTCCTGCGGCGCAGCAGCCTCGATGAATTACCCAACCTGATCAATGTGGTGAGCGGCGACATGCGCCTGGTAGGTCCACGACCCACCTCGTTCAATGCCCGTCGTTACAAGGACAGCCACCTTGCACGCCTGAGCATCTACCCCGGCATGACCGGTCTGTGGCAGATCTCCGGGCGCAGCAATATCGACTTCGACCAGCGCGTTGAGTTGGACCTCACGTACATCGCCGAGCAGAGCCTGTTGCTTGATCTGAAGATTCTGTTGAAAACCCCCTTCATCGTGTTCAACGGCCACGGAGCGAGTTAAATGGACGGTTCATCGAATAACAGCCTGACCATCGCCAGCCCGAGCGAGTCCAACCTGACCTCGACCGTGCTCGACCTGGATCTGCGGATCCTTTTTCTGACCGCTGCCAACGCAGGCACGGGCACCACCACCAGTGCCCTGGCGCTGGCCACCCAATTGGCGTCAATGAGCAGCGGCCAAGTGCTGCTGGTGGACGCCAGCCAGTCGGCGAGCAACCTCACGCATCAGCTGGGGTTGAGCAAAGAGCGCGGCTTTCGCGATCTGCTGTTCAACGACTCCCCGCCGCTGCTGCAGGACTGCCTGGTGACCGTCTCCAGCCTGCCCTTCCACATCCTGCCGAACGGGCGGCACATCCGCGGCACCGAGCACCTGACCCGCGAACAACTGAGCCCGTTGCTCGAGCAACTGGGCGATCGGTATCGCTTCGTGGTGATCGACGGCGATGCGGTGTATGAGGCCGTCGACACCCTGGTCATCAGCACTTTGGTGGACGGCGTGATCATGGTGGTGCGCGCGGAAGACACCCGCTGGGAAGTGGCCCAGGCCGCGGCCCAGCGCCTGACCCAGGCCGGCGCGAAACTGGTGGGCAGCGTCTTCAACCGGCGCAAGTACTACATGCCCAAATGGCTCTACAAAAACCTGTAAGCACCCACCTGAAGGATGAAGTCATGAATGCCAAAGTGCTTGTCCTGCTGTTGCTACCGCTTGCAGGTTGCTCCAGCACCAGTGAAACCCAGAACATGCCGGTGCAGATCCTCACGGCCGAGCCGGCCAACGCCCAGGCCACCGATATGCCCAAGGTCGAACAGACCTTGCGGCCCAAGGACGTGCTGGACGTGATCTTCCACGTCAGCACCAGTGGCTCGGAGGCTTACCGCATTCAGTCCGGCGACCAGGTCGCGCTGAACTTCACTGCGGCCAGCCAGCTCAACGGCACGCAACTGGTGCTGCCCGATGGCACCATCGAACTGCCGGGGGCCAACACCTCAGTGAAAATCGCCGGGATGACCTCGGTCCAGGCCCGGGAGGAAATCCAGCGCGCCTATAACCGCAAATCCCTGTTCCAGCCCAATCGCAACCAGTTGACCGTGCAGGTCACCAGCCCGCTGAGCAACGAGCAAAACCTCAAGAGCGCCTTGAACCACCCCGCTACCGGCATGAGCCGGGAGATCACCGTGGGCAACGACGGCTATGCGAGTTTTCCGGAAATCGGCTCCGTGCCGCTGCAAGGCATGACCGTCAACCAGCTCGAAACGTTCCTCAATCAACGCTACGCGCAATTGCCGGGACGGATGACAGTCGACGTCATGCTCAAATCCACGTCGGGCAACGAAATCTATGTGCTGGGTGAAGTCGGGCAGCCGGGCTCCTACCCGATTCGCCGCCCGGTCTCGGTGCTCGAAGCGTTGACCCTGGCCCGTGGCACCAGCATCAAGGCCCGGCTCGATTCGGTGGTGATCATGCGCCGCAACGGCAACCAGGTGCAGGCTGTGCACTACGACGTGGAGAAAGCCTTGTCCGGTGACGCGTCGCAGATTGCTTACCTGCAACCGGACGACATGCTCTATGTGCCCAAGACCAAACTGGCCAGCGCCGGTGAGCTCGCACGGCAGCTGGCGGACGTGGTGCTGTTTCAGGGGGTGGGCTTCAGTTTCGCCTACCGCGTCGACAACAAAGGCAGCAACCGCAGCAACTAACTCTCAGGTGACCCATCATGAATCCAAAGGAAAACTACCTGCATGAGTTCTTCAGGATCTTCTTCGCCAACAAGCGGTTGGTGAAGCGAATCTTCCTGATCTTTGCAGTGATCGCCCTGCTCCTGCCACTGGTGCTCAAACAGAGCTTCGATATCACCGCGCAGGTGCTCGTGCAGTCCAAAAAACTCTCTCAGGGCGACGCCACCACATCCCTGACCCAAGGCGATGCCTCTTTCATTCCGCCATCACTGGCGGATATGGAAACCGAGAGCAATATCCTGCGCTCGCCGGCCCTGATCCGTCAGACCATCAGTGACCTTCAGGCCAAAGGCGAATACACGCCCAACCCCGGGGCCTTCAACAAACTGGTGACCGTACCGATCCAGCGTTTCGTGACCAACCCCTTGCGTGAATACGTGATCAACCCGGTGCGCGGCGCGCTCGGGCTTGCAATCGATCCGGTGCGGGACACCTCCCTGGATACCTTCACCCAGGAGGCCATCGATAACCTGAAGATCGACACCCTGCCCGGCTCCAACGTGATTTCCATTATCTACAGCTCAAGCGATCCGGCCCAAGGCACCCGGTTTGTCGCAACGATGTTGCAAAACTACCTGGCCAGCCGTCAGGAACTGCAATCGATCGATCTGCCACAGAGCTTCTACGAAACCAAGAAGAAGCAGTATCAGGTGCGGCTCGATGGCCTGGAAGGCACTCGACTGGCGTTGCTCGAAAAGATCGGTGCGTCCGATCCGAAGGAAGAAATCACCTTCCGCCTCAACGCCATCAACACCGAGGAAGAGAACCTGAACCAGTATCAGGATCGCTTGCTGCAAAGCCAGCGCTGGCTCGACTACCTGAAAACCGCGCTGGCGGCGGCCAACAATACCTCTCGGCTCAACGACTACACCTTCCCCTTCACCTTCACCACCACGGTGGACAACATTGCCTTCGAAGACCGGGAGATCCGGCAGATCGGTGAGCAACTGACGACTCAAGTCAGTCGCTACATGAATGACCTGGCGGTGTTCCAGCCGGGCAGCGAACCGATGCTGCTGGCCCGTGAGCAAATTACCCGCACCCGTCAGCAGTTCCTGAAAATCGTCAGCAACCGGATTCAGGAACGCACCAGCGACCTGGCGATTGTCACCTCGGTGATCAACCAGAAAACCGCGCGCATCGCCGAGTTCAAGAACCGTATCCACCAGTTGCAAGTGGCGCAGAGCAAGTTGCAGCAGATGGATACCGAGATCAATGCCTTGCACGCGGCGTTCTCCACCTACGCCCAGCGCTTTGCCGAAAGCAGCACCGCCCGCGCGCTGGACAGCGATTTGTCCAACGCCCGGGTGCTCAGCCCGCCGTTCGAACCGTCCGAGGTGGCGTTTCCCAAACCGCTGCTGATCATTCCGTTCGGCATGCTGACCGGTCTGCTGCTGGCGATTGCCTTCGTCTACGTGCGTGAGTTCTTCGATCACAGCTTCAAACATCCAGCGCAAATCACCCATGAACTGGGCTTGCCGGTGCTGTTGGTGATCAACGATCAGGACGTCCTGCCGAACAACCCGCACAAGAACTGGACCGTGCCTAGCTTCATGTATTGGGTGCGCCATTGAACGGGCCGCTCAACGCCAGCGCGCTGCCGATCATGCATTTGATCAGCAGCGGCGGCTTTTATGGCGCTGAGCGGATGTTGCTGGACCATTGCCTGGCGACGCCAGGGCACCACCAGGTGCTGTTTCTGGATGCGCCGCCGGCCCTGATCGACCGGTTCCGCGAGGCCGGGGTCGATTGCCGCGCTTTCGCGGGACTGGGGCAATTGCTGGGTCATTTACGTTATCGGCGGGCTGAACATCCGCTGATCAATACGCACAATTTCAAAGGCCTGGTGTTTGGCTGGGTCGGCGCGACATTGTTTGACTTGCCATTGGTGATTACCCAGCACGGTTTCACCCCGCGCAGTCGCAAGCAACGCTTCTACGGCTGGCTGAGCCTGCAACTGTGCCGCACCGCGTCGGTGAATCGGGTGGTGTGCGTGGCCGAAAGCATCGCAGCGCTGCACCGCAAGGCCAGTGTTCGGAAGGAGAAGCTGCAAGTGATTCCCAATGGTCTGCCAACCGCCAACGGCCTGCTGCCCCACAACGCCAGACACCCACGCTGGCTGGCGGGCTACGTCGGTCGGCTGACCCATGAAAAAGGCCCGGACCTGTTTCTCGATGCGCTGATTGCGCTGTGTCAGCGACATCCGCAACTGGACGCGGTGATGCTCGGCGATGGCCCGGAACGGGAAACCCTGCTGGCGCGAATTGCCGCCGCCGGCTTGCACAACCGCATCACCCTGCCGGGTTACCAGACCGACATGAACCGCTGGTGGCCGCAACTCGATGCGCTGGTGATCAGCTCGCGCACCGAGGGCACGCCGATGATTTTGCTCGAAGCAATGCAGGCCGGAGTGCCAGTGGTGGCATTCAGCGTCGGCGGAATTCCCGATGTGCTGGAGGATCGGCACAACGGTCTGCTAGCGCCCCCCACCGACAGCGTCGCCCTCGCCCGGCAGCTCGACACGCTGCTGAGTGAGCCGGTACTGGCTCGCGAACTGATCGACAACGCAAGACGTACGCAACAGGACCGTTACGACCTGAAGGCCTTGGCCGAACGCTGGTCGCAGCTTTATATCCGTACTGCACGGGAGGCACGCGCGTGATCTTTCCGCTCTCGATCGTCAGTCTGCTCGCCCTGGTCTGCCTCGGTTTGCTGGCCAGCCCTTACCCCTATCTGGCGCCCGGCGCGGTACTGGGCATGGTCGCTGTCGGTGTGCTCTACCGAAAACCCGCCTGGGGGTTATTGGGCATCGCGGCGCTGGTGCCGTTCGAAGGTTTCTTCAAGGGCAACGCGCTGTCGGGCACCAAATTCATCGGTGCGTCACTGGCACTGGTCCTGATGTTGCAACTGGCCATTCACCAGATTCCGTCCGAGCGCCTGCGCAGCAACATCTGGCGCTACCTGATCGGATTCATGGTGTTGTACGGGTTGAGTATGATCAATACCGACAGCATGGACATGTCCCAAAGTCATCTACGGGATTTGAGCGTCGGCCTGGTGCTGTTTGTGATCACCTTGCTGATTGGCCGTGATTTGAACCTCGATCTGTTCGCCCGGCTGGTGACCCTCAGCGTCGCCGCAACCTCTGTGCTGGCCATGTTCTCCACCAAGTATCAGGACCAGGGCCGTGCCGCCGGGCTGCTGGAAGACGCGAATTCGTTTGCCCTGCTGATCGCCTTCGCCGTGCCGTTGGCCCTGCTGCTGGTGATCCGCGGCCCGAACCTGTTGCACCGATTGTTCTGGGGCGGCTGCTGCATTTTGCTGCTGGGCGGCATGACCAAAACCGATTCCCGTTCCGGGCTGGTAGTCCTGTTCCTGAGCTTGATGATCGGCGCCTGGCACTACCGCGCGCAGTTGCCACGCATCCGGCCGCGCCACTTGGGTTTTGCCATGCTCAGCCTTGCGCTCGTGATCCCGGTGGGGATTTATTCGATGCCGGCCGGTTACCTCAAGCGCATCCAGTCCTTGAGCGTCTTGAAAGAAGGCGCCAAAAGCCAGGACGAATCCCTCGGCCGCCGCACGTCATACCTTGTGGTCGGCAGCCAGATCATTCGTGAACACCCGTTACTCGGCTCCGGCCCCGGTACCTTCCCGCTGCACTACGCCACCTCCGGTTACGCCAAGGTGTTTTCCGCCAACCGCAAACCCGGCGACTTGTACCGCCGTGCTCACAACACGTACATGGAAATCTTCAGTGAACTGGGGATTCCCGCCGGGCTGTTGTTCGTCGGCATGCTCGGCCTTGGGATGTACAACCTGGTCCGCGCCCGTCAAGCCTGGATGCTGCGACGGGATTGGGAACAGGCCGACCTGATCACCCACCTGGGCATCAGTTATCTGTCGTTGACACTGTTTTTGATGTTCCTCAGCGCACCGAATCACAAGTACCTGTGGATCATGCTCGCCCTGACCTGGGTGTTGCGCCTCAAGGCGGAAGAACGTCCGCCGACGGAGGCCAGGGCATGAACCGCATCAGCATTGCCATCCCGATGTACAACGAGGCCAGACACATCGGCCGCACCTTGCTTGCCGCGAAAAAAGCCGCGCAGGCTGCCGGGATGGAATGCGAGCTGATCGTGGTCGATAACGGCTCCAACGATCAGGGCCCGCACATCGCTCGCCAGCTCGGGGCGCAGGTGCTGGTGCTGCCCGGGCTGCTGATCGGCGCCCTGCGCAATCGCGGGGCGGCGATGGCGACAGGCGAATGGCTGGGCTTCATCGATGCCGATATCGAGATGCCCGAGGACTGGCTCACGCTGTTGTTGAGCATCCAACACGCGGTTCAGGTCGACGTCCTGGGACTGGACCTGCACACCCCGGCCGAAGCCCCGTGGTATGCCAATGCCTGGCAACGCCGCACGTTGCGCCCGAACGATGAAACCATGAAAGCAGTGCGATGGCTGCCCAGTTCCAACCTGTTGATGCGTCGTCCATGGTTCGACAAGGTCGGCGGCTTCAACGAAAACCTGCGCACCGGCGAAGACAAAGATTTCACCATGCGCCTTTCCCACTCTGGCGCACGCCTGCTGGCCGTCAACCAGAGCGTTGCCCTGCATTGGGGTTACGAGAGCAGTTGGCGCGAATGGATGGGCAAGGAGTTCTGGCGTCAGGGCAGTCACCTGCAATTACTGCGCAGCCACGGCATGAATCTGCGTTTACTGCGTTTCCCGATGCTGTCGATCATCGCCTGGGTGTTGGATTTCATGGCGCTATCCGCCCTGCTCAACGGTTTCCCCCTACTGGCGCTATTCATGCTGTTCGTCACCAGCCTGCCAGCGCTCGCCCAAAGTCTGCGCCAGAGCCTGATACACCGCGACCTGCGCCTGATGCTGCAACTCTGGGGCCTGCATTGGGTGCGTCTGCACCTGGCGGGTGCCGCGCTCATCCTGAGCCTTTGTCGCTGGAATGCCAGGAGACCCGCCCGTGGCTGAATTCATTTTCTGGTGGTGCCTGTTATTGCCGGTGTACGCCTGGTTCGGCTACCCGCTGCTGCTGACGCTGCTCGCACCGTTATTTCCCGCGCGGCGTCATGGGCCGGCACAGCCGATGAACGTGAGCATCGTCATCGCCGCGCACAACGAGGCCCAGTACATCGAAGAAAAGTTGCGCATCCTGCTCGCCCAGGATTATCAGGCGCGCTCGCTACAGATCATTCTGGCCAGCGACGGCTCCACCGACGACACCGTGGCCTGCGCCCGCAAGGTCATCGACCCGCGCATCAGCGTGCTCGACCTGCCCCGTCAGGGCAAGGCAGCCACCTTGAATGCCGCCGTTGCCCTGAGCACGGGCGAGATTCTGGTGTTCACCGATGCCGACAACCAATGGTCGACAGACACCCTCGGCCAATTGCTCGCGCCCCTGGCCGATCCACAGGTCGGGGCCTGCGCCGGGCACATGTTGATCCCGGTGGCGGGCCAGGGCCTGAGCCTGGGCGACAGCCTTTATCGGCACTACGAAGGTTGGCTGCGCATGGTGGAAAATCGTACCGGCTGCATGGTCTCCGCCGACGGCGCCCTGCTCGCCCTGCGTCGCGAGTTGTTCCAGAACGTGCCGTCGGAGGTCAACGATGATTTCTTTATCAGTACCTGCGCGCCGGTGGCGCACAAACGCATTGTCTATGTGCCCACAGCCCGGGTGATCGACCAGGGCGTCGATGAGATCGACAAACAATGGCGCCGTCGTCTGCGCGTCACCGTCGGTGGTTTGCAGAGCCTGGCCCAGCGCCGGGAACTGTTGAACCCATGGCGCCATGGCTTGTATGCGATTGCGCTGATCAGCCACAAACTGATTCGACGCCTGGCACCGATCCTGTTACTGCCGTTGTTGCTGAGCAACTTCTGGCTGTGGAACGTCCATGGCTTCTATCGCCTGAGCCTGGTCGCGCAACTGCTCGGTTATGCGGTGGCCATCGCCGGCCTGCTGGATGTGCAACACCGTTTGCCCAAACCCTTTCGCCTCGCCGGCTTCTTTCTGGTGACCCTTGCCGGGATGAGTATCGGTCTGTGGCAGTTCCTGCGTGGACAGCGGTACGCGCAGTGGAACCCCGAGCAAAATCGTTGAAAGGACCGCGTCATGGCGATCAGACAATTATTAAAACGCACCAGTGGCTGGCTCTATCTCAACTCGCCGGTAGGCCGCCACCAACTGCACGGTGCCGGGGTGATCCTGATGCTGCACCGGGTGCTGCCCAATGACCGCGCCGCCGACCTGCCTCATCGAAATGAACTGTGCGTGGGGCCGAAGGCCTTTGCCCATCTGCTGCTCTGGTTGAAAAAACACTTCGACTGCGTGCCGCTGATGGAAATTCTGCAACCCGGCACCGCCATGTCGGAGCGCCCCAAAGTCGCACTGACCTTCGACGATGGCTGGCGCGACAACGCGCTGAATGCCTTTCCGTTGTTGAAAAGGTATCAGATGCCGGCGAGTATTTTTCTCTCCACCGATTTCATCGGCAGCCGGCAACGCTTCTGGTGGGAAAGCCTGGGGGAAACCCTGTGGCACAGCCATGGTGAAAAAGCCCGGACGCACTTGATTGAATGCCTGCGACAGATCGGGCGACCGTTACCGGTGCTGCTCGATGACCTGGATGTGCAGCGCCGTAGCCTGGCGCTTTTGCATTTTCTGCAAAGCCTGAAAAACCTGCCGCCGGGCGAACTGAACCGGCTCACCAATCAATGCCCTGAAGTGTCGTTGCCCCAGGCCCTGGACTGGCATCAAGTGCGCGCGCTGGAAGCCAGCGGGTTGATCCGCTTTGGCCCTCACGGCGCCAGCCACACGCTACTCACCGAGCTTGACGATCAACACCTGGATGAAGAGTTGAGCCGCAGCCGCAATGCACTGTTGAACGGCTGCATCCGGCCGCTGCCGGTCTATTGCTACCCCAATGGCGACCACGATGCGCGGGTGCGCGAGCATGTGGCCGACCACGATTTTGCGTTTGCCCTGGGCACCGCCAGCGGGATTTACCGTGGCGTCGAAGATCCATTGGCCTTACCACGGATCGGCATCAGCCAGCGCACGGCACGCAACCCGGAGTTGCTGTCGTGGCGCATCTACCGCGGAGCCCGGCCATGAGTCGCAGCCACTACCTCAAACACCTGGCCCTGAGCATGGGCACCAAACTGGCGATGATCGGCCTGCGCCTGCTGCGTAACGTATTGCTGGCGCGGATTCTGGGGCCCAGCGAGCGCGGCCTGTTTGCGCTGCTCAGTACCCTGCCCGATTTGATCAGCGCCGCCACCAGCGGCGGGCTGAATTCGGCGGTGGGTTATCAGGCGGCCAAGCAACGGCCCATGGGTTTGCTGCTGAGTCAGGTGCTGGTATTCGGTTGCCTGCTGGCGGGTTTGCTGACGTTGCTGGTGGTGGCGCTGACCCGCGAGTTCGGCAGCGAACTCGACATCACCACACAACTGGGATTGCTCGCCTGGCTGTTGCTGCTGGCGGTGCCGTTGACCGTGCTCAAGAGCGGCCTGCTGACCTTGCACAACGCGTCGGGCGGTGTGGTGGCGTTCAATGCCTTGCGGCTGGTGGAGTCGCTGGCGCCACTGCTGCTGTTTATCGCCTTGTTCTGGATGTGGAAAGACGCCGCGCTGGAAGCGGCGCTGATCAGTTGGCTGGCCGGCATCAGCCTGGTGGTGCTGGCTGGCTGGGTCTGGCTCAACCGTGCGCAACCCCTGACGTTGCAATGGGACCGCGCCAGCCAGAAAGAACTGTTGCGCTACAGCGCCCGTAGCCATCCCGATTTGTTGTTCCAGCAAGTCATTCTGCGCTCCGACTACCTGTTCATCGGTGCCTTGCTCGGCAGTACGGCATTGGGTCATTACGCCATGGCCAGCGCTGCCGCCGAGTTGCTGCTGATCGTCCCGGAAGCGGTGACCACACCCCTGATGAAACGCCTGCTGCAACAGGACGAAGGCATGGAACGCCTGACGCCGTTGGCCTTGCGCCTGACCGCCACGGTGATGCTCGGTGCCTGCCTGACCATGGCCGTGATCGGGCAATGGCTGATCGTCACCCTGTTCGGCATTGCCTATCAACCGGCCTACCCGGCCTTGCTGGCCCTGCTGCCGGGGCTGCTCGGTCTTTGCTATGCGAGCATCCTGCGCCTGGACTTGCTGGGCAAAAATCGACCCGGCACGGTTTCGCTGCTGGTGGGCCTCGGCGCGCTGCTGAACCTGGCCCTGAACCTGTTGCTGATCCCGCTGTATGGCATCGTCGGTGCTGCGGCGGCATCGTCCATCGCCTACCTGGCGGTGACCGTCGCGCTGCTGGTGATGTACTGCCGGTTGAGCGGCGTACCCTTCTGGCAAACCCTGATCATCCTGCCCAGTGATGTGGCACCGATGCTTCAGATACTGCAACGGAAATCAGCATGAAACCCCTGGTGCTGCTGTTGAGCCTGGGCCTTGGTTTGAGTGCTCAGGCGGCGCCCATGCGCTGGACCGACATTCGCGACGGCAGCCTGTACCTGCAAGCGGATCGCCCCGACACGTTGACCATCCAGTGGGTCCCGGCGTGGCAGGCCGATGCCAACGAAGAACACCTGTACCTACTCGACGGCAACGGCAACCTGAAGGGTGATCGCCGGATCGCCGCCAGTGAAACACGCGGCAAGCAGAGCTGGCCGCTGGCGCCGGGTGCCGCCAGTTATCGACTGGAAATTCCGGGCTACAGCTTCCGCCGCTACACCGTCGAACATGACGAACACACCGTGGCGTTATTCGCCCCGGCCAAGGTGCATTTCAGCGCCGAAGCCCGTGGCGGCGATGAGCTGTATTTCAAAATCGCACCGGGGGAACACGCGGTACTGGCCGGCAAGTTTCATGGTGGAGTCGGCGCCCTGCAGGCGCAGCGTGTGGGTGATAACAAACAAGTGTCGCTGATGCTCAAGCCCTATCGCGCCTATTGGCAATTCGATCAGCTCGAACTGCCCGTCACCCAGGACGAACAAGTCTGGCGCCTGCGCCTGCAAGGCAGCGGCAAGGTCGCGTTCTGGCTCGATGGCACGGCAAACCTGTTCGCCCAGAACCCGCAGCAACTCAAGCCGCTGCGCGAGGACGCTGGCCAGACCCGGCTGACCCTGCATAAAGAGACGCTCGGCCCGACCCCGAACCTGGGCATTTATTTGCCCTACGTGCTGCCGCCGCAATCCAGTTTCGCGGCGCTCGACGCCCTCAAGCCTCAGGCGGGTTCCTACTACAGTTTCGTCGACGTCACGGCGCAAAATCCGCACCACGAAGATGCGTTCCGCCAGCTCTATCAGAACCGCTTCGGCATTACGCAGGACATTACGCTGTTGGCCGGCAGCCAGCGTCAGGCCGATCTGCGCGCCGACACCGTGAGCAACGCCGGCCTCGACGCCTGGCTCGCCGCCACCCGTGCCCTCGGTGGTGGCGGCACTCACTACATCGCGTTCGCCGACGAGCCGAATCTCAACTACTCGAGCTACGCCAACTACCAGGCGATCTTCAACAGCATGGCCCGGCAAGTGCGCAGCGATCCGGCCAACGCCAAGGCCGGCATTCGCATTGCCATGCCCGCCAGTTCACGCTTCGTCAACGGCCCGTTCACCGACGATGCTGCCGACAAGCGCGGTATCGACTGGGCACGGCGCCTGCTGGCTGAATCCGGCGAGCAGATCGACGCCCTCGCCTGGCATGAATGGATGGTTCGCGACCTGCTGGCGACCCGGGTCTACCGCGACAGCGTGCGCCGCGCCGCCCAGCTGGTGGGCCTCGATGCCAAGGGCCGGCCACGCAAGGCCTTGCTGCTGGACCAGACCAACCTGTCCAGCGGCTCAAGCCTGAGCCCCTACGATCAGGAAACCCATTTCGCTTCGCTGTGGTGGGCCTCGGTGGTCATCAACTCGGCGCAGGACGGCTTGCTGGACATGCTCAACTGGTTCCAGGCCGCCGACGAACCGAACTACCCCAAAGGCATGGTGCGGGTGCTGGGCGGCGATCGTTTCGAGCTCAAACCGGTGGGCCTGGCCCAACAATTCATCCGGCAGCACTGGCTGAAAAACGTCATGCGCCTGGACAACGACGCCTTCGAAGTCGACGTGCTGGCGATGGCCACCGAACACCAACGCAGCCTGTTGGGCGTCAATAAGGGCGCGCGCTTGCAGCGTGTCGATCTGGCCGGGGCGACCTGCCCGCTGACCAAGGGAGCGCTGGTGTATTTTGGTGCCGACAGCCGCAGTCGCGAAGGCAAATTCAACTGTCAGGACGGTCGCGTCAGCTTCGACCTGCCAGGGCAAACCCTGTTCGCCCTGAGCTGGAGCGCCTCATGAACGTCCATGAGTTATGCGGCGGTCTGAACCTATGATGGCTCGATTCGAATGGCGCACGTCGTTGTGCGCTCCGGACTTTCCAACAGCCGCTTATGAGGGGTTGCGCTGGCGCGTGACGGACAATACGCCGTTCAACACCCTCGCCTGGCTGCGCGCATCGGAACAGGCACTGCTTGCCGGGGAACGCTTGCACGTTCTGCTCGGCTGGCACGGCGATGAATTGGCCTTGTGCCTGCCGCTGGTGGTGTCCGTGGAGCGCTTTGGCGGGCTACCGTTTCGAGTCCTGCATCACCTCGGTTACCCCCTCACCGATCGCCTGGCCCTGCTCAGTTGCCTCGATGCCGAGAGCATGCGCAAGGCGCTGGTGATCATCCGCCGTCGCGTGCCCCATGCGATGCTGCAACTCAATGAATTGTGCGAACCCATCGGCGAAGAAAGTGCACTGACCACCTGGATGGCCCACAGCTCGACCGGCGAGCGCCGCCTCAGCTGTCGGGTGCCGGTGCACCTGATCAGCGAGGCCGACCATCAGGAAGTGTCCGGCGACCCCCGCTACAAACTGCGCCGTGCACGTAAACGCATCGCGGCTTGCGGTGCCGAGATCCGACGGATAACCCCCGACGCCGCCACCATCAGGCCACTGTTGCGGACCCTCGGCAAAGTCGAAGCGCTGAGCTGGAAAGGCCTTCAAGGCGTTGGGATTTTCACCAATGACCGCTACCGGCAATGGATCGAGCAAGCCTTCACCGCCCTCGCCGAAGAAGGACTAGTGCGGGTGGTGGTGCTGGAACTGGACGGGCGTTGCATCAGCTACCGCATCGGCTTGCTGGAACAGGGTCGGCTGTACGACTACAACCTGGCGTTCCTGCCGCAACACGCTGATCTGGGCAGCGGTCGTGTGCTGCTTGAAGAGTGGATCCACTGGGGGCTGGACGACAACTGGCACTGGGTCGATGCCTCGCGGATCAGCCTGGAAAACTCCAGTCATCAACTCCTGGAGCGCATGACCGGCCAACTGGAGCACTGGCGCTGGAGTTTCTACTCCTGGCGCCCCAGCGGCCTCGCCCTGGGGCTGGCCCTGCGACTCTGGCACCGAATCAAACCCGGGTTAAAAAAGTGGCAGGCCAGGCGTGCAGCAACGCTGGTTGCTCCTACGCTTACACCTATACAGGCACCTATTGTCGCCAAAGACGCTGCACCCACCGAACAAGAAAGAGAGGGCAGCCATGCCTCGCCAAGTCATAGTCAACGCTGACGATTTCGGCCTCAGCCCGAGTGAAAATGCGGTGATACTGGGTGCCTTCCACGCTGGAGTCATCAGCTCCGCAACCGCCATGGCCAACATGCCGGCCTTCGAAGCGGCCTGCGTCCTGGCCCGGCAACCATTGCTCAAGGGGCGGATCGGGCTGCACTTCAACCTCACATACGGCCGGCCGTTGAGCCTGTCGATTCGCGCGCGCTCGACATTTTGCGACAGCCAGGGTGAGTTCGACCTCAGCCTGCCCCGCCACAGCCTCTGGCTCAACCGCCTGGATCGCGACGCGGTGCTGGAGGAACTCGAAGCCCAATGGCAACGCTGCCTGGACAACGGCCTGCACCCCAGCCACCTCGATTCCCATCAGCACGTGCACAACATCTGGCCCATCGGTGAAATCGTCGCGCGGTTTGCTGCCCGCCAAGGGGTGCCCGTGCGACTGGCGCGCGATCTGGGAAGTAACCTGAGCGTGCCCAAGCGAGTGTTCAAGACGTTGCTCAACCATCGCCTGAACAGCCTGTCCGGAGCGACCGCCCAGAACGTCTGCACCCCGGTCGACCTGCGCACCGTGGCGATGCCAATCGACGGCCTGCTGGAAATCGTCGTCCATCCGATCCATATCGGCGCCGATTTTGGCGATGCCTACCTAGACCCGGGCGAGTCGCTGAGCCTTGTGCTGGATCAGCGTCTCGGGGGTGTTCCGAGGGTGTCCTATGCCGTGGTGCCAAGGGCATCCAAAGAGGAGCCGCACTACCCGACCGAACTGCACCCGTTGAAATCCTGATTTTCGCCATCGAAAACGTTACCCACCACACCCAGGCTTCAGCCTCGGAGGACTTCATGAGCGCCATCGACAAGATTCGCGAACGCATCAAACAAAAAGGCCTGCTCCACACGCTCCAGTCGCTCTGGAAGCGCTACGTGTATTTCCATAGGGAGCTGCTGTGGCTGGGGCGCGACCTGGTGACCCCGGTGGCGCCGCAAAATCTGCGGCCCTATTCGGGCCTGCGCCTGGTGATCATCACCCCGGAAAACGCCACCGCGTTCACCAAGTACTACGGCAATCGCGTCAAGGCCATGGCCGAAATCGCCGCCGAGGGTCACACCGGACACATGTACGTGAACGAGGAAGGTGATGCCATCGGATTCATCTGGGGCAGTGCCAGGGACTACTTCGACCGGCACTATTACGGCTGCTGGTTCCGGATCAACCCTGGTGAGTTTTTCGAGTTCGGCGGTGAAATGATCCCTCAATACTTCGGCACCAGCCTGTCGATGGACGCCCAGTTCAAGCTCTGGGACGCGATGCGGGCCAAAGGGTGCAACAAGATCGTCGACGTCTGCGATACCCGCAACATCCAGGCGATGAAAATGCACATCCGCATGGACTACCAGGAGCAAGGGCGCATCACCCACGTCTACGACCTGTTCGGCCGCTGGCGCTTCTTCCGCGAAACCTACTACACCGGCTCGCGGCTGACGGCACTGCGCAAACCGGAACAACGGCCGGTGACGGCGGCGCAGGCGTGATTGGCTTCCGCTCCCACATTTGGCCGCATCTCCCTGTGGGAGCGGGCTTGCCCTAATGCCAGTCAGTTAAACAATTTCAGCCGCGACGCACTCCTTGTAGCAGCTGGCGAAGCCTGCGTTCGGCTGCGCAGCAGTCGTAAAACCAGAGATTGTGGTGCATCAGGCTGACCGCGTTAGTCCGACTCACGACTGCTGAGCAGCCGAACGCAGGCTTCGCCAGCTGCTACAGATTGCATTACGGCTTAACTGACTGACATTAGGGCTTTCCCGCGATGGGGTCAGTTGCCTACACAGTTCAGGGAAAAATACACCCATCATAAAAGAACCAACTGACTCCTCATGCCTGCGCTAACAGATACATTCGCACAGGAACGAGGAGCCAGAAGCATGAATCACAAACTAACAAACTTCGACATGGCGGCACTGCTCGACAGTGACGAAGCCATCAGCGAATACCTCTCTCAGGTATTGGCAGACGGCGACAACGAAGAGTTTCTTCGTGCTATCGGCTACGTGGTAAAGGCTCGCGGCATGACACAAATTGCCAAAGATTCCGGAATGGGGCGCGAAAGCCTGTACAAGGCCTTCGCACCCGGGGCGAAACCACGTTTTGATACTGTTCTAAAGGTCATTCATGCCTTGGGCATTGATCTCTGCGCGCAACCAGGGCACGCGGCAAATCACTCAACGCTCTGAAAATACCCCAGGCACTACGTCGCTCGCTTCACCGCCACCAACGTGTAACACAACGGCAACTGCGCCTTTTGCTGCTGATACTTGTCGTAGAGTTCTTCGCGATTGGAATGCGGGTACTCCTTGAAATGGCATATCTGCAACCCCGCTTCGACGGCACCGGTGAAGATCGCGCCCAGGGTGTGGACGAACCAGTAGGACGCCGAGGCCTGCTGTTCGACTTTGCCTTCGTAGACGATCGGTTGGTCCTGGACGAAAGGCTCACTGCGAAAATACGAGCTGTCCGGGCGATAGGGATCGGCTGACTCGGGGTCGAACATTTCCAGGAACGGGTGGGTTTCGTAAATCACCAGGCTGCCGCCGGGCTTGAGGGTTTGCGCGGCATGGCGCAAGAACTCGCCGATGTCCGGCATCCAGTTCAATACGCCGATGGTGATCAGCGCCACGTCGAAGCGTTGGTGCAGCTCTGTCGGCAGGTGATGGATATCAGCCTCGATGAATTCGGGCTGATGAGGCGAACGGGATGCCAGCTCCCGGGCCTGATCGAGAAAGGCCCCGGACTGGTCGACGCCCACTGCGCTGCGGGCCCCCAGCGCAAACAGTGAAAGGCTTTCCCGGCCATTGTTACAGCCCAGTTGCACCACATCCTTGCCGTCGACACCGACCTGTTGGAGCAACCTAGTGAGGGTGTCATCCAGGCAGGAAAAATCGCCATGGCTCACCGCACTCAAACGGGCCTGCCATTCGGGGGTGTCTTTGTGGTGTTGGGCGGAGTCATTCCATGCATCGCGATTGCTGGCGATGGCTTTTTCTTTTGTCGGCATTTCCATTGCACGCTCCAGATTCCGGGCCTTTGATTGACCGGCACGAGTCTAGATCAGCGTCAGGAAAAACCACATCAGGGGTTTGTTGCGATCTTGTAATCAACGATACCGCTACTAACCCCTTATTGTTGATTCAACCGCTCACGCAAGAACTCGATCAACGCCTGCACCGGTCGCGAGGCCTGACGGTGCTGCGGGTAGACCGCCGATAAGGTCAGCGGCTCGGGGCGGAAATCATCCAGCACCGGCACCAGCCGACCGTCCTCCAGGGCCGAATCGACGATGAAGGTCGGCAAGTACGTGATGCCCATGCCGGCGATGGCCGCGTCCTTGAGCAGTTCACCGTTGTTGACCCGCATCCGCCCGGTGACATTGACGGTCAGCGGTTTGCCCCGCCCTTCGAACCGCCATTGCACCTGGCGGCCATGGCCGTACGGCAGGCAATCGTGGCTGTGCAACTCCTCGGGTTCAAGCGGCGTGCCACGTTCGGCCAGATACGCCGGGCTGGCGCAGTACACCCGCTCGATGACGGCAATGCGCCGGGCGATCAGTGTCGAGTCTTCCAGCACGCCGATGCGCAAGGCCAAATCGTATCCCTCACCGAGCAAGTCCACCGGCCGATCACTCAGGTCGACCTCGACGGTGACGTCGCGATAACGCTGCAAAAATACTGGCAGCAAGCAGCCCAAATGCGCCACGGCAAACGACAACGGTGCACTCAGGCGAATGGTCCCGCGAGGCTCGATGGTCTGGCCGGCGATGCCCTGCTCCACTTGCTCGACTTCACTGAGCAGGCGCAGGGCCGATTCGTAATAACTCTGCCCCAGCGGGGTGACGTCCAGCCGTCGGGTGGAGCGATTGAGCAGGCGCACACCGAGGCGCTCTTCGAGTTGCATCAGCCGACGGCTGACGAACTGCTTGGACAGGCCCAACTGATCGGCCGCCGCCGTGAAGCTGCCGGAGTCCATGACCTGGCAAAAAATACGCATGTCTTCGAACGGGTTCATTGTCACTCTCTGGTTGACAGTTAATCGCTTTATAGCCGCTTTTTCGCTTTCAGACATCTTATTAATCTGTGCTCACGGTGTTGCTGAGGCCTGAACCCCAGCGCCACAGCAGCCCGATCCCAAGGCATAAAAACTCAAACGATTTAAAAAGGATTTGCACATGAACATCAAGAAAACCCTCGCCACTTCCGTCCTCGCCCTGTCCATCGGCAACGCATTCGCCGCCGGCAGCCCCGGTGTCGAACACAACACCCAGGCCTTCCTCGATGCCCTCGCCGCCGGCGGTGGCAAACCGCTGGAACAACTGAGCCCGAAAGACGCCCGCGCGGTGCTGACCGGTGCCCAGGCTTCGGTGAAGGTAGATCTGTCGGGTGTTGAAGTCAGCGACAAGGCGATCAAGGTCGACGGCCAGACCATCAACCTGAAAGTGGTGCGTCCGGCCAAGGTCAAGGGCGAGTTGCCGGTGTTCATGTTCTTCCACGGTGGCGGCTGGGTATTGGGCGACTTCCCGACTCACCAACGCCTGATCCGTGACCTGGTGGTGGGCTCCGGCGCAGTCGCGGTATACGTCGACTACACGCCGTCGCCCGAAGCGCACTACCCGACCGCCATCAACCAGGCCTACACCGCGACCAAATGGGTGGCCGAGCATGGCAAAGAGATCGGTGTCGACGGCAAGCGACTGGCGGTGGCCGGCAACAGCGTCGGCGGCAACATGGCGGCAGTCGTGGCGCTGATGGCCAAGGAACAGAAAACCCCTGCCCTGCGCTTCCAGCTGTTGATGTGGCCGGTGACCAACGCACAGTTCGACGACGGCTCGTACCAGCAATTCGCCGAAGGGCACTTCCTCACCAAAGGGATGATGCAGTGGTTCTGGGACAACTACACCACCAACCCGGCCGAGCGTGCGCAGATCCATGCCTCGCCGCTGAATGCCAGCGCCGAACAACTCAAGGGCCTGCCTGCGGCACTGGTGCAGACCGCCGAATTCGACGTGCTGCGTGACGAAGGCGAAGGCTACGCCCGCCACCTCGATGCGGCCGGTGTGCCGGTGACCTCGGTGCGCTACAACGGGATGATTCATGACTTTGGCCTGCTCAATCCGCTGAATCAGATTCCGGAAGTCAAAGCGGCGGTACGTCAGGCCGCGGCTGAGCTCAAGACGCATCTGAACTAAGCCCAACCTCTCGCCACACCTCAGGGTGTGGCGAGTTTTTTTGTGCCCGCTGGAGTGCAATCCATGAGCCTTTTCTCTGCCCACCTGTTGCCTTGGAGCGCCCTGCTGCTGGTGCTCGACGCCCTGCTCTGGCACCTCGTCCCGTTCAAGCATCGCGCGCCAAAGGTCGGTGTGCGGCTGGTGCTGTTTCTGGCGTTCAGCGCGCTGATTATCAACGCTGGCGTCAGCCCGTTGCAGACACCGTTGGTTGCCGATGACCCGGTGGCGCAACTCGGTGCAACGGCGCTGGGGATTATCTGGTGGTTGTACGCCGCACGAGTGCTCACCGAGGTGTTCGGTCTGGTGCTGATGCGTCGCATAGGTCACAGCGGCCGTTTGCTGCAGGACGTGATCGGTGCGCTGGTGTTTCTGGCCTCTATCGTCGCGGCCGCCGGTTATGTGCTCGATCTGCCGGTCAAGGGTCTGCTGGCGACTTCCGGCGTGTTCGCCATCGTGGTCGGTCTGGCGCTGCAAAGTACGTTGGCTGACGTGTTCTCCGGCATTGTGCTCAACACCACCAAACCCTATCAGGTGGACGACTTTGTGGTGATCGATGGCGTCGAAGGCAAAGTGCTGGACATTAACTGGCGCGCCACGCACCTGTTGAGCAGCGCCGGCACGATGGCCGTGGTGCCGAACTCGGTGGCGGCCAAGGCCAAGATCGTCAACCTCAGCCGCCCGAACAACCTGCACGGGGTGTCGATCAGCATCAAGGTGGCGAACCACATCCGCCCACGCCGGGTGCTCGACGCCCTCGACCGCACGCTGCAAGGCAGCAGCAGTCTGTTGCTCTCGCCCGCGCCAAAAGCGGTGCTCAAAGAGGCTGGCGAAGAGATGTCCGAATACGTGGCCAGCGGGTTCATCGCCGAACTGGGCAAAAAGAGCGACGTGCGCAATCAACTGTTCGACCTCGCCCATCGCCATCTGGAAGCGGCCGGCATCTCGCGACACCCCGACGGCGTGATCGAGCCCTCGACCCGCGCCCGCGCACTGCTCGATGAAGTGAAGATTTTCCGCTCGCTGAGCCATGAGGAACGCGACCGCCTCGCCGAATCGATGGTCGCGCAACAATACGCCGCCGGTGAGGTGGTGCTGGATCTGGCTGAAGTGCCGGACAGCCTGTTCGTGATCGCCACTGGCGTCGTCAGCGCCAGCGTGCCGGACGGCAATGGTTTCACCGAGGCCGGTCGCATGGGGCCAAGCGAAGTCATGGGCGAACAGAGCATCCTGGCCGATACGCCGTCGCAGGCAACGTTCACCGCGCTGACATCTTCGATCATCTACCGTCTGGACAAGAACCTGACCCGCCAGTGCATGGAACAACGCAGCGAAGTGGGCCGGGCGTTGAACAAGTTGCAGGCGGTGCGCCAGCAAAACAGTCGGCTGGCGTTGATGGCCAAACCGGTGCCGATCAGGAAAGGTGGGTTTCTGGGATGGTTGCAGAAGCGCTGATGCAGAGGACATTCGAGCAGTACAAAAAAATGCCCGCACATCGCGGGCATTTTTCTTCAATGCCTTACTTGGCAGTGAACTTGGTGTAGCTGTTGATCAGGTTGCGGTAGTTCGGCAGACGCTGGGACAACAGGTTGGCCAGGCCTTCCATGTCGTTGCGCCAGTCGCCTTGCAGCTCGCAGGCCACGGCGAACCAGTTCAGCAGGTGTGCACCCGCCGCCGACATGCGTGCCCACGCCGCTTGTTGCACGGTGGTGTTGAAGGTACCGGAAGAGTCGGTTACCACGAATACTTCAAAGCCTTCGGCAATGGCCGACAGGGTTGGGAACGCCACGCAGACGTCAGTCACCACGCCAGCGATGATCAGTTGCTTGCGACCGGTGGCCTTGATGGCTTTGACGAAGTCTTCGTTGTCCCAGGCGTTGATCTGGCCTGGACGCTGAATGAACGGCGCGTCCGGGAATTGCTCGCGCAGTTCAGGCACGATCGGGCCGTTCGGGCCTGCGTCGAAACTGGTGGTGAGGATGGTCGGCAGGTTGAAGAATTTGGCGATGTCGCCCAGGGCCAGCACGTTGTTCTTGAATTCGTTGGGCGAGAAATCCTGCACCAGAGAGATCAGGCCGGTCTGGTGATCGACCAGCAGCACAACGGCGTCATCTTTGTTCAGACGTTTGTAAGGAACGTTGCTCATGTGAAACTCCTCGGAGGGTGGTGAGTGAAGCGTCGACCACACATGGCCGACGCTTTTGTTGCAAGACTCAGAACGCGAAGCAGGAACAGCCGAAGGCGCCCCAGAAACCGGCGAAGTCACTCACCGGCACGTTCGACATACGGGCCTTCTCATGGCTGTGGGTATGCACGGCGCACGGGCCGCTGCACTGGTGCACCTGCGCCTGCATCGGCGCGTTCGGCCGCCAGTGTCCCGGAACCTTCGCCACCGGCGACCAGTCCGGCAGCACCGGCAGGCTGACAGGTCCGAGTTTTTCGAAGTCGCCGGCGGCGTACACCACCTTGCCGCCGACCACGGTCAATACCGACTCGATCCACTTGATCGCTTCTTCCTCGACGCTGAAGAAGTCCGCGCTCAGTGCTACCAGGTCCGCCAGTTGCCCGACCTTGATCTGGCCTTTCTTGCCTTGTTCCGACGAGAACCAGGCGCTGCCGTGGGTGAACAGTTCCAGTGCAGTGGTGCGCGGCAAACCTTCCTCATACAGCGCCAGACCACCGACGGTACGGCCGCTGACCATCCAGTACAGCGAGGTCCATGGATTGTAGCTGGACACTCGCGTGGCATCGGTGCCGGCGCCGACCGGTACACCCTCGGCCAGCATGCGCTTGATCGGTGGCGTAGATTCGGCAGCCTGCTTGCCGTAGCGGTCGACAAAATATTCACCCTGGAACGCCATGCGGTCCTGGATCGCAATGCCACCGCCCAGCGCCCTTACCCGCTCGATGTTCTGTGGGGTGATGGTTTCAGCGTGGTCGAAGAACCATGGCAGGCCGTTGAACGGAATGTCGCGGTTGACCTTCTCGAACACGTCGAGCATGCGGCTGATCGATTCGTTGTAAGTGGCGTGCAAACGGAACGGCCAGCGCTGTTCCACCAGGTGGCGAACCACCGGCTCCAGCTCCTGCTCCATGGTCTGCGGCAGGTCCGGACGCGGTTCGAGGAAGTCCTCGAAGTCCGCCGCCGAGAACACCAGCATCTCGCCGGCGCCGTTGTGCCGCAGGTAGTCGTCGCCCTGGTGCAACTTGACGCTGCCAGTCCAGTTCTGGAAATCGGTCAGCTCTTCTTTCGGCTTCTGGGTAAACAGGTTGTAGGCGATACGCACGGTCAGTTGATCATCTTTCGCCAACTGCTCGATCACCTGGTAATCGTCCGGGTAATTCTGGAAACCACCGCCGGCATCGATCGCGCTGGTCAGACCGAGGCGGTTGAGCTCACGCATGAACTGGCGGGTCGAGTTGACCTGATATTCCAGCGGCAGCTTCGGCCCCTTGGCCAGGGTCGAGTAGAGGATCATCGCGTTCGGCCTTGCGACCAACATGCCGGTCGGATTGCCGTTGGCATCACGCACGATTTCGCCACCCGGCGGGTTCGGCGTGTCGCGGGTGTAACCGGCAACCCGCAATGCAGCGCGGTTGAGCAAGGCGCGGTCGTACAAATGCAGCACGAACACCGGGGTGTCCGGCGCCGCCTGGTTGAGCTCTTCCAGGGTCGGCATGCGCTTCTCGGCAAACTGGAATTCGTTCCAGCCACCGACTACCCGTACCCATTGCGGCGTTGGTGTGCGGTCGGCTTGCTCCTTGAGCATGCGCAACGCATCAGCCAGGGACGGCACGCCTTCCCAGCGCAGTTCGAGGTTGTAGTTCAAACCGCCACGGATCAGGTGCAGGTGCGAGTCGTTGAGGCCAGGGATGACACAGCGACCCTTGAGGTCGATCACCTGGGTGCCCGAGCCGCGCAGGGCCATGGCTTCGGCGTCGGTGCCGACCGCGACGAAGCGGCCGCCCTTGATCGCCACGGCGCTGGCGAGGGGCTTTTCGCGGTCTACGGTATGAAATTGACCATTGAACAGAATCAGATCGGCGTTCATCGCAGTTCCTTCGTCATCAGTGAAATGAAGCAAAAAAGCGCCGGTTCAGCGCGGCGAATTTGCGTTGGATTCGAGGTGCTCCCGTGGCTGACTGGCCGTCAGCCACGGCGCAAACAAGCGAGTCGCGGCCGGCATGCACACGTACACCACCGACACCACGATGGTCAGGGTGATCAGGAACGTGGCGACCAGGTAGTTGGAGAGAAAAGCGTTGAGTTTGAGCAGCGGCCCCCAGAGCAGCGGCACCAGCAAGGTGTGCGGCAGAATCACCAGCAACGACACCACGGCCTGCTTCCAGCGCGGTGGCGGTGAGGCGGCATCGGCCAGCGGCGCGAACCAGAATTCGTTGACCGGGTTGACCTCGGTCTGGTCGCCGTCGGCCAGCATCGGCGCGGCTTCATCGATCAACGACTGACGTTGCGGCGAATCGAGCCAGTGCTGCATGGCCTCGGTGGAGCAAAAGCGCAGCACGCAGGTGAACATGTCCAGGCCCGCGTTCTTGCCGCGGATCACGTCCACGCCCAGATGCCCTTCCGTGCGCCCCGCTACGCTGACGATGTTGCGCAGCCAGGCTTCATAGGCTGCTTCGAAACCGGCCTTGACCCGGTGCTTGACGATCAGCGTCACGATCTCATCGGACCCCGGCGCTTTTTGAGTTTGGGCTTCAGACATAACGGAGCACTCCGGGCAAACGAACATTGAGCGCCAGCCGTCCAGGCCCGGCGATAAACACAGAGGTGAAGATGATCAACAACAGCCAGCCGAACTGCCCTTCGGCCACACTCCATTGCGGGTGCACGACCAGCAGCGCCACCAGCAGCACAAACAGAATAGGCAAGCACGCCAGACGCGCCAGAACACCAGCGACAATCAGCAGCGGGCACAGCACTTCGGCGAAAATCGCCAGGCTGAGGGTGAGGTGGGCACCGAGGTGGAACGGGTCTTCGATCAGTTGCAGTTGCGCACTGAAGTCCAGCAGCTTGGGCAAGCCGTGAACCCACAGCAGAAACAGACCACCGCTGACCCGCAGAAACAGCAGCCCGACATCCCGCGCCTGTTCATCCCTTTGCGAAGCGTTCATGACTCACCCCTGTTCAATCATTGGATTGAATAGTGCCGCCAAGGGGTAGGGAAAAATTGAATGTACGTGCTCTCTTTGTACCGCGGGAATTGTGGCGAGGGAGCTTGCTCCCGCTGGGCTGCGAAGCAGCCCCAAAACCATTCGACCCAATTGCATCAGGTAGACCGCATGTACAGGGTTTACGACTGCTGCGCAGCCGAGCGGGAGCCAGCTCCCTCGCCACAGGGGTCAGCGTTTGACCTCAGGTCATAGGGCCGGGTTGGCCTTCAGCTCCAGACTGTCCAGCGCCCGACTCACCGCCAACTCGCCGAACATGATGAGCTGCGCGACGCCCAGTATCGTATTGCGCTGCGGCCCCTCCAGAAATCCGGCGCAGTCACTGGCGATCACCTTGGCCGAGGCAAAGGACTCGCAGGCATTGGTCAGCAGCTCTTCGATGTTGATGTCCGGGGCGACGGTGTAAATCGTGCTCGGTTTGCGTGGGGACTTGGTGTCAGACGGTTTGAGGTAGTGATCGAGGGCGCGTTCGGCGGCTTCGTTGAGTTTTTTGGGATCGAGGGGATCGTAGGGGGAAACGTCATCGGTTGCTGGCGGATTAGGTGTGGCTTTGAACATGGTGAATCTCCGTTATACCTGATGGAACCACCAGTACCTGTCGCTAAACAAGTAAGGGTGGCGGCTGTACGCAGGTTAGCGAACCGAGAGGTATAAGACCCGGCAGACCCGAGGGCCTCCCGCGCACAGCCACCATATCGAAACTGCAGACATGGAATGCCTGCAATATGACGGAGCGTTGTTGCGCTTATACCTGTTCAGGTCGCTAAACCCGATCGCTGATTGGCAGCGATACGGAAACGATAAAGACCAGGCCCAAAGCGCACAAGCCGGCGGATTCTGGCGCAGTCGTAGGCAACGGCGCAAGGATCTGTAGCTTTCATCAAGTAACGATAAACGCCGTTAAACACACCTCCCGCCAGCCCTTCTTCAAGGAATGGCCCGAATGGTGTACTGACGTGCGGCGAAGACCACCGCCGTCGCCGGATTCGGGACCTGATCCAAATTGACCCTGAAGTGAATGGACAACAGGCTGCCTTCCGCCAGATCCTTCAAATAACTGTACAAAACGGTAACGCTGTAGCGGCCGTTCAACACCCAACTTCGATGGACTGCGAAGTTGGGGCCCGTCCACATGGTGAGATTGTGGCTGCCCCCACTGGCGTTCTGGCCCTCAAAATCCAGCCAGATCGGCTGACCGGAGGCAATAAGCGGCCAACCGCCAAACAGGAGCGTTGCCCCGGCTTGCACATTGGCCAGATTCAGCACCGTCGTACCGTTCGCCTGGGTGATTACCGGAGGGACGAACCAGTTTGCCGGAATAGTCCCGATGTTCAGGACAAGCGGCCGTGAAACCACCGGGAGTGCTGTTCCGCGATCATATTCGAAGCTCACCGTCACCCGTTTGCCCAAGCTGAAAGCCAACAGCGAAACGGGCAGCTGGATTATCCTGGGTCGGATGGTAGTGCCGGCCTGAACGGTATTGGTGGTGTGTGAGCCCGCAGCGGGTGTTCCTGGCGCAGCAGTCCAGATGACCCTGATCCTGTCATCGGCCTGCATGTTGTAATCCAGGACAGCCGTCAGCCTCGTCAATGCCGCAATAGGATCCAGATTGCCGTTATCAGGCGCCTCTGCAATCGTCAGCTCCAGGTTTTGCAGCACAACGTTGATTGTCCATGGGCTGGACGCCCCTCCACTGCCATCCGCCAGCTTAACCGTGAAAACGTGCAAGCCGCCCGTCAATACAGCCACCTTATACGTCCAGGCGCTACCAACAGCTATGACCGTGCCTTGGGGGGTTGGCCCATCAAAAATTTCCACTTCACCGCCAGCCCCGGCACTGCCGCTTAACGTAACGCTAGTGTGAGGGGTGTCTGCGCCATCGGCGATGTCCTGGCCGTCGGGACCGGTGACCGACAAGATCGCGGGCGGGGTCGCTGCGTTTGTCAGGACGATATAGTTTCGATGGGCAAACGGCTGGGCAAGGGACTCATCCGGGCTCCCTTGCAGCCCCACCATCAACTTCAGGGTCAGTACGCTGCGGTCCTTGAGCCCTTGCAAGGCATTGGCGGAGTGGCTTCGCTCGTAAAAACCGAAACGGATGAATTCGTCAGTGATGACATTGCTCGGCGCACTCCAGTACCTCATACGGAAATCGCTGCCGTCGGCGTTCTTGCCCTCAAGCCACAACCAAAGGAATTGACCCCGAGCGCTCAAGGGCCACGCGTTGATACGCAGGGTAATGTCGGTCAGGCCATTGATGTCCAGTATCGGACCTTCCCCGGACTGTTCTGCCTGGGTGATGAAGGGACGAGGCAAATCGCGTTGCGCCAGAGGCAGCACGTACACGACCTGTGGCTCTGAAGTCACGGGTGCAGCGGTGCCGCGAATGATGGTGTAAGTCACCGTCACCGTCTGGCTCAGATTGAAGAGTACTAGCGAAACCGGGATTCGAATCACCAGCGGCCGAGTGTTACCGGCGTTGATGAAAGCCGTAGTGAGAGAGCCGTTTGCTCCGGAGCCCGGTGCACCTGTCCAGGCCACACTCACCTGGTCGGTGGGCTGCAACGTCGGATCGGTCACCTCGATCGTGAGGGTATTCCTCACGTCCACCGGATTGAGGAGGGACTGATTGGCGCTTTCCTGGATGACAGGAGGCGGTGGGCTGCCGGCGTTCACTGTGGCGGTAGCGATGTTCATTGTTCTGTCCCTGTGCATGATCGATCCGGCCCCCGAAAGAGCATTGAATGAATCACACACCGACGCGCGGGCACGCGCTACTGTCAGAACTTATAGGTGTGCGGCTGTTTCGGACGAACGGCGCGGCGCGGTTTCGCCTTACACAGCCGGAATATCCAGCGAGGCCGACATGAACTGGCTGATCCGCGACCGCAGCCATTTCTCGGCAGGATCGTTGTCATGCACCCCGCTCCAGGCCATCGACAGTTGCGCCGCGTCGATGGGGAACGGCGGATCTTCAGCCCGCAACGCACAGCCTTCCACCAACGCGCACGCGGCATAGTCCGGGACAGTGGCAATCATTTCCGTGCCAGCGAGCAACGCGCGCAAACCACTGAATTGCGGTACGCCGAGCACCACGCGGCGGGTGCGGCCGACCTTGGCCAAATCGACGTCGATGTTGCCGCTCAAGTCGCCGGAGAACGACACCATCGCATGGGGTCGTGTGCAGTAATCGTCGAGGGTCAGCGGCTCCGGGCGGTCATCGCCGCGCAGGACTTTGCAGGGAATGTCGCGCAGTTTTTTGCGTTTGGCATTGGCCGGCAGATCCGTGGTGTAACTCACCCCCACCGAGATTTCCCCCGACGCCAGCAACGTCGGCATCAACAGATAATTGGCACGGCGTACCACAACCACGATCCCCGGTGCCTCTTCCTGCAACTGGCGCAGCAACGGCGGAAACAGCCCGAACTCGGCGTCGTCCGACAGCCCGATACGAAACACATCGCAGCTGCTGGCCGGGTCGAATTCCTTGGCCCGGCTGACCGCCCCCGAGATGGTGTCCATCGCTGGTTGCAGCTCCTTGAGAATCGCCAGCGCCCGCGCCGTCGGCTCCATGCCGCGACCGTTGCGCAGCAACAACGGATCGTCGAACAAATCACGCAACCGGCCCAGTGCCGCGCTCACCGCCGGTTGGCCCATGAACAGTTTTTCGGCGACGCGGGTCAGGTTCTTTTCGAACATCAGCGCTTCGAAAATCACCAGCAGGTTCATGTCGACACGGCGCAGATCGTTACGGTTCATGGGCACGGTTCCCTTTTGTGTTCAGCCAGGCGCAAGTGTGTCGGACTTTACTCGATCATCGGCACTTTCGCCGCTCGTTTGTAAGGCCCGTACTCGATCGGTACCCACTGGAAATGCTTGTCCACCGCGGTGATATGGCCGACACCCGGAAACGGCAAATGCGCCGCCGTGACCCAGATCTTGCTGGCCGCCGCATCGCTGAACACCTTGGCGCGGCTCTTGATCGCCTGCTGATTGTCGACGTCGAAACGAATTGACACCTCAGGATGCTCGAACTGCACCGCCAGGTTATGCACCAGATCGCCCATGAACAGAATGCTCTGACCTTGGGAGTTGAACCGATACGTGGTACTGCCCGGTGTGTGCCCGGCCTCCAGCTCGGCATCGACAACGCCCGGCACTGGCGACTGCCCGGCAGTAAAGGTTTTGAAACGGCCCGCCGCGATATACGGCGCGGTTGAGTCCTGGGCGATCTTGAAGAATTCCCTGGCACCGGCCGGTGCCTTGGCCATGGCCTGGGGATCAAGCCAGTAATCGGCTTCTGCCTTGGCCGCGTACACCGTTGCGTTGGCGAACACGGGCTTTTGCTGCCCATCCACCAACCCGCACACATGATCCAGATGCAGGTGAGTGAGCAGGATGGTATCGACCTGTTCCGGCTGGTAACCGGCGGCTTTCATGTTCGCCGACAGTTGGCCCGCCGTGGCACCGATGCACTGCCCTGCTCCGGTATCCACCAGAATCAATTGTTTGCCGGTATTCACCAGAAACGCATTGAACGCGGTTTGCACCCCCGGCGTTTCAATCGAACGACGAGCCAGCAACGCGCGGATCTGGTCTTGGGTCAGCCCCTCGAGCAGTTTGGGCGACAGGTCGTTGTAGCCATCGAACAACGCCGTCACCTCGTAGTCGCCCACCGCGAGCCGGTAATAACCGGGCACCTGAGTGTTCACCTGAGCCGGTGCCTGGGCCAGGCTGATGCCAGACATCAGCGCCAATGCCAGGCCAAGTCCGCCAAGTGTGCAAACGCGGGATTGCTTCATGAGATCACCCTTGATCGAGCCAGAAAAAGCGGCCCAGTCCAGGCCGCTACACGTCGCCCATCTTGCATGACCGTGCATCGGCGCGAATTGCAGTGATGTGCTCAGTTGGCGCATTTTCACCCTTAAGCCTGACTGCGGAATTAACAACGTTTAACTCGCAAGCCAAAGTCCTCGCGGCCAAGAATGAAGCCTTCTGCGCAGACTTGTTTTTCAGACAAGGGAACGTGCTGACCCACCGTGCAGTGCATCCGCGCGCGCCCATCGACACGGACATTGGCCATGGCTCTCATTCAGCAAAACGCGATCAAGGCGTGTGCCATTGAAACGCAAAAAAAAACCACGGGGGGCCTTAGCCCCTGGCGCGAAACTCTGGTCAAGCAACTGATCCTCGACCACCTCGACGACACCCTGGAAGTGACCGAACTGGCACGGGTCTGTGCCCTGTCGCGCAGTCATTTTTCCCGTGCGTTCAAATGCAGCACCGGTGTTTCGCCGCAGGACTGGATCCGACAGCAACGCATTGCCCGAGCCAAACAATTGATCCAGAACACCGACCTGACCCTGACGCAAATCAGCCTGGAATGTGGCTTCTGCGACCAGGCGCATTTCTCCCATATCTTCACCCGCAGCGAAGGCATCACACCGTTTGCCTGGCGCTGCCGTGCCATGCGTACTCTTCCCTCTCACAACAGCAAAAGATCGCAGCCTTCGCCAGCGCCTACAGGTGCTCACATGTCCCTGTAGGCGCCGGCGCCTTTGATTTTGATCAGCCCTTGATGAACGCCAGCAGATCTTCGTTGAGTTGATCCTTGTGGGTATCGGTCAGGCCGTGTGGAGCTCCCGGATAGACTTTCAATGTGGAGCCCTTGACCAGTTTTGCCGAGGCGATGCCCGAGGCTTCAATCGGCACCACCTGATCGTCGTCGCCATGCACCACGAGGGTCGGCACGTCGAACTTCTTCAGGTCTTCGGTGAAGTCGGTTTCAGAGAACGCCTTGATGCAGTCGTACGCATTCTTGTGGCCGGAAGCCATGCCCTGCAGCCAGAACCAGTCGATCATGCCTTGCGAAGGTTTGGCACCCGGCCGGTTGAAACCGAAGAACGGACCGCTGGCCAGATCCTTGTACAACTGCGAACGGTCGACCAAAGACGCCTGACGAATACCGTCGAACACTTCCATCGGCAGGCCGCCCGGGTTGGCCTCGGTCTTGAGCATCTGCGGCGGCACCGATGAAATCAGCCCGGCCTTGGCCACGCGTCCAGTACCGTAGCGACCGATGTAGCGCGCCACTTCGCCACCGCCAGTGGAGAAACCGAACAACACAGCGTTTTGCAGATCCAGATGCTCGATCAACTGCGCCAGGTCATCGGCGTAAGTATCCATTTCGTTGCCGAACCATGGCTGGCTCGAACGACCGTGACCACGGCGGTCATGGGCGATGACCCGGTAGCCTTTGGAGGCCAGGAAGATCATCTGCGACTCCCAACTGTCGGCGTTTAACGGCCAACCGTGGCTGAAGACGATCGGCTGACCGGTGCCCCAGTCCTTGTAGTAAATCTCGGTGCCGTCTCGGGTAGTAAAGGTGCTCATTACGACTCTCCTGATGCATGGGTTTACGACGATTAACAAGAGGTTTGAGCCAGGCGTTCGGCCAGGCGCGCCACCCGCTCGCCCAAATGTGCGGCGGTGCGGCGGTCTTCCAGGGGCGGAGCAAATTCGGGGGATTGCTCGACGTTCGATTGGGCCATCGCCCCCAGCGAACTGCCGAGCCGGTTCAACTGCCCGTCGAACAGGCCGAGGCTGCTGCGCGCCGGCAGCAGGTCGAGGCCGACCCAGATCATCGAGTGCTGGGCGGCGAACACCGCCATCTGCAGCAAGGTATTGAGCTTGTCGCCACACAGGCATCCGGAGTTGGTAAACCCGGCAGCGAGCTTGTCGCGCCAGGGCTGGGCCAGGTAGAACGAGGCGGTGGCCTCCATGAAACCCTTGAAGGCTGCCGAGGCGCTGCCCATGTAGGTGGGGGCGCCGAAGATGATTGCATCGGCACGGTGCAAGCGCTCCCAGTGATCGTCCACTTCCTCCACCGGAATCAGCCGACAGGTGCTGCCCAAGTGTCGTTCCACCCCCAGGCCCACGGCTTCGGCCATGACCCGGGTGTGCCCGTAACCACTGTGATAGACCACCACCACGTTGCTCATTCCGGCTCCTCCAGAAGTGTTCGTCCTTTTTGCGGCACGCTTTTTGTTGCACTTTCTGTTGCAAAAAGGCCGATACCTTCGGCTACTTGAAGAAATGGATTTTTGAGCGTAGACCGGATCGGTACGAGTTAAACGTTGTTAATTTTCTGCCGTACACCCATGGCCACGGCGTGCCGTTCACCAGCGCCGAGTCCAATAAATACGGGGCCGCCGGGCACCGACGGCAAGGCCACAGCCGTTGCACCTGCTGCCGAGATGTATGACGCCACGTTGCGCTACCGAAAAAACCTTAGGAATATGCCTGGATACCGCGCGATAGACGGATGCAAGCAGGAGTGACCCGTTGACCCTTACCCCCGAACAGGCCATCCATTTCGGCCCCTACCGGATCTACCCTGGCCAACGCCTGGTGATGGAGGCCGACCAGCCCCTGCGCCTGGGCAGGCAAGCCATGGACATTCTGTTGATGTTGCTGGAGCACGCAGGCCAGGTGGTGAGCAAGCAGCAACTGATCGCGCGGGTCTGGCCCAAAAGCGTAGTGGAAGACACCAACCTGCGCGTGCACATGGCGGCACTGCGCAAAGCCCTCGGTGACGGTCAGGCCGGCCAGCGTTACATCGTCACCGTCGCCCAGCGCGGCTACAGTTTTGTCGCGCCGTTTTCCCTGGAGTCCATCGAACAACATCCCCAAAACGACGCCAATGAACCGGGCGGCCATAACCTGCCGGTGCGCCGGACTCGCATGATCGGCCGTCAGGCCCTGGTCGACAGACTGCTGGCGCAACTCTCACAGCAACGTTTCATCACCCTCGTGGGCCCCGGCGGGATCGGCAAGACGACCGTGGCGCTGCGCGTCGCCGAGCAACTGATCGGTCGCTATCGAGACGGCATTCGCCTGGTGGACCTGGCACCGATCAACTGCCCTTTGATGATCGGCGCGCACCTGGCGACAGCGCTGGGCTTGCCGTTGCATGACGCCGACCCCATGAACGGGCTCGCCACATGCTTGCGCGAACGGCAGATGCTGCTGGTCATCGACAACTGCGAACACCTGATCGATGCCATTGCGTTGCTCAGCGAAAGCATCCTGCGCGCGGCACCCCAAGTGCACATTCTGGCTACCAGTCGCGAAAGCCTGCGGGCCGAAGGCGAATACGTGCAGCGCCTGGAATCACTGGACTGCCCGCCGCCCATCGCCCTGCTCGACCGCGCTCAGGCCCTGACGTTTTCGGCGCTGCAATTGTTTGTCGAGCGGGCGATGGCCAGCCACGACAGCTTCGAACTGAGCGAAGCCGACCTGCCGCTGGCGATTGAAATCTGCCGACGTCTGGACGGCATTCCGTTGGCGATCGAACTGGCGGCGGCGCAAGTTGGCAACCTGGGTTTGAGCGGCTTGCTGTCGCAACTGCAAGACAGCTTTCGCCTGCTCGCCCAAGGCTGCCCGACCACCATGGGCCGCCATCAGACCCTTCGCGCCACGCTGGACTGGAGCTTCGAACTGCTCAATGCCTGCGAGCAGACGTGCCTGCGCCGACTGGGGATATTCCGGGGCGCTTTTACCCTGGAATCGGCGGCTGCCGTGATTGTCGGCCAGTACGTCGAGCCCGATGTGGTGTTTGCCTCGATTACCCAATTGGTGGCCAAGTCATTGCTGAACGTGGAAGTCGGCGATGAAGAAGTGTTCTACCGTCTGCTCGACACCACGCGTGGCTATGCGCTGGAAAAACTCGACCAGGCCCAAGAGCTGGCGGACACCCGAGAGCGCCACGCCGAATGCTGCCTGGCCTTGATGCAGCAGGCGCAAAGTGAATGGGAACACACCCAGAGCGAGCGCTGGACCGAGCGTTACGCCCGCAGCCTGGACGACATTCGTGCAGTCCTGGATTGGGGCTTGAACGCTCAAGGGCCGCAGGCCTTGGCCATCCGTCTCGCCGCGACCTCGGCACCGCTCTGGCAAGAGCTGTCGCTGCTCAAGGAATACGGCGCGTACGTGCGCAAAGCCCTGGCGTTGCTCGAAACGACGCACCAGCCCTGTCCGCGTTTGACCATGAACCTCAAGCTTGCCCTCGGCAGTTCCTGCTACCACACCCAGGGCAATAGCACCGAAGCCGTCGAAGCCTTCGTCAGCGCCAAACACCTGGCCGAACACTGCAACGATATGGCCGGTCAGCTCAAAGCGATTTCCGGGCACCTGGCGGTTGATCTCAGTTGCGGCAACTACCAACTGGCCCTGGAGCAGAGCCGCCAATTCGAGCGGTTGAGGCCGCACGACGACGCGATGACGGCCCTCAGCACCCAACGCTTGCGGGTCCTGGCCCTGCATTTTGCCGGGGATCAGGCACTGGCGCGGGAGAATGCCGAACAGGTCATTCAACGTCTGGCCCAGAGCGGCCAGCTCAACCGCTTCACCCATGGCTTTGGCGTGCAATACGACCAGAGCGTGGCGGCCCTGACGATTCTGGCGCGCATTCTCTGGCTGCAAGGGCTCCCGGAAAAAGCCTGGCATACCGCACGACAGGCGCTCGACATCGCGATGCAAATCAATCATGGCACGTCCATCTGCTACACCCTGGCGCTGTCCGGTTGCCTGATCGCCCACTACAACGGCAACACGCCGGTCGCCCGCGAGCTCCTGGCCTTGCTGCTTGAGCAGGCGAAGAAACACTCGGTGTTGCTGTTCTACACCTGGGCCAAACATTACGCGCAGGTGATCGACGGAACTGATGCGCCCTCATCCCCGCGAACGGACACCGGGTTGGTCAAGGAAATCATGGTCACTCTGGGCAGCCGTTTCATCGATGATGCGTTGCTGGAGCGGGCCGAAAACGGCGCGGCGGGCTGGAGCACGGCAGAAATTCTGCGGGCTCGGGCCGACGCGTTACTGGCGCAGGATTGCCCGAGCAGTGCTGACGCGGCCGAGGCGGTGCTGCTCAAGGCTTTAGCCGTGGCAAAAAACCAGGGAGCGCTGGCCTGGGAACTGCGCAGTGCGACATCGCTGGCCCAGTTGTGGCAGCGTCAGGGCCACTTCCGGCAAGCCCATGAGCTGCTGGCGCCGATTTACCAGCGCTTCACCGAAGGCTTCGCCACACCGGACCTGATCAAAGTCCGGCGGTTACTCGACGAGTTGCAGCACGACCTGCCCGACTGATGTCCCGTGGGCCCGGCTGATGTAGCGCTCATAACGCAGTTCGAAGGCACGCAAGTAACCGCTGTTTTCGAGTTTCTCCAGGGCGTAGGTGCGCGTGGTATTGAGGAAACGGTAGCGCGTCACGCCGCTGCCCTGCTCCACCGACAGCAGCGATTTATTCGCCAGACTCTCCACCACGTTAACCAGGCTTGCGGGCAGTAACATCGCGCCACTGACCACGCCAATCGCTGCGTCCAGGGAGAACGCCATCTTGAACACCGCCAGCCGCTGCAACACGATCTGTTCCAACGGGCTCAGCCGTTCATAGCTCCAGTCCAGTGCGGCTTTGAGATTCTGATGCCGTGGCACGGCGGTGCGTCGACCTTGGCTCAACAGCTGAAAACAGTTGCCCAGTTGCGCTTGCAACCCCACCAGCGCCAATGCATCGATCTGCGCCGCCGCCAGCTCAATGGCCAGGGGCAAGCCATCCAGCCGACGACAGATTTCACGCACAGCCTTCAGATCCTGTTGACGCAAGGCAAACCCTTGCTGACGGGCTCGGGCGCGGCTGACCAACAGCTGCACCGCTGAATACCCCATGGCCTCGTCCACGCTATAAATCACCGAGGCTGGCGGCACCGTCAGGGGCGGTAACCGCAGCAGCGTTTCCCCCGCTGCTCGCAGCGGTTCGCGACTGGTGGCGAGGATCGACAGTCGAGGTGCCGAGGCCAACAGATCGTCCACCACTGTCCTGCAACGTTCGAGCAGGTGTTCGCAGTTGTCGAGCACCACCAAGGCATGCCGTTGCGCCAACGCCTTTGCGCCAATGTCCAGTTCCAGCGTGCGCGACAGATGATCGACAAGCTGCGACGGGTCATCGATGGCCGCCAGGTCAACCATCCAGACACCATCCCGATAGTGCTGCAACAGCAACTCGGCCACGCGCAACGCCACGGTGGTCTTGCCGATACCAGCAGGGCCGATCAGGGTCATGAAGCGTCGAACCGGCAACTGCCGAACCACGCTGCCGACGATCGAGTCGCGACCGGTCACCGGTGTGAGCCGCGCAGGCAAGTTGTGTTGAGGCTTGTGCACGGTTTCGACCAGCACCGGCGTGCCCGCCCGATCGTGCTGCACCGGGGCGATGAAGCTATAACCGCGCTGGGGAATATTAACGATATAAGGCTGCCCGTTCGGCCCATCGCCGAGCGCTCGACGCAGGGCGGCGATGTGGACGCGTAAGTTGATTTCCTCGACCACCGAGGTCGGCCATACGTGGGCAATCAGCGCCTCTTTGCTGACCACCGCACCAGCGTGCTCAACCAGCACCTGCAAAATGTCCAGGGCTCGCCCGCCCATGCGCAGCGGCCGATTACCGTCCAGGATCAACCGCTGATGCAAGTGGAATGCGTAGGGCCCGAACCGCAGCACCGTGTCACTGTTTATCTCTCTGAGGTTGTTCATGCACGTTCATATGCTGAAAACCTGGCTCGGCTCAAGGAACTGCAAGCTCCATCGATCCCGCCCATCCAGGCTCCGCACCTCCCAAAAAAGAGTTCACGGGTATCTTGGCAGGCATGGTTGACGGTACAACGGCCATGGGAGGAGCGTCACGGTCATCGCGGTGCGCACGACGGACAACAGCGCGTTAACTGAACTGCTCGCGGTACTGGGTGGGGGTCAGGCCGAGCTTTTCACTGAAAAGAAATCGCATGTGCCGCACGCTGCCGAAGCCACTTTTATAGGCTACGGTCTTGAGCGGCAGCTCGCTGGTTTCCAACAGATTCCTGGCGTGATCGATGCGCGCGCTTTGCAGAAACTCCATCGGCGTCATATTCACTTCCCGGGTGAAAACCCTGGCGAAGTGCCGCGCACTCATGTTCACCAGACTGGCCATACGCTCGATACCGAACGCTTCGTCGAGGTGTTCGAGCACATGGTTCTGAACCCGGGTGACTGGCGTTTCCTGGGGGCCCACCGCGGCCATCAACGGACTGAACTGCGCCTGCCCGCCTTGGCGCTTCATCACCACCAGCAGCACTTTGGCCACATCCTGGGCGACTTTCTTGCCGTGGTCCTGGGCAACCACCGCCAGCGCCAGGTCGATACCGGCGGTGACACCGCCGGAAGTGATGAGGTTGCGGTCCTGCACGAAAATCTGATCGGTCTCGACGACAGCCTTGGGGAAGCCTTTGATCAGTCGTTCGGTGTAATGCCAGTGAGTGGTCACGCGAAAGCCGTCCAGCAATCCGGCATGCCCGAGCACGAACGCGCCGGTGCAGATCGACCCGTATCGGTCAGCACGGCTGATGGCTCCCCGAAGCCAGTCGAGCAGCGGCGGATACTTTTCGTTGTAGGCCCCCGGCCCGCCTGGCACCAGCAACAGGTCATAGTGCTCGTTAGCCTGATCGATGTGCAGATCCGCCAGTACGCTCACGCCGTTGGAGGCCCGCAATGCGCCCTGCACGGTGCCGATGGTCAACAGCTCGTATCGGTCCGCCGGTTGCAGATAACGATTGGCGATGGAAAACACTTCCATGGGGCCGGCCATGTCGAGCAGGAGAAAGTCTGGGAACAACACCATTGCCACGGTTTTCATGGGTTCAAGGTCACTAATAGAGAACTGTTCAATACCATTGCGCCGCCCACGGGTCTGGCGCCCGACATTATGGCCACATGTAACAACAAGCATACATGAACCCGTTCACACAACTGTCAACCTATGCGAGACAGTATTTCAATTTTCATCTACTTACTGCACTTTAAGGTAAACATTAACCTTCTCCTCACTCGGACGAATTCACGTCCTGACAGGAGATTTCATCATGCTGACCCTTCGCAAAGCTTCGGATCGCGGTGCGGCCAATCACGGTTGGTTGAAGTCGTTCCATACCTTTTCCTTTGCCAACTACCGCAACCCACGGGAACAGGGCTTTTCCGACCTGTTGGTGATCAACGACGACCGCGTAGCCGCAGGCAAAGGCTTTGGACAGCACCCTCATCGCGACATGGAGATTTTCTCCTACGTGCTCGAAGGCGCGCTGGAACACAAGGACACGCTGGGCACCGGTTCGGTGATCCGCCCTGGCGACGTGCAACTGATGAGTGCCGGCAGTGGCGTGGCGCACAGTGAATACAACCACTCATCGACACGCCCGGTGCACTTCCTGCAAATCTGGATCGTGCCTGACGTCAGCGGCGCCAAACCGCGTTATCAGCAAGAGCATTTCAGCACCCAGAAAAAACGCGGCCGCTTGCAGTTGATCATCTCCCCCGATGGGGCCAAGGGCTCGTTGAAAGTCCGGCAGGATGCGCGGGTGTATGCCGGCCTGATCGACGGCAAGGAAAGCGCCACGCTGGAACTGGCTGCCGATCGCTACGCCTATGTGCATGTGGCGCGGGGCAGTGTCGAGCTGAACGGCCTGCAGCTGCAGGAAGGCGACGGCGTACGGGTTCGCAAAGAACAGGTGCTGACCTTGAGCAATGGCGTGGATGCCGAGGTACTGGTGTTTGATTTACGGCCGCAGGAATTGCCGGAAATGCCGTGATCCCATTGTTCAACGCCCGCAAAAAAACGGCCTGATCAAGGCCGTTTTTTGGCCGCGACAAAAATCCTGTAGGAGCGAGGCTTGCCCGCGAAGAACGATGACGTGTAATACCTGAAAAACCGCGGCGCATTCTTCGCGGGCAAGCCTCGCTCCTACAGGCCACAGGAATACCTAAATCGCCGCGCGCAATTCCCGTGGCGACAGACCGTAATGTGAGCGAAAGCGCACGGCAAAACGTGAGGCCGAGGCGTAGCCGCTGGCACCGGCAATTTCACCGATGGGCCGGGAAGTGGTTTGCAACCATTGCAACGCGGTCGCCAGTCGAACGCTTTCCAGAATATTCCTGAAGCTGCTCCCCTCATTGGCCAGTTGGCGACGCAAAGTCGACTCACCGAGATTCAGGTGTTGAGCGACGCTCGCAACCGTCCAGTCGCTCTCAGGGCTGCCCATCAGCAACTGCTGCACACGCTCGCACAGTGGATCATTGCGATCCATCAGCAGCGGTCCGGCCTGGCCATTGAGGCCCAGGCTGAGCAGAACCGCTTCCCCATAGTGGGTGCGTAATGCATCCGGCGCGTTGGCATTGATGGCGGCCAGTAATTGATCCCATGCCTGCGTCGTGTGCCTGTCCAGAGGAACACACAGATCTGTCTTCGGGGCACGGTGACCATTCATGATCTGCCGGCCATATCGGCTGCTGAAGTTGCGCAGTGTCGAACCGGGAAAGGTCACGACATCGGCGATGTAGTGACCGTGAAGACCGGGGAAGTTCGAGATACCAAGCTCACGCCCGGCCGGCAACAGAATCAGATGTTGCGGCCCTGCGCGCATCTCCCGGTCATCCCATTGCAACAGTTTTTCCCCCTGTCGCACTCGACACAAGGCAGTCGCGAAGATCGGCACCCGTTGCAAGGTATGAGGCTGCCGCGCCCGGATGACACACGCATCGATAATGTTTTCCCGGTGCTGGATGCCGTCACAAGGGCGCATCGTTCTTAACGTCCGTAAGTTGAAGTGATGGTCGCTTTGGCCAAGGCGTTGGCATTGAGCATATAGCCTACCAAGGCTCCGCTGGCCTGGCTGTCGAGTGGCAACTTGTCGACTTTCAACGCCCATACAGTGAATTGATAGCGATGGGGCTTATCCCCCACAGGAGGGCACGCTCCGCCAAATCCCGGTTGGCCATAATCGGTTCGTCCTTGTACGGCTCCGGCAGGCAGGTTCGAACCGACCCCGCTTGGCAGACTTTTGGTTGAAGCCGGTAAGTTGACCACTGTCCAATGCCACCAGCCGCTGCCGGTCGGCGCATCAGGATCGTAGACCGTGATCGCGTAACTTTTAGTCTCCGCCGGGGCGTTGGACCAGGACAGTTGCGGAGACGTATTTCCCCCTTCGCAACCGAAGCCCTGGAACACCTCGCGACTGGTCAGCGGGTGATTTTCAGCGATATCCTGGCTTGTCAGCGAGAAGTCGGCTGCGTGCCCTGTGAGGACGACCCCCATGGACAATGCGGATAGGATAATTCGGATGTTCATCGTGACCTCATCGGTGTCTTGGCGTGAAGCACGAGTCTAGAGAGAGCAAAGGCTGATTACTGTGCCGAAACGCTCGACCATTGTGCCTGAACGCTCTCTCGATCCAGGCACACCCCGCCGACTCAGACCGGTCCGAAAATGTCCTTCATCGCCGCATACTGCAGCAGCATGATGGTCTTGGCATCGCAGATCTCCCCGCGATAAAACGCCTCAAGGGCGTCGTCGAATTTCCACTCCAGCACTTCCAGTTCTTCGGTTTCGTCTTCCAGCCCACCGCCCTCGCTGACTTTCGAAGAGGCGTCGTACTCGGCAATAAAGAAATGCAGTTTCTCCGTGACCGAACCGGGGCTCATGTAGGACTCGAACACCTTCTGCACATGGTGGACGCGATAGCCGGTTTCTTCCTCAGCTTCAGCGCGAATGCGCTCTTCAGGCGCAGCGCCTTCCAGCAGCCCCGCCGCCACTTCAATCAACAAACCATCATGGCCGTTGACGAACACCGGCAACCGGAACTGGCGAGTCAGCACGACGGTTTTCTTCTCGCGGTTGAACAGCAGAATCGCCGCGCCGTTGCCACGGTCGTAGACCTCGCGGCTCTGGCGCTGCCAGTCGCCGTTGTTGCGCAGGTAATCGAACGTGATTTTCTTCAGCAGATACCAGTTGTGGGACAACACCTGAGACTCGATGATGTTGACCCGCTCGGCTGTGTTCGACATGACAATCCATCCCTATTTTCGTCAGAAGACGTCCATGTTAGGCGAAAACAGAAAAGCCCGGCATGGTTGCCGGGCTTCTTTTTTTCTAACGCTCTGTCCAATCCTTCAGAACGGATTCAGAGGGTCGGTGTTACTTGAAATCCAATTGGCCTACACGCCAAAGCAACAAATGATTGCGTGCTTCAGGTCAGGGCAACTGCGCCTTATATTCTTTCTGGTACTGCCCGGCGAGTGATTCCTTTTGCTTGTTGTCGAGCAGTTTGCCGGCCATTTGAAAGAACTTCTGCTCTTCCTCTTTCAGGTGGTGATGGACCTTTTCCGAGAGCTTTTTGGCAGTGATCAGCCAAGCGGCGCTGGACATCTCAGTCTCGTCCAGTTCCTCCATCATTTCGTCCATTTCATGGTGTTCGGAAATGGCGTGGCGACTCAGGTCCATGCCATTGTCGAATGCCATCAACGGGATGTAGAAATGGCGTTCTTCGGCCGTTGCGTGGGCGTGCAGTTCGGCTTTGAGCTGTTTGTAAGCCTCTAGCCGTTCTGGGGTGTCGCCGTGGGTCTTGATCAGGGCGACGGCATAGCTACGCTGGCGATCATGGCTTTCGCGCAAGGCTTCAAAGATATCCACGGGCGGTCCTCATGGGTGCATTGCGAATGACATTATTGAGGCTAGACCTCCCGGCGCACCCGGGAGTTCCAAACAAACTGCGATCGCGATAGGCTCCCTCTTTGCCATATGGATGTAGCCCATGACCCTGCGAATTGAACTGTCGACAAACGCCACTCAGGAAGAGCGCGAAGCAATCCTCACACCGCTGCGCGCCTACAACGCCTCAAAGGCCGGGCCCACGGTGTCAGAGCAGATTGCCTTGCTGGTGCGCGATGACAACGACGAGATTCTCGGCGGGCTTTATGGCCGGGTGTTTTACCAATGGTTTTTCATTGAGTTGTTGTCGGTGCCGGACCAGGCACGGGGCCAAGGGCTGGGCTCGAAGCTGATGCAGATGGCCGAAGACCTGGCGCGGGAGAAAGAGTGCATCGGGATCTGGCTGGACACCTTCGACTTCCAGGCGCCGGAGTTCTACAAAAAACACGGCTTCAGCGAACTGGGGCAGATTGCCGATTATCCGCCAGGCCATAAGCGTTTCTTTTTCCAGAAGCGTTTGATTGATTAAAACGCAAACGTTGTGGGAGCGAGCCTGCTCGCTCCCACAGGGGGACTGCCTCATAAACCTCTTACAGGCAGGTCGCCAACGCCGCCAAACGACGCTTGGCAACAAAATCATCATGCTGGGCGTAGTAGCTCAAGGCCGTGCCTGAAGCATCGCTGGTCACGTCCACGAAAGATTCGGCCGAACGGGTGTAGACCGTCGAGCCGCCCTTCTTGCCCGGCTGCAAATACGCACCGGCATCGACGCCGAACACCGCCTCGTCCTGCCAGGCAAACTGCACGCACTGGGCGACGACTTTTTCCGGTTTGTCCGAGGTCAGGGTTTTGTACGGGGTTTTGCTGCGGGCATCGTTCATCGCCGATCCGGCGCAGCCCGCCAGCAAGGTTGCGGCCAGCGCCACCATCAGAATTCGCATTGCGTTCGCTCATCAGGAAAAAGCGGACTGTACCACCGCGGCGCGGCGTATCGTTCTGCTTTACTTCATTTATACCGCGACACCGCGCAACGATTCGCGCACCCTGTCGCGCCGATAGCCTCGCATCGCCCACTTTTCAGGAAAGCCATGACACCCAACGCCGAGTTCTACAAACCCTCCACCGACTACGCCGACAAGCTGATCAGCCAGATCGGCCAGACGCCGGCCTGGATCGCCAAGCGAATTGGCGTCACCGACAAGCGGATTCGTTACATTCTCGACGGCGAAAGAACCGTCAAAGGCGAAACCACGCCAATCCAGATGACCTACACCGAGCAGTTTGCCCTTGAGTGTCTGGCCGCGGCTGCCAAGGCGAGTAAAAAGCAGTCTTCGTAATCCCCTCAAGGAGTGACCATGGCGGCAACCGAACAGCAACACGAACAGGCGCTGAGAAAATTTCTCGATGAACGCCCTGAGCTGCGCCTCGAACTGGACAACCTCAACCCACTCTTGGCCCAGGCCAAAGGCGAGACAGTGGCGCAGTACCGCGACGAACGCTTGCATGAAGCGTTCGAAGCCGAGGCCGAGCGCCTGGGTTTGTTTGCCTGGGAGCTGACACTGCAACTGACCACCGCCACGCCCGAGGAATATCAGGCCCAACGCATGGAAGTGCACAAGGAAGTTGCAAAGATGGCCGGCATGGACTGGCTTGAGTATTGCGAGTTGTACGGGCTGACCAAATAATCCTCGCGATGGCAGCGACTCGGTCTGCGAGTAAACGCCCTTCGCCGCCCTGCCGATAAAGCTTTATCATGGCCGCAGTTTTGCTGATCGAGTCCGTCATGAAATTCGCCATTGCGCTGTTTTCCGCCGCCCATGCGCCCTCCTCGCGCCGTGCCTTGCTGTTCGCCCAGGCCGCGCTGGCCGGCGGGCATGAGATTGTCCGGCTGTTTTTCTATCAGGATGGCGTCTACAACGCGTCCGGCAGTGTGGTCACGCCTCAGGATGAGCAGGACTTGCCCAAGCAATGGCGCACCTTTGTCAGCGAGCATCAACTCGATGGCGTGGTCTGCATCGCCGCCGCCCTGCGTCGTGGCGTGCTGAACGAGGAAGAAGCCCAGCGCTATCAGCGTGAAGCGGTCGCCGTGGGCGCGCCGTGGGAATTGTCCGGCCTTGGCCAGTTGCATGACGCGGTGCAGGACGCTGACCGTCTGATCTGTTTCGGAGGTGCGTGAGATGGCTAAATCCTTGCTGATTATCAGCCGTCAGGCGCCGTGGTCCGGGCCGAATGCGCGGGAAGCGCTGGACATTGTATTGGCCGGCGGCGCCTTCGATCTGCCGATCGGGCTGCTGTTTCTTGATGACGGCGTGTTCCAACTCGCCGCGAAACAGGACGCCAAGGCATTGCAGCAGAAAGACCTGAGCGCCAACCTGCAAGCCTTGCCGATGTTTGGCGTCGAAGACCTGTTCGTGTGCGCTGAAAGCGTAGCGGCCCGAGGCCTGGACCCCAAAGGTCTGTCGCTTGAAGAAGCCCGGGTACTGAGCGCCCAGGACATCACCGCCCTTATTGACCGTTACGACCAGGTGATCACCCTCTGATGTCGACTTTGCATGTGTTGTCTCATTCCCCTTTCGGCGACGAGCGCCTGGGCAGTTGCCTGCGCGTGATCGGCCCCAACGATGCGCTGCTGCTGAGTGGCGATGCGACCTATGCCCTGCAGCCAGGCACCGCGCCATTCAGCTCTTTGCATGCTCGCAACCTGAAACTGTTCGTACTGGCCGAAGACGCGCAGGCCCGGGCTCTGCAAGTTCCGGACTGGGCCAGTGCCATTGACTACCCGGCCTTCGTCGAACTGTCGATTCACTATGACAAGGTCAACAGTTGGCTATGAAATCCCTGACCGTTGGCGCCCGCGCCATTGAACTGGACAAGGACGGCTTCCTGGTGGAACTGAGCGACTGGTCTACCGAGGTGGCCACCGCCCTCGCCGCCGCCGAAGACATCGAGTTGAGCCCGGAACATTGGGAAATCCTCGAACTGCTGCGCAGTTTCTACGACGAATTCCAGTTGTCCCCGGCCACCCGCCCGCTGATCAAGTACACCGCATTGAAGCTCGGCCCCGACAAGGGCAACAGCCTGCACCTGAACCGACTGTTCAAAGGCACCCCTGCCAAACTCGCCGCAAAACTGGCGGGCCTGCCCAAACCGACGAATTGCTTATGACCGACTATCCAGCGCTGACCCTCGAAACGCCCGCCGAGCACCCGTTCGCCCAATTCGTGCGGATCCTTGGCAAAGGCAAACGCGGCGCCCGCGATCTGACCCGCGAAGAAGCCCGCCAAGCCATGGGCATGGTGCTCGACGACAAGGTCGAGGACACCCAGCTCGGCGCGTTCCTGATGCTGTTGCGGCACAAGGAAGAGAGCGCCGAGGAAATGGCCGGGTTCACCGAAGCCTTGCGTGAACGCCTGAACCCACCGGCGCTGGCGGTCGATCTGGACTGGCCGACGTACGCAGGCAAGAAGCGGCATTTGCCGTGGTATCTGCTGGCGGCCAAGTGCCTGGCGCAGAACGGCGTGCGCATCTTCATGCACGGCGGTGGCGCGCACACGGCGGGGCGGCTGTACAGCGAGCAACTGCTCGAGACGCTGAACATACCGTTGTGCCGCAACTGGCAGCAGGTCGGTGCGGCCCTCGATCAGGGCGGTCTGGCGTTCATGCCATTGGTGGACTGGGCCCCCCAGCTTCAGCGAATGATCGACCTGCGCAACACTCTGGGCCTGCGCTCGCCGATCCATTCCCTGGCGCGGATTCTCAACCCACTGGGCGCCCGTTGTGGCCTGCAAAGCATTTTCCACCCCGGCTACCAGGCGGTGCATCGCGATGCCAGCGGTCTGCTCGGGGACATGGCAATCGTCGTCAAGGGCGATGGCGGCGAGATTGAGATCAACCCGGACGCCGACAGTCACCTGTATGGCACCACCGGCGGCGAAAGCTGGGATGAAGAATGGCCGCAGCTGTCGAGCCAGCGCCACGTCAAACCGGCGAGCCTGGACCCGGAGCACTTGAAAGCCGTATGGCGTGGCGACGTGGTCGACAGCTACCCGCAAATGGCGCTGATCTCGACCATGGCCCTGGCCTTGCGCGGCCTCGGCCAGCCCCGCGAACAAGCCTTCGAAACCGCCCAGCAATATTGGGACGCCCGGGACCGATCGATTTAATCGATCATAACAGCCCAACCTTTGCGCTTTTTGTTCGAACCTATGCGCATAGACTCCTCTCCAACGCTTATAGGTTGAGGAGTCAGGCACATGGGTTTGTTAGTCGAAGGTCGCTGGCAGGATCAGTGGTACCAAAGCAGCAAGGATGGCGCGTTCCAGCGTGAACAGGCGCAGCGTCGCAACTGGCTGACCGCCGATGGCAAGCCAGGCCCGAGCGGCGTCGGTGGTTTTGCCGCCGAGGCCGGTCGCTATCACCTCTATGTGTCCCTCGCCTGCCCGTGGGCCCACCGCACGCTGATCCTGCGCAAACTCAAAGGCCTTGAAAGCCTGATCGACGTGTCGGTGGTCAGCTGGTTGATGCTGGAAAACGGCTGGACCTTCGATAAAAACCTCGGATCGACCGGCGACAAGCTCGATCATTTCAATTTCATGCACCAGCGCTACACCGCCGATACCGCCGACTACACCGGCCGCGTCACCGTGCCGGTGTTGTGGGATAAACAGACCAACCGCATCGTCAGCAATGAATCGGCGGAGATCATCCGCATGTTCAACAGTGCGTTCGATGACTTGACCGGCAATGACCTGGATTTCTACCCGGCACCGCTGCGCAGCGAAATCGACGCCCTGAACGAGCGGATTTATCCAGCAGTGAACAACGGCGTCTATCGCGCCGGGTTTGCCACCTCGCAGCAGGCTTATGAAGAGGCGTTCGATGAGTTGTTTGCCGAGCTGGATCGGCTGGAGCAACTGCTGGGCGCGAACCGTTACCTGACGGGTGAATACCTGACCGAAGCGGATATTCGCCTGTTCACCACGCTGATTCGTTTTGATGCGGTGTATCACGGCCACTTCAAATGCAATCTGCGGCGGATTGCCGATTATCCGAACCTGTCGAACTGGCTACGGGAGATTTATCAGTGGCCCGGGATTGCCGAGACGGTGGATTTCACCCACATCAAGAACCACTACTATGGCAGCCACAAGACCATCAATCCGACCGGGATTGTGCCGAAAGGGCCGGCGCAGGATTTTACCGCGGCCCATGATCGGGGGCGGTTGAGCGGGAAAGGGGTTTGGCGCAAGGCCTGATGTTAATCGTTCCCACGCTCTGCGTGGGAACGATCACAACGGGGGCAAGCCCCCTCGCCACAGGTCAGACCTGCGCCTGAGCCCCTTCGAACCACGCCAGTTTCTCGCGCAGTTGCACCACTTCCCCAACGATCACCAGTGTTGGCGCATGCACTTCATGCTCCGCCACCAGCCGTGGCAGGTCGGCCAGGGTGCCGGTAAATACCCGCTGATTGACCGTGGTGCCCTGCTGGATCAACGCCGCCGGGGTATCAGCCGCGCGACCGTGCTTGATCAACTGCTCGCAGATGATCGGCAAGCCCACCAGCCCCATGTAAAACACCAGGGTTTGCGCCGGCGCGACCAGGTCGGCCCACGGCAAATCGGTGGAACCGTCCTTGAGGTGCCCGGTGACAAACCGCACTGACTGCGCGTAATCGCGGTGAGTCAGCGGAATCCCGGCATACGCCGCGCAACCGCTGGCAGCGGTAATGCCCGGCACGACCTGGAACGGGATGCCATGGGCCGCCAGTTCTTCGATCTCTTCGCCGCCACGCCCGAAAATGAACGGATCGCCACCCTTCAAGCGCACCACGCGCTTGCCGGACTTGGCCAGATCCACCAGATGCTGGTTGATCTGTTCCTGAGGCACGGCGTGATCGGCGCGGCGCTTGCCGACGTAGACCCGCTCGGCATCACGACGGCACAAATCCAGAATCGCCGGCGCCACCAGACGGTCATACAGCACCACGTCGGCTTGCTGCATCAGGCGCAAGGCACGGAAGGTCAACAGGTCGGGATCACCCGGCCCGGCGCCCACCAGATAAACCTCGCCGGTGGCGACAGGCGCCTCGCCATTGATTTTCGCCAGCATCAAGCGCTCGGCCTCGGCGCCCTGCCCGGCCAGTTGTCGGTCGGCAATCGGTCCCTGGAACACATCCTCCCAGAACGCCCGACGCTGCTGCACATCCGGAAACAGGCCTTTGACCTGGTTGCGGAAACGCGCCGCCAGACCGGCCAGTTGACCGTAAGTGGAAGGAATCCAGGTTTCCAGCTTGGCGCGAATCAACCGCGCCAGCACCGGTGCATCACCGCCACTGGACACGGCAATGATCAGCGGCGAACGGTCGACGATCGCCGGGAAGATCACGCTGCACAGGGCCGGCGCGTCCACCACGTTGACCGGCACGCAACGCCGATGTGCATCGGCGGAGACTTGCGCGTTCAGCGGTTCATCGTCGGTGGCGGCGATGATCAGCCCGCAACCGTCCAGATCCGCCTCGACGTAGCCACGCACCAGGCACTCGCCGCCGCTGCCAGCTACCAGCTCACGCAACTGCGGTTCGATTTCAGGCGCGACCACACGCAGCAGCGCACCGGCTTCGGCCAGCAGGCGGGATTTGCGCAAGGCAATCTCCCCCCCGCCGACGACCAACACACGACTGCCGCGAAGGTTATGGAACAGCGGCAGATAGTCCATTTAGCCGATGACCTCAAGGCCACCCATGTACGGCTTGAGCACTTCAGGGACACGGATCGAACCGTCGGCCTGCTGATAGTTCTCGAGTACCGCCACCAGGGTACGACCGACCGCCAGGCCGGAACCGTTCAGGGTGTGCACCAGCTCAGGCTTGCCTGTTTCCGGGTTGCGGAAACGCGCTTGCATACGGCGGGCCTGGAAGTCGCCACAGTTGGAGCACGACGAAATCTCGCGATACTTGTCCTGGCTCGGAATCCACACTTCCAGGTCGTAGGTCTTGACCGCGCTGAAGCCCATGTCGCCGGTGCACAGCGCCAGGGTGCGGTATGGCAGCTCCAGCAGTTGCAGGACTTTCTCGGCGTTGGCGGTCAGGTTTTCCAGCGCTTGCATCGAGGTCGACGGCTCAACGATCTGGACCATCTCGACCTTGTCGAACTGGTGCTGACGGATCATCCCGCGAGTGTCGCGACCCGACGCGCCAGCCTCGCTGCGGAAGCACGGCGTGTGTGCCACGAACTTGATCGGCAGCAGTTTCGAATCGACGATTTCGCCAGCCACAATGTTGGTCAGCGACACCTCAGCGGTCGGAATCAGGTACAGATCGGCTTCGCCGTCGCGGCTGATCTTGAACAGGTCTTCTTCGAATTTCGGCAACTGACCGGTGCCCTGCAGGGCCGGCGCTTGTACCAGATAAGGCGTGTAAGCTTCTTCGTAACCGTGTTCGTTGATGTGCAGGTTGATCATGAACTGCGCCAGTGCACGGTGCAGGCGAGCAATCGGGCCGCGCAGCAGGGCGAAACGGGCGCCGGACAGTTTGGCGGCGGTTTCGAAATCCAGCCAGCCGAACTTCTCACCCAGGGCCACGTGGTCCTGAACCGGGAAGTCGAACGCCTTCGGCGTGCCCCAACGGCGCACTTCAACGTTACCTTCTTCATCATCGCCGACCGGCACCGATTCGTGCGGCAGGTTCGGAATGCCCAGCAGGATCGAATCCAGCTCGGTCTGGATCGCGTCCAGCTCGACTTTACCGGCGCTCAACTCGCCCGCCATGCGCTCGACATCCGCCATCAGCGGCGCGATGTCTTCGCCGCGCTGCTTGGCCTGGCCGATGGATTTGGAGCGCGCGTTACGTTCAGCCTGCAGAGCTTCGGTGCGGGTCTGGACGGTCTTGCGCTGTTCTTCCAGCGCTTCGATGCGCGCAACATCCAGGGCAAAGCCACGGGATGCCAGGCGGCCCGCTACGTCCTGAAGGTTGCTACGTAACAGTTTGGAATCGAGCATGTCGGTTTCTCGTTATCAAAGTTTGGTCAAGGACAGGCCAGCCCAGGTGGCGAGCAGCCCGCCGAATACGCTGATGGCCGCATAGCCCAAGGCCAGCGGCACTTGCCCGGTTTCCAGCAGGCGCACCGTATCCAGTGAAAAGGATGAAAAAGTCGTCAGCCCCCCGAGGAAGCCAACGATCAACCCGGCGCGTACCGCAAACGATACCTCCGGGCGAATCAAAAACAGGCCGTATAGAACGCCGATCAGCAAACAGCCCACGATATTAACGGCCAGCGTCGCGGTATAGAAGTGCCGCGGCCAATTCGCGTTGATCCAGTTACCGGTGGCGAAGCGCAACAGCGTGCCGGCGACACCACCGACAGAAACCGCAACAATCAAGGGAATCACTATTTTCTCCGCTGTCGGGGGCTTAGACGGTCAAGCTGCGCGAGGTGGTTGAGCTTTTCGCCGATCTTCAGCTCCAGGCCGCGGGGCACGGGTTGATAGAACCGTTGAGGCTCCAACTCGTCCGGGAAGTAATCTTCGCCAGCGGCGTAGGCATCCGGTTCATCGTGGGCGTAACGATACTCATCGCCATAGCCCAATTGCTTCATCAACTTGGTCGGCGCATTGCGCAGGTGCAGCGGCACCTCCAGCGAACCGTGTTCGGTAGCGCTGCGCATCGCGGCCTTGAAGCCCATGTACACCGCGTTGCTTTTTGGCGCGCAAGCCAGATAGGTAATGGCCTGGGCCACCGCCAATTCGCCTTCGGGGCTGCCGAGGCGCTCCTGCACTTCCCACGCCGCCAGGCACAGGCTCAGGGCGCGGGGGTCGGCGTTGCCGATGTCTTCGCTGGCCATGCGCACCACGCGTCGGGCCAGGTACAGCGGGTCGCAGCCGCCGTCGATCATTCGCGCGAACCAGTACAGCGCGCCATCAGGGTTGGAACCGCGTACCGATTTATGCAGCGCGGATATCTGGTCGTAGAAGGCTTCGCCGCCCTTGTCGAAACGCCGCCGGGTGTCGCCGAGCAGGCTTTGCAGCAGGTCGATGCCGATTTCGCTGTGGTCTTCGGCCAGGTCCGAGGCATTTTCCAACAGGTTGAGCAGACGCCGGCCATCGCCATCGGCGGCGGACAGCAGCATCTGGAAGCCCTCGTCGCTGAGGGTCAGTTGCCGCTTGCCCAGCCCACGCTCTTCGGTCAGCGCGCGATGCACCAGCTTGCGCAGGGCGGCTTCGTCGAGGCTTTTGAGCACATAGACACGCGCCCGGGACAGCAGCGCGTTGTTGAGTTCGAACGAGGGGTTTTCCGTGGTCGCGCCGATGAAAATCAGCGTGCCGTCTTCAACGTATGGCAGGAACGCATCCTGCTGGGACTTGTTGAAGCGATGCACTTCGTCGACGAACAGGATGGTGCGTTTACCGTACTGCCCGGCCTGCTGCTTGGCGACTTCCACCGCCTGACGAATCTCTTTGACCCCGGCCAGCACCGCCGAAACCGTTTCGAAGTGCGCATCCGAGACTTCCGCCAGCAGCCGCGCCAGGGTGGTTTTACCCACGCCCGGTGGCCCCCAGAAAATCATCGAGTGCAGGGCACCCTGCTCCAGGGCTTCGCGCAAAGGTTTGCCGCGAGCGAGCACGTGTTCCTGACCGACGTACTCGTCCAGATTGGCCGCACGCAAACGGGCGGCCAAGGGCTGAGCAATCGGGGCACTGCGAAACAGGTCCATCACGTACTTTTAAAACCTCGAGTCAATTCTCAAGTTTGGCGAACACCCTGTGACAAGAGCAGCCCCCTCGCCACACAAGCCCGCTTCTACAGGTTTACTCCTGGATCACATCGGCACCCTTGGGGATGTCGAACTTGAACTTGGAGGCCGGGATCGGCTCGTTGGCCTTCACGCCGGTGAACAGGATGTTGGTGCGCTGGCCGACGCTGTCGATCATCTGCATATCATTGACCAGACCATTGCGGAACGACAGGCGCAGGCTGTCGAACAAGGTGTCCTTGGTTTTCGGCTTCAGGGTGAAGTCGATCACGCCGCCGGCTTCCTTGGCGCTGATGTCAAAGCTCTGGCTGATCTTGGACACGTCACCGGACAGCAACAACGCCGGGGTCTGGGTCAGACGCTGATCAAGAGTCTTGATGGTGGCCTGTTCCAGATCCGGGTCCCACAGGGTCACTTTCTTACCGTCCGAGACCATGGTTTGCTCGGCCGGCGCGTTGGTGTGCCAGTAGAACAGGCCCGGGCGCTGCAAGGACATTTCACCTGCAGTTTCTTGTAACTGGGTGCCGCTGCCATCGAGGGTCAGCTGGGAGAAGCGCGCGGTCAGGGTCTGGGATTTTTCCAGCAGTTGAGTCAGACGCGCCACGTCCTTGTCGTCGGCGTGGGCCGAGAGCGTGGTCAGAGCCAGTACCGGCAGCAACAGCATGCGGATAAGACGCATGGGAGTCCTCATAAACATTCGTGGGAGTGCGGGCGGCGTCTCAAGACGCCGCCCCTTTCAATACCGGATCAGTCGCGCACCGGGCCAGGGGCCAGGACTTCACGCGAGCCGTTGGTGTTCATGGACGTCACGACCCCGGCCATTTCCATGGCTTCGATCATGCGCGCCGCGCGGTTGTAGCCGATTTTCAGCTTGCGCTGAACCGCGGAGATGGACGCACGGCGGCTTTCCAGGACGAACTGCACCGCTTCGTCGTAGAGCGCATCGGTTTCGGCATCATCGTCACCACCACCGCCGCCGTTTTCAAAGCCGCTACCGGCTTCTTCGACACCGGCCAGGATGTCATCGTTGTATTCCGGCGCGCCGCGCAGTTTCCAGGCTTCAACCACCCGGTGCACCTCGTCATCGGACACGAATGCGCCGTGAACACGAATCGGCAGGCTGGTGCCCGGCGGCATGTACAACATATCACCGTGGCCCAGCAGTTGTTCGGCGCCGCCCTGGTCGATGATGGTCCGCGAATCGATCTTGCTCGATACCTGGAACGCCATACGGGTCGGGATGTTCGCCTTGATCAGACCGGTGATCACATCCACCGACGGACGCTGGGTCGCGAGGATCAAGTGGATACCCGCCGCACGCGCCTTCTGCGCGATACGCGCGATCAGCTCTTCAACCTTCTTGCCGACGATCATCATCATGTCGGCGAATTCGTCGACCACCACGACGATGGTCGGCAGCTTCTGCAGCAGCGGTGCCTCATCGTGGATGCTTTCGCGCTTGTACAGCGGATCGCTCAACGGCTCGCCGGCGTCCTGGGCTTCCTTGACCTTGGCATTGAAGCCCGACAGGTTACGCACGCCCATCTTCGCCATCAGTTTGTAGCGCCGTTCCATCTCGGCGACGCTCCAGCGCAAGGCGTTGGCGGCGTCCTTCATGTCGGTGACCACAGGGCACAGCAAGTGCGGGATGCCTTCGTAGATCGACAGCTCAAGCATTTTCGGGTCGATCATGATCAGCTTGGCGTCTTCTGGGCCAGACTTGAACAGAATCGACAGGATCATCGCGTTCACACCCACCGACTTACCGGAACCGGTCGTACCGGCCACCAGCAAGTGGGGCATTTTCGCCAGGTCAGTGATGACCGGTTTGCCGCCGATGTCGTGACCCAGGGCCAAGGTGACCGGAGACTTGAAGTTATCGTACTCGGGGGTCGACAAGACCTCGGAGAACCGCACGATCTGCCGGTCTTCGTTAGGGATCTCGATACCGACCGTGGTCTTGCCCGGAATCACTTCCACCACGCGCACGCTGGTCACGGCCAGGGAACGGGCCAGGTCTTTCGCCAGGTTGGCGATACGGCTGACTTTCACCCCGGCGGCAGGCTGGATTTCGTAACGGGTAATGACCGGACCCGGGTGAATCGAATCCACCGAGACTTCGACGCCGAATTCCTTGAGCTTGATCTCCAGCAAGTGGCCGACGGCCGCCAGGGATTCAGGCGAATAATTGAGTTGTTTCTTTTCCGCCGGGTCGAGAATCGAAATCGGCGGCAAGGTGCCTTCCACGGCGCTGTCGACGAACAACGGCGCCTGTTTCTCTTTTTCCACGCGCTTGCTCGGAGCGGCCGGCTTCGGCGGTGCGGGAGCAATCACCGGCGGCACCTGCTTTTCACGCTCGGACATGTGCTTGCTCAGGGCCTGCTCGCGCTCGATCAGGCGCTCCTTGACTTTGGCCTGCTCACGTTTATCGGTGACCGTCGGCGCAACCACGTCATGCACGCGATCGTCGACCTCACGCAGCTGGGCGACCAGTTGCTTGCGTTCGGTACGGGCTGCCCACCAGCGATTGGCCGCGCCCTGAAACAATTCGAACAAATCGAGGGTGATCTTGCCGGTGACGTCCATCACCTTGAACCACGACAGATCGGTGAATACCGTCAGGCCGAACAGGAACAGCGCAATGAACAACAGCGTGCTGCCCTGAATGTTCAGCGCATTCTTCGCCAGGTCGCCGAGGCTTTCACCCAAAGCGCCGCCGGCGCCGGCCGGCAGACCGGTCGCCGCATGGAAATGGATATGGGCCAGCGCCGCGCCCGACAGCACCAGAAACACCAGGCCGATCAGGCGCCAGGAAAACAGCCAGCCGCTCCACTGCCATGGCTCGTGGCGCTGACGGAAGATCTGATAGGCCTTGATCGCCAGCAATAGCGGGAAAATGTAGGCGAAGTAACCCAGGACCATGAACAGGATGTCGGCGCTGTAAGAACCGGCAGGCCCGCCGAAGTTCTGTACATCGTCGATCTTGCTGTTATGGCTCCAGCCCGGATCGTCCTTGCCATAGGTCAACAAGGCCATCATCAGGAACAGGCACAAGGCGCCGATGGCGATCAATGCACCTTCCTTGAGCCGGTAGTGCAATTGCTGGCGCCAGAGCGGAACGACTGTTTTAGGTGCTGCGGTGGATTTCTTCAAAACGCTTCTTTTCCTGCGCCCTTGGCGCGTCCATCTGTTGAATGACTATAAAAACTGCCCAATCCAGGCAGGTAAAAAAGTTAACAGTCCCAACCGGGACTACTTTTAACACTGTGCCCCGGCTTTTCGAAATACGGCACGCAGCGCTTTTTTGATACAAACACTGTTACAAGCGGGCATTGTACGGGTTTGTTCGCCCAATGCCATGCTTGAGACCCTTGGCTCCAGCATAGCCAACAGCACAATACGCGCAGTCCAATTTGAGCATGCATTCTCTTTTGTGACAAAGGCTTATGAGGTGTTTTTATGAGTGAAGCGAAGCATTCCCGCCTGATCATTCTGGGTTCCGGCCCTGCCGGTTACAGCGCAGCCGTTTATGCCGCTCGCGCCAACCTCAAACCCGTTGTCATTACCGGCATACAGGCCGGTGGCCAGCTGACCACTACCGTCGAAGTCGACAACTGGCCCGGCGACGTCGAAGGCCTGACTGGCCCGGTGCTGATGGAACGCATGCAGAAACACGCCGAACGCTTCGACACCGAGATCGTTTACGACCACATCCATACCGCCAAGTTGCAACAGCGCCCGTTCGAGCTCATCGGCGACAGCGGCACCTACACCTGCGATGCGCTGATTATCGCCACCGGCGCTTCGGCCCAATACCTGGGGCTGCCATCGGAAGAAGCCTTTGCCGGCAAAGGGGTTTCGGCCTGCGCCACCTGCGATGGTTTCTTCTATCGCAACCAGGTGGTCGCAGTGGTCGGCGGCGGCAACACCGCGGTGGAAGAAGCCCTGTACCTGTCGAACATCGCCAAGGAGGTTCATCTGATTCACCGTCGCGACAAACTGCGTTCGGAGAAGATCCTGCAGGACAAGCTCTTCGAAAAAGCCGCCAACGGCAATATCCGCCTGCACTGGAACCAGAACCTGGACGAAATACTCGGTGACGCCAGCGGCGTGACCGGCGCCCGCCTGCGTCACAGCCATACCGGCGAAACCGCTGAACTGTCGCTGGCCGGCGTGTTCATCGCCATCGGCCACAAACCCAACACCGACCTGTTCCAGGGCCAGCTGCAGATGCGCAACGGCTACCTGCTGGTCAAGGGCGGCAGCGAAGGCGACGCCACCGCCACCGCCATCCAGGGTGTATTCGCCGCCGGCGACGTGGCCGACCACGTTTACCGCCAGGCAGTGACCTCTGCCGGAGCCGGTTGCATGGCTGCGCTGGATGCCGAGAAGTATCTCGATGACATTCCCGGCGTTTGACGGTTAACCTTCTATCTGGCGGGTTTATCGCCCGCCACCGCCCTCCCCTTCTGCAAGCCCGGATGCCATGCTGACTTGGTTACAACGCAATACCCTGACTTTTCCGCCGCTGGAAAAAGCCATGCGCGACCCCAACGGACTGCTGGCCGCGGGCGGCGATCTGTCCGCCGACCGTCTGATTCAGGCGTATCGCCATGGCTGCTTTCCGTGGTTCTCGGAAGGCCAACCGATTCTCTGGTGGTCACCGGATCCGCGCACGGTGCTGTTTCCCGACGAACTGCATGTCTCCCGCAGCCTGAATAAACTGCTGCGCCAACAACGCTATCAAGTGACCTTCGATCGGGATTTTGCCGCGGTCATCAGCGCCTGCGCCGCGCCGCGCGAGTACGCCGATGGCACCTGGATCACCCAAGCGATGCAGGACGCCTACGTCGAACTGCACAGGCGCGGCTACGCCCATTCGGTGGAGGTCTGGGACGATGGCGTGCTGGTCGGCGGGCTCTACGGCCTGGCCATGGGACAGCTGTTTTTCGGTGAGTCGATGTTCAGCCGCGCCGACAACGCCTCCAAATATGGCTTTGCCACGCTGGTGCGACATCTGAAAGACTCAGGTTTTGTGCTGATCGATTGCCAGATGCCTACCGATCATCTGCATAGCCTGGGCGCCCGAGCGATTCCCCGCACCGAGTTTGCCGGCTACCTTGCCCGGCACCTGGATCAACCCGGTCGTGCCACCTGGGTTTGCTGAGCGACATTGGCCCGTGTGGCTTACACTTAATGCGGGGAGACGAATTGAGAAAGTCCCCTTATCAAAAGTTTATCCCGAGGGTTGATCATGACCGAGTTGGCGCGTTTGAAGTTCTATGCCACTCAGCCCCACTCTTGCAGTTATCTGCCCGAGGAGCAGGCCACTACGCTGTTCCTCGATCCCAGTCAGCCCATGGATGTGCATGTCTACGCAGATCTGTCGGAAATGGGCTTTCGTCGCAGTGGTGATCATCTCTACCGGCCCCATTGCCAGAATTGCAATGCGTGCGTACCGGCGCGTATTCCTGTGGCGCAATTTACCCCCAACCGTCAGCAGAAACGCATTCTCAAACGCAATGCCGACTTGCAGGTACGCCCGGCCCGACCAACGTTCAGCGAGGAGTATTTCGACCTCTACCAGCGCTACATCGAACAACGCCACGCCGACGGCGATATGTATCCGCCGAGTCGCGATCAGTTCTCGACCTTCCTGGTGCGTGACCTGCCGTTCTCCCGCTTCTACGAATTTCGTCTCGAAGGCCGACTGGTGGCGGTGGCCGTCACCGACTTGCTGCCCAATGGCCTGTCAGCGGTGTACACCTTCTACGAGCCCGGCGAGGAGCGTCGCAGCCTGGGGCGTTACGCGATTCTCTGGCAGATTGCCGAAGCCGGGCGCCTGGGGCTGGAAGCGGTCTATCTCGGCTACTGGATCAAAAACTGCAAAAAAATGAGCTACAAGACCCAATATCGCCCTATCGAACTGCTGATTAATCAACGTTGGGTCATCCTGAACTAGAACCCCTTGGCTTAAACCCCACTTTTCGGGCACAATGCACGCCGCTTTTGCCTGGCGCAGTTGCACCGGGCCATTCATTGGACACCGAGGGCTTTACTGCATGTCGAAAGAAGACAGCTTCGAAATGGAAGGCACTGTCGTCGACACCCTGCCCAACACCATGTTTCGTGTGGAGTTGGAAAATGGGCACGTCGTAACCGCGCATATCTCCGGCAAGATGCGCAAGAACTACATTCGTATTCTTACCGGCGACAAAGTGCGCGTCGAGCTGACGCCCTATGACTTGAGCAAAGGGCGCATCACCTACCGCGCTCGCTAATCAAGTCAATACAAAACGCCCGGCTATGCCGGGCGTTTTTGTGTGCGGATCGTTCCCATCGTTCCCACGCTCTGCGCGGGAACGATCATGGCAGACAGCAAAAAGGCGCCTTTCGGCGCCTTTTGGCTTTGTTGCGGTTAACGTCAGGCCATTTCAGCCGTGGTCTCGAACTCGAAGGTCAGCTCGCCATCCTTGATGTCGATGTGCACCACACCGCCATGTTCGGCCAGTTCGCCAAAGAGAATCTCCTCCGCCAGCGGACGCTTGATCTTGTCCTGAATCAAGCGCGCCATTGGTCGAGCACCCATGGTCACGTCGTAACCACCGGCCGCCAGCCAGCTGCGAGCAGCGTCGGTGACTTCCAGCAGCACACGCTTGTCTTCCAGCTGCGCCTGAAGCTCGGTAAGGAACTTGTCCACCACGCTTTTGATGACCTCATGGCTGAGGCGACCAAACTGGATAATGGTGTCCAGACGGTTGCGGAATTCCGGCGTGAAGCTCTTCTTGATCACTTCCATCGCATCGGACGAGTGGTCCTGATAGGTGAAACCGATCGAAGCACGCGCTGCAGTCTCGGCACCGGCGTTGGTCGTCATGATGACGATCACGTTACGGAAATCTGCCTTGCGCCCGTTGTTATCGGTCAGCGTACCGTGGTCCATGACCTGCAACAGCAGGTTGAAGACTTCCGGATGCGCCTTCTCGATTTCATCGAGCAACAATACGCAGTGAGGCTGCTTGGTGATGGCTTCGGTCAGCAGACCGCCCTGGTCGAACCCGACATAGCCTGGAGGCGCACCGATCAGCCGCGATACGGTGTGGCGCTCCATGTACTCGGACATGTCGAAGCGAACCAGCTCGACCCCCAACGCCTTGGCCAGCTGCCGCGCAGCTTCGGTTTTACCGACGCCGGTCGGGCCCGCGAACAGGAACGAACCGACGGGCTTGTCAGGCGACTTGAGGCCGGCACGGGACAGCTTGATCGCGGTCGACAGTGAGTCGATCGCCGCATCCTGGCCGAATACCGTGAGCTTCAGGTCACGCTCAAGGTTACGCAGCAACTCTTTGTCGGAACTGGTGACGTGTTTTGGCGGAATTCGCGCGATTTTCGCAACGATATCCTCGACCTGAGGCACTTCGATGCGTTTCACGCGCTTCTCGACTGGCTGCAGACGCTGATAGGCGCCCGCCTCGTCGATGACGTCGATGGCCTTGTCCGGCATGTGCCGATCATTGATGTAACGCGAGGCCAGTTCAGCAGCGGCGCGCAGGGCTTCATCACTGTATTCAATGTTGTGATGGAGCTCGAAACGCCCTTTCAGGCCACGCAGGATGCCAATGGTGTCTTCCACCGAAGGCTCCGACACATCGACCTTCTGGAAGCGCCGGGCCAAGGCACGGTCCTTCTCGAAGATCCCGCGGAATTCCTGGAACGTGGTCGAACCGATGCAACGGATATCGCCCGACGACAGCAACGGCTTGAGCAGGTTCGAGGCATCCATGACGCCACCGGACGCAGCGCCCGCACCGATGATGGTGTGAATCTCGTCGATGAACAGGATCGCCTGCGGACGTTTTTTCAGCTCATTGAGCAACGCCTTGAAGCGCTTCTCGAAATCGCCGCGGTATTTGGTTCCGGCCAGCAAGGCCCCCAGATCGAGGGAATACACCACGCTGTTGGCCAGCAGGTCCGGCACCTGGTTATCGACAATGCGTTTGGCCAGGCCTTCGGCAATCGCGGTTTTACCCACGCCCGCCTCGCCCACCAGCAGCGGATTGTTTTTGCGACGACGCGCCAGGATCTGCGCGACGCGCTCGACTTCGAGCTCACGGCCTACCAACGGATCGATACGACCCTGGCGCGCAAGTTCGTTGAGGTTGCTGGCATAAGCATCCAGAGGATTGCCTGAAGAAGAAGACTCACCGCCCTCGTCGTCCTGCATATCTTGTTCACCTTCAGAGTGATCGCCATGCCCCGGCACTTTGGAAATGCCATGGGCGATGTAGTTGACGACATCGATGCGCGCAACGCTCTGCTGTTTCAGCAGAAACACTGCCTGACTCTCTTGCTCACTGAAGATCGCGACCAGCACGTTGGCGCCAGTCACTTCGCGTTTGCCCGAGCTCTGTACGTGAAAGACAGCACGTTGCAGTACACGCTGGAAGCCCAGGGTTGGCTGGGTTTCACGATCCTCGTCATGCAAGGGGATCAATGGCGTGGTGGAGTCGATGAACTCCTGCAGGTCATGCTTGAGTTTGTCGAGGTTTGCGCCGCAGGCACGCAAAACGGTAGCGGCAGCCTCATTATCCAATAGGGCCAGCAGCAGGTGTTCGACGGTCATGAATTCATGACGCTTCGAACGAGCCTCCTTGAAGGCTAGATTGAGGGTGACTTCGAGCTCGCGGTTTAACATAGCTTCACCTCATACCCAAGTGGTCGGCGATTAACCGTCCTTCTCGATTTCACAGAGTAGCGGATGCTGGCTTTCCCTGGCGTACTGGTTGACCTGCATGGCCTTGGTCTCGGCGATGTCGCGGGTAAACACTCCACATACTGCCCGTCCTTCTGTATGAACGGCCAGCATGACCTTGGTCGCCAGCTCGCGATTCAGGTTAAAAAACACCTCGAGCACTTCGACGACGAAATCCATCGGTGTGTAGTCATCGTTGAACAAAACCACCTTGTACATAGGCGGCGCCTGTAAAGCAGGCTTAGCCTCCTGAACAGCAATGCCTGCGGAATCGTCGTCGTGTAAATCAGGGCGATCCTGATTGAATGTTAGTCGAATCTGGCTGATTGCATGCATGGAAAGAAAGGTTCGTCAGTTGTGCAAATACAGTGGTGGGGGCGGCCATCAGCGATTTCAACTCCGACTGCCCGGTCACCTTGACTATCGGGAAAACGGTGTTACAACCAATAGAGCCCACAGTGGGTAAAAAAGGTCCGCGGAGTCAATCTATTTACAAGATTAGACTGCGGATTAACTGGATGATACTCCAGTGATGGAGTCTGTTGCAGAGGGATATGAGTATGGCTGTCGGTAAGGTGAAATGGTTCAACAATGCCAAGGGGTTCGGTTTCATTAACACCGACGCCGGAGAAGGTCGCGACGAGGATGGCAAGGATATCGATTTCTTTGCCCACTTTTCGGCAATCAAGATGGATGGATACAAGACCCTCAAGGCCGGGCAAGCCGTATACTTTGACATTATTCAAGGCCCCAAGGGGCTGCACGCCGTCAACATTACGGACAAAGTGGCCATTGACGCAGTAGCCGCCGCAGCCGCTACCAGCAGCCACGCCAAAGCCGTGAGCTGATTCATACCACCCAAGGCATCCAGTCATAATAAAACCGCCCGACTCGATCACTCGAGCCGGGCGGTTTTATTGCAGCCGCTCTTCGCTTACATGTGCGAGATCAGCGCATCACCGAAGCCCGAAGACGACACCAGTTTGGCACCGTCCATCAGACGCTCGAAGTCGTAGGTCACGGTTTTCGCACCAATGGCGCCATTGGTGCCCTTGATGATCAGATCGGCCGCTTCGGTCCAGCCCATGTGACGCAGCATCATTTCGGCGGACAGGATCAACGAACCCGGGTTGACCTGGTCCTTGCCGGCGTACTTCGGCGCGGTACCGTGGGTGGCTTCGAACATGGCCACGGTGTCGGACAGGTTCGCACCCGGCGCAATACCGATACCGCCCACTTCTGCCGCCAGGGCATCGGAGAGGTAGTCACCATTGAGGTTCAGGGTGGCGATCACATCGTACTCGGCCGGACGCAGCAGGATCTGCTGAAGCATGGCGTCGGCGATGGCGTCCTTGACGATGACGTTCTTGCCGGTTTTCGGGTTTTTGAACTGCATCCACGGACCGCCGTCGAGCAGGGTCGCGCCGAATTCTTCGGCAGCCACTTCGTAGGCCCATTCCTTGAAGGCACCTTCGGTGAACTTCATGATGTTGCCTTTGTGCACTATAGTCAGCGAGTCGCGGTCATTGTCGACCACATACTGCAGGGCCTTGCGCGCCAGACGCTTGGTGCCTTCCAGGGAAACCGGCTTGACGCCGATACCGCAATTCTGGTCGAAACGGATCTTGGTGACGCCCATTTCTTCTTTAAGGAACTTGATGACCTTGGTCGCTTCCGGCGAACCGGCCTTCCATTCGATACCGGCATAAATGTCTTCCGAGTTTTCGCGGAAGATGGTCATGTCGACGTCGCCTGGTTTCTTGACCGGGCTCGGCACGCCTTCGAACCAGCGCACCGGACGCAGGCACACATACAGGTCGAGTTGCTGGCGCAGCGCCACGTTCAGGGAACGGATGCCACCGCCGACCGGCGTGGTCAGAGGGCCCTTGATGGAAACCACGTAGTCCTTGACCGCGTCCAGGGTTTCCTGAGGCAGCCAGGTGTCCTGATCGTAAACCTGAGTCGCTTTCTCCCCGGCGTAGACTTCCATCCAGGAAATTTTGCGCTCGCCGCCGTAGGCCTTCTTAACAGCAGCATCGACAACCTTGATCATGACCGGGCTGATATCAACGCCAATACCATCGCCTTCAATGAAGGGAATGATCGGGTTGTTAGGAACATTGAGAGAATGGTCCGCGTTGACGGTGATTTTTTCGCCGACGGCTGGAACCTGAATCTTCTTGTATCCCATGCTGAACTCCATTGTTTGGATTGAACATCTGGCTTCGTCCGAGCGTACCCCAGTTGAATCGGCGCGCAAACCCTATGTTCCGTCCATCTGCCGCGAAGCTGCACAGTTCGTGACGTACAAGCCTGAAAGTAAAGGGAAAAGCGCCAAACTCAAGCACACCATACAAGGCTACTCCCCACGCCTGCCTGCGACCTTTAGACCAATGGACGAGAATCGTTGCATATGAACCATCGGCAGATTGCCAGCTACCTATGTATAATGCCGCCGCTGACCACAGAGTCACGACGGCCGACCTCTCTGCCACTGGAAATGTAGCCGAGACTCTGGGCCCGGAAAAGCAGGATTGTTACCGCAGTCCACCCGCTTGACGCTCGACCGATGCACCCAACATCACCGCAAAGAAACCTCGACATTCGGCTCATGGATGACTTTGAACGAACGCGCTTACCCGGCGCCCCTCGAGTTTCTATGCACGCTTTAGCAAAGAAGAGAGAGTTAATCCGAATATGCCCACCCGCTCGAAGATCATCTATACCTTCACCGACGAAGCCCCAGCCCTCGCCACCTATTCACTGTTGCCTATCGTAGAGGCCTTCACCGCCTCCGCTGATATCGCCGTTGAAACCCGCGATATCTCTCTTGCAGGGCGCATCCTGGCCAGCTTCCCCGAGCAATTGGGTGACAAAGCGGTAGCCGACCACCTCGCCGAACTGGGCGACCTGGCCGTTACACCTGAAGCCAACATCATCAAGCTACCGAACATCAGCGCTTCGGTTCCGCAACTGCAGGCCGCGATCAAAGAGTTGCAAGCCCAGGGCTATGCACTGCCGGACTACCCGGAAACCGTGACCAGCGACGCCGACAAAGAAGCCAAGGCCCGCTACGACAAGATCAAGGGCAGCGCCGTAAACCCGGTTCTGCGCGAAGGCAACTCCGATCGTCGTGCACCGCTGTCGGTCAAGAACTATGCGCGCAAGCACCCGCACAAAATGGGCGCCTGGGCCAAGGACTCCAAGTCCCACGTAGCCCACATGAGCACCGGCGATTTCTACGGCAGCGAAAAAGCTGCCCTGATTGACGCCGCTGACGCCGTTAAAATCGAACTGATCGCTCAAGACGGCACCACCACCGTCCTGAAAGAAAAAACCACCGTACAAGCCGGTGAGATCCTCGATTGCGCGGTCATGAGCAAAAACGCGCTGCGCAGCTTCATCGCAGCCGAGATCGAAGACGCCAAGGCCAAAGGCGTGCTGCTGTCGGTTCACCTCAAAGCCACCATGATGAAGGTCTCCGACCCGATCATGTTCGGCCAGATCGTTGCCGAGTTCTATAAAGACGCACTGGCCAAACACGCTGACGTGCTGGCGCAGATCGGCTTCAACCTGAACAACGGCATCGGCGACCTGTACGCTCGCATCAAGGCCTTGCCTGCCGAGCAACAAGCGCAGATCGAAGCGGACATCCAGGCGGTTTATGCCGTTCGCCCATCGTTGGCCATGGTCAACTCCGACAAAGGCATCACCAACCTGCACGTGCCGAGCGATGTCATCGTCGACGCCTCGATGCCGGCCATGATCCGTGACTCCGGCAAAATGTGGGGCACCGACGGCCAGTTGCACGACACCAAAGCGGTGATCCCGGATCGCTGCTACGCCACCATCTACCAGGCGGTGATCGAAGACTGCAAGGCAAACGGCGCCTTCGATCCGACCACCATGGGCAGCGTGCCGAACGTTGGCCTGATGGCGAAAAAAGCCGAAGAGTACGGCTCGCACGACAAGACGTTCCAGATCAAGGCCAACGGCGTTGTTCGTGTCACCGACAGCAAAGGCACCCTGCTGCTGGAACAGTCGGTTGAAGCCGGCGACATCTTCCGCATGTGCCAGACCAAAGACGCGCCGATCCAGGACTGGGTCAAACTGGCCGTCAACCGTGCTCGCGCAAGCAGCACTCCAGCGATTTTCTGGCTGGACCCAATGCGCGCCCACGACGGCGTAGTGATCGAGAAAGTTCAGGCCTACCTGAAGGATCACGACACTTCCGGCCTGGACATCCGCATCATGTCGCCAGTCGACGCGATGAAGTTCACCCTGGAGCGCACTCGCTCCGGCCTCGACACCATTTCGGTGACCGGCAACGTATTGCGCGACTACCTGACTGACCTGTTCCCGATCATGGAACTGGGCACCAGCGCCAAGATGCTGTCGATCGTTCCGCTGATGAATGGCGGCGGTCTGTTCGAAACCGGCGCTGGCGGTTCGGCACCGAAGCACGTTCAACAGCTGCTGGAAGAAAACTTCCTGCGCTGGGACTCCCTGGGCGAGTTCCTGGCCCTGGCCGCCTCCCTTGAGCATCTGGGTGTGACGTACAACAACCCTAAAGCGCTGGTGCTGGCCAAGACCCTGGATCAGGCCACTGGCCAGTTCCTGGACAACAACAAGTCGCCATCGCGTAAAGTCGGCAACATCGACAACCGCGGCAGCCACTTCTACCTGGCACTGTACTGGGCTCAAGCCCTGGCCGCCCAGACCGAAGACGCTGCACTGCAAGCGCAGTTTGGCGAACTGGCCAAAACCCTGACCGCGAACGAAGCAACCATCGTTGCCGAGCTCAACGCCGTTCAGGGCAAGCCAGTGGACATCGGCGGTTACTACCACGCCAATGCCGAGCTGATCAGCAAGGCCATGCGCCCGAGCGCAACCTTCAACGCTGCGATTGCTGCGTTGGTTTAAGGTTGTAAGGGAACATCACAAACCCCGGCCATGCGCCGGGGTTTGTGCTTTCAGCGTTGACAGCATTCAAATGTGAACACCGCCCCCCACAGGGAAAGCGCTTCAAATTCAACATCGAGGACATTTCATGGATTGGCTACCCCACATCACCGTCGCCACCATCGTCGAAGACAACGGTCGCTTCCTGATGGTCGAAGAATCCAAACACGGACGAACGGTGCTCAATCAGCCCGCCGGTCATCTGGACCCGGACGAAACCCTGATCGAGGCTGCCGTACGCGAAACCCTCGAAGAAACCGGCTGGGACGTCGAGCCAACCGGCGTAATAGGCATTTACCTCTACACCGCCCCGAGCAACGGAGTGACCTATCAACGCGTCTGCTTCACCGCCAAAGCGCTGAAACACCATCCCGACTATCAATTGGACGACGGTATTGTCGGCGCAAAATGGCTGACGCGTGACGAACTGCTGCAACAGCGCGCAAACTGGCGCAGTGAGCTGATCATCCGCTGCATCGATGATTATCTGGACGGTAAACACTTCAGCCTCGAGCTGATCCGCCCTTCTCTTTAGCCTTGCAGGCTTGAGCCTGCTAGAATCGCGTCCTTTTTCAAGACACTCATTAAATCCCTATGCGTGATCCAGCCCCTTCTGCCACACAAAAGAAGCGCGTCATTGTCGGTATGTCCGGCGGCGTGGACTCTTCCGTTTCCGCTCTCCTGCTGATCGAGCAAGGCTATGAGGTGGAAGGCCTGTTCATGAAGAACTGGGAAGAAGACGACGGAACGGAATACTGCACCGCCATGGATGACCTGGCGGACGCGCAGGCCGTTTGCGACAAGATTGGCATCAAGCTGCACACCGCCAACTTCGCCGCCGAGTACTGGGACAACGTGTTCGAGCACTTCCTGGCCGAATACAAGGCCGGCCGCACGCCGAACCCGGACATCCTGTGCAACCGCGAGATCAAGTTCAAGGCGTTCCTCGACTACGCCATGATGCTCGGCGCCGACCTGATCGCCACCGGCCACTACGTGCGTCGCCGCGACATCGATGGTCGCACCGAATTGCTCAAGGGCCTGGATCCGAACAAGGACCAGAGCTACTTCCTGCACGCCGTCGGCGGCGAACAGATCGCCAAGACCCTGTTCCCGGTCGGCGAGCTGGAAAAACCCGAAGTCCGCGCAATTGCCGAGAAACACGACCTGGCCACCGCGAAGAAAAAGGACTCCACCGGAATCTGCTTCATCGGCGAACGCCGCTTCAGCGACTTCCTCAAGCAATACCTGCCGGCACAGCCCGGCGAGATCAAGACCACCGACGGTGAAGTCATCGGCCGCCACCATGGCCTGATGTATCACACCATCGGCCAGCGCCAGGGCCTGGGCATCGGCGGCCTGAAAGACGCCGGTGAAGAACCGTGGTACGTATTGATCAAGGACCTGGAACACAACGAGCTGATCGTTGGCCAGGGCAATGCCCACCCGCAGCTGTTCTCCCGCGCCCTGCTCGCCTCGGACATCTATTGGGTCAACCCGATCGACTTGACCGAGCCGCGCAGGCTGACCGCCAAAGTGCGTTATCGCCAGAGCGACCAGCCTTGCACCCTGGAGAAGACCGCCACCGGCTACCGCGCCACCTTTGATGACCCGCAACGCGCGGTCACTCCGGGCCAATCCGTGGTGTTCTACGACGGTGAAATCTGCCTCGGCGGCGGCGTGATCGAAGTGGCCGAACCCTGGACCAGCAAGGACCATTCATGAGCCCGACTCAGGAGCAACTGACGGCCCTGGGCGGCGTGTTTCTCGCCGCCGTGCTGGTCGACAAGATAGCCAAGACCGGGCAGACCAACGAAGCCGGCCTGACTTGCATGCTCGGCAGCCTGTTGATTCGCGACCCCAAGGACACTCTGGAAGTGTATGGCGGCGACGACATCAATTTGCGCGAAGGCTATCGCGCATTGATCGGCGCCCTGGAACGCGATCCCAGCACCCTTCAGCGCGAACCGCTGCGCTACGCCCTGGCGATGCTGGGACTGGAGCGCCAATTGGCCAAGCGCAATGACATGCTGGACGTGATCGGCAAACGCCTGCCGCAGATTCAGTCCCAGGTCGAACACTTTGGCCCGGCCCACGAAAACGTGATCGCCGCTTGCGGTGCGCTGTACCAGGACACCCTGAGCACCTTGCGCCAACGGATTCAGGTGCATGGCGACATGCGCAACCTGCAGCAACCGAGCAATGCCTCGAAAATCCGCGCACTGTTGCTGGCCGGGATTCGTTCGGCACGCCTGTGGCGGCAGTTGGGCGGTCATCGCTGGCAGTTGGTGATCAGCCGACGCAAGTTGCTTAAAGAGCTTTACCCGCTGATGCGCAGCAGCTGAACCGCGCCTGCAATACCGTTTTGTAGTCAGTAACGCGTAATACGCCGGTCAGTTGGCAACGGACCGGCGGATATTTTTCATGTATGATACGCGCCCCATTTCGTTGCCCGACTGTCCGAGAACACCCCATGCAGCTCTCTTCGCTCACTGCGGTTTCCCCTGTTGACGGCCGCTACGCCGGCAAAACCCAGGCCCTGCGCCCAATTTTCAGCGAATACGGCCTGATCCGTGCTCGCGTTCTGGTTGAAGTGCGCTGGCTCCAGCGCCTGGCCGCTCACCCTGCCATCAGCGAAGTGCCGGCGTTCTCCGCCGAAGCCAACGCTGTGTTGAACACCCTGGCGGAAAACTTCTCTCTGGAGCACGCCGAGCGTGTCAAAGAGATCGAGCGCACCACCAACCACGACGTCAAAGCCATTGAATACCTGCTCAAAGAGCAGGCGGCCAAGCTGCCGGAACTGGCCAAGGTCAGCGAGTTCATCCACTTTGCCTGCACCAGCGAGGACATCAACAACCTGTCCCACGCCCTGATGCTGCGTGAAGGCCGTGATGACGTGATGCTGCCGCTGATGCGCCAGACCGCCAACGCCATCCGCGAACTGGCCCTCCGTTTCGCTGAAGTGCCGATGCTGTCGCGCACCCACGGCCAACCGGCATCGCCGACCACCCTGGGCAAAGAGCTGGCGAACGTGATTTACCGCCTGGAGCGTCAAATCGCCCAAGTCGCCGCCGTTCCGCTGCTGGGCAAGATCAACGGCGCCGTCGGCAACTACAACGCTCACCTGTCGGCCTACCCTGAGATCGACTGGGAAGCCAACGCCCGCGCCTTCATCGAAGACGAGCTGGGCCTGGGCTTCAACCCGTACACCACGCAGATCGAACCGCACGACTACATCGCCGAGCTGTTCGACGCGATCGCGCGCTTCAACACCATCCTGATCGACTTCGACCGCGACATCTGGGGCTACATCTCCCTGGGTTATTTCAAACAGCGCACCATCGCTGGCGAAATCGGTTCGTCGACCATGCCGCACAAGGTCAACCCGATCGACTTCGAAAACTCCGAAGGCAACCTGGGCATCGCCAACGCACTGTTCCAGCACCTGGCGAGCAAACTGCCAATCTCCCGCTGGCAGCGCGACCTGACCGACTCCACCGTGCTGCGCAACCTCGGTGTCGGCTTCGCCCACAGCGTGATCGCGTACGAAGCCAGCCTCAAAGGCATCAGCAAACTGGAGCTCAACGAGCAAAAGATTGCCGCCGACCTGGACGCTTGCTGGGAAGTATTGGCCGAGCCGATCCAGACCGTGATGCGTCGCTACAACATCGAAAACCCGTACGAGAAGCTCAAAGAGCTGACGCGCGGCAAGGGCATCAGCCCTGAAGCACTGCAAACTTTCATCGACGGCCTGGACATGCCAGCCGCCGCCAAGGCTGAGCTGAAACTGCTCACCCCGGCCAACTACATCGGCAACGCTGTAGCACAAGCCAAACGCATCTGATCGACCGCTCTACCCGTTTGAGACGCCCGGCGCCGCCGGGCGTTTTTATTCCCGTCTGAAAAGTGCATTTTTTCAATAGGTTACACATGAATCCTGACATTCCTCTTCAACTTCTGGGCGGCATCACGGCACGGGAATTCCTGCGCGACTACTGGCAGAAAAAACCCCTGCTGATCCGTCAGGCGATTCCTGATTTCGAAAGCCCGATCGACGCCGACGAACTGGCCGGCCTGGCGCTGGAAGAAGAAGTCGAATCGCGCCTGGTGATCGAGCACGGTGAGCGCCCTTGGGAATTGCGCCGCGGCCCGTTCGCCGAAGACGAATTCAGCAAACTGCCGGAACGCGAATGGACCCTGCTGGTGCAAGCCGTCGACCAATTCGTGCCGGAAGTCGCCGAACTGCTGGAAAACTTCCGCTTCCTGCCGAGCTGGCGCGTCGACGACGTGATGATCAGCTTCGCCGCCCCAGGTGGCAGCGTCGGCCCGCACTTCGATAACTACGACGTGTTCCTGCTGCAAGGCCACGGCAAGCGCAACTGGAAAATCGGCCAGATGTGCGACACCGAGAGCCCGCTGCTGCAGCACGCGGACCTGCGCATCCTCGCCGAATTCGAAGCCACCGATGAGTGGGTACTGGAACCGGGCGACATGCTCTACCTGCCGCCGCGCCTGGCTCACTGTGGCGTGGCTGTCGACGACTGTATGACCTACTCAGTCGGTTTCCGCGCCCCGAGCGCCGCTGAAGTGCTGACCCACTTCACCGACTTCCTCAGCCAGTTCCTGTCGGACGAAGAGCGCTACACCGACGCCGACGCCCTGCCGGCGGTCGATCCTCATCAGATCCAGCACGATGCCCTTGATCGCCTCAAAAGCCTGCTGGCCGAGCACATGAGCGACGAGCGCCTGCTGCTGACCTGGTTCGGCCAGTTCATGACCGAGCCGCGCTACCCGGAACTGGTGGTCGGCCCGGAAGAAGTCGAAGAGCAAGACTTCCTCAGCGCTCTCGAAGAAGGTGCCGTGCTGATCCGCAACCCGAGTGCGCGTCTGGCCTGGTCGGAAGTCGACGACGACCTGCTGCTGTTCGCCAGCGGCCAGAGCCGCTACCTGCCGGGCAAGCTGCGCGAGCTGTTGAAAATGATCTGCGCCGCCGACGCCCTGCATGTCGATAACCTCGGCTCATGGCTGAGCGACGAAGACGGCCGTGGCCTGCTGTGTGAACTGGTCAAGCAGGGCAGCCTGGGGTTTGCCGATGAATAAGATTCACGTACGTGTCGCAGACTGGCAAAAGGACAACGCCGAGATCCGGCGCATTCGTGAGGCAGTATTCGTCGCCGAGCAATCCGTTCCTCCTGAACTGGAATGGGATGCCGATGACGCCACGGCGGTGCATTTCCTGGCCTTCGAAGGCGACTTTCCGATCGGCACCGCCCGCCTGTTGCCCGATGGCCACATCGGCCGGGTATCGGTGCTCAAAGACTGGCGCGGCATGAAGGTTGGCGATGCGCTGATGCAAGCGGTGATCGGTGAAGCCGAGAAGCGCGGACTGAAGCAGCAGATGCTGAGCGCGCAAGTGCAAGCCACGGCGTTCTATGAGCGCCTGGGCTTCAGCATGGTCAGTGAGGAATTCCTGGAAGCCGGGATTCCGCATGTGGACATGGTGCGTCACTCGACTTGATTCCCTGTGGCGAGGGGGCTTGCCCCCGTTGGGCTGCGCAGCAGCCCTGATAATTTTGGGGCCGCTTCGCGCCCCAGCGGGAGCAAGCTCCCTCGCCACAAAAGCCATCAAGAACTCCACAAAACGCCCCGCCATTCTCGGATGCCGGGGCGTTTTGCTGTCTGTGATTCAACTCGCACCACGCCGGGCCGACAAACTGGCAATATCAAACCTTTGATTTGCGGAGAAACGGACATGTCCCTACGCACCCTGCTCACCACGCTGCTGCTGACCTGCAGTTTTTCGGTCATGGCCGCCACCGAGATCGTGCCCCTGAATTACCGCACCAGCGCCGACCTGCTGCCAGTAGCGCAGAACTTCATCGGCAAGGACGGCAAGGTCAGCGCCTACGGCAACCAGCTGATCGTCAACGCCGAGCCCGACAAGATCGATGAACTCAAGACCTTCCTCGCGCAACTCGACACCGCCCCCAAACGCTTACTGATCACCGTCGACACCAACGAAAACAACTTTCAGGGCGATCAGGGCTACTCGGTCAACGGTGCCGCACCGAATCAAACCCGCATCATCAATCGCAGCACCGACAGCCGTGAAGGCGGTATCCAGCAGATTCAGGCCAGCGAAGGCGCACCGGCGCTAATCCAGGTCGGCCAAAGCGTGCCGCTCACCAGCACTCAGACTGACGGCTATGGCGACCTGCGCAGCCAGACCGAATACCGCAATGTCACCCAGGGTTTCTACGTCACCGCCAGCGTCACCGGCAACATCGTTCACCTGGCTATCAGCACCAACCGTGACCGGATGAGCCAGGAACGTCCCGATGTAGTGAACGTGCAAAGTACCGACACAACTGTCAGCGGTCGACTGGGCGAGTGGATCACCCTGGCCGGCGTGAATCGTCAGACTCAGGCCGACAAACAGGGCCTGACCCGCAGCTACTCGACTCAGGGCCGGGATGACATGACTTTACGGGTGAAAGTCGACACCTTGGACTAAAGCACCAAAAACTGACTGATTAGTCGTATTAGACCAAAGATGTAGTGCTTGAAAAAAAGCACTACAAAACGTTTGACGAGCCAAAAAAGCAAAGGCATGATGGCCTCGCTCCCGCTAATCAGAGGCCCTGGCAAGGGCTTTCGAGTCGCTGTTCGCACCCTACCCCGCGAGCCGATTCGTGTCTGTACCGCCCACAAGGTGTGTTTGACGAGGTTGCCGACTGGAACGAAGTTGTCCCGAGGGACGGAAGCGTAATTAGGTAACCCGGCTCCACACTGAAGTTCGCACCAAGGCCCACGACGCCCGAATGCGCTCGCCAGTTCGCCCTTACCTGCTCACCTCCCCCTCGAGCCCATCGTTCATCCCGTCGCCATCCCCGCCGAACCCGACTTGACCGCCTAAGCTTCTGGTCAGCGAGCAGCCATGTACGCCCCCAACTGAATGAGCGTATTTGGCACGCAGGAATTGTTCACCCAGAACCATTTTCGATTAAAGACGCGACGAGGTTTATCTCCATGGCACTGACACGCGAACAGCAAATTGCAGCCCTCGAAAAAGACTGGGCTGAAAACCCACGCTGGAAAGGCGTGAAGCGCAATTACTCCGCTGCTGACGTCGTCCGTCTGCGTGGCTCGGTTCAACCTGAGCACACCTTTGCAAAAATGGGCGCCGAGAAGCTCTGGAACCTGGTGACCCAGGGCGCCAAGCCGTCCTTCCGTCCTGAGAAAGATTTCGTCAACTGCATGGGCGCCCTGACCGGTGGCCAGGCGGTACAGCAAGTCAAGGCCGGCATCCAGGCGATCTACCTGTCGGGCTGGCAAGTGGCTGCGGATAACAACTCCGCCGAATCGATGTACCCGGACCAGTCGCTGTACCCGGTGGATTCGGTTCCAACCGTGGTCAAGCGCATCAACAACTCGTTCCGTCGCGCTGACCAGATCCAGTGGAAAGCTGGCAAGAACCCGGGCGACGAAGGCTACATCGACTACTTCGCCCCGATCGTGGCTGACGCTGAAGCCGGTTTCGGCGGCGTGCTGAACGCTTACGAGCTGATGAAAAGCATGATCGAAGCAGGCGCCGCCGGCGTTCACTTCGAAGACCAACTGGCCTCCGTGAAAAAATGCGGCCACATGGGCGGCAAGGTACTGGTTCCGACCCAGGAAGCCGTGCAGAAGCTGACCGCTGCTCGTCTGGCAGCCGACGTCGCCGGCGTACCGACCATTATCCTGGCCCGTACCGACGCCAACGCTGCTGACCTGCTGACGTCCGACTGCGACCCGTACGACCAGCCATTCGTGACCGGCACCCGTACCCAGGAAGGCTTCTACAAGGTTCGCGCCGGTCTCGACCAGGCCATCGCTCGCGGCCTGGCCTACGCGCCGTACGCCGACCTGATCTGGTGCGAAACCGCCAAGCCGGATCTGGACGAAGCCCGTCGCTTCGCCGAAGCGATCAAAAAGGAATACCCGGACCAACTGCTGTCATACAACTGCTCGCCTTCCTTCAACTGGAAGAAAAACCTGGACGACGCGACCATCGCCAAGTTCCAGCGCGAACTGTCCGCCATGGGTTACAAGCACCAGTTCATCACCCTGGCCGGCATTCACAACATGTGGCACAGCATGTTCAACCTGGCACACGACTACGCCCGCAACGACATGACTGCCTACGTGAAGCTGCAAGAGCAAGAGTTCGCTGACGCCGCCAAGGGCTACACCTTCGTGGCTCACCAGCAGGAAGTGGGCACCGGCTACTTCGACGACATGACCACCGTGATCCAGGGTGGCACGTCTTCGGTAACCGCACTGACCGGCTCGACCGAAGAAGAACAGTTCCACTGATCTGCTTCGCTTAAACAAACGGCCCTTGCGGACCGAATAAAAAGCTAACCGCAAAGCCGCTCATCTGACGCCCCGACTGGTTCGGGGCGTTTTTTTGCCTGCGATTCTCCCCCTCTGTAGGAGCGGGTGCAGGGAAAAACCTTGATCCAGAGCAGTTTCACGATCAGGAAAAAAAGGTAAAACCACCCCGCGCGCTACTTGCAGTAACGCGCATATAAGACAACTTCCCAAACCGCTGCTCGCTAAACAGTTTGAAAACCACACCAAATAACATTGATTATCATTTAGCGAAAACTATGTTCGTTACATTCCCTACAAAACATATTTGACAAAACCCCCGCTAATGCCCGAACCGTATGGGCTGCAGGGCTTTGGAGATGCGCCATGTCCTTATTCCAATAAATAATTTCGCTATAGGAATTTTACTTGCAGGGTGTTTAGCCATAAAATCAGCGGGATTGATTGCTGCGACATATCGTCACTGCCTTATTTCTTTATCAAGCTCAGAGACCTTTGCTCTCTGTTAAGGATTACCAGCATGCCCGAAGCGACCGGACTCATGGCCCACAACTGGGGCTTTGCCATTTTCCTTCTGGGTGTCGGCGGCCTTTGCGCCTTCATGCTCGGCGTCTCCAGCCTCCTCGGGTCAAAAGCCTGGGGCCGCAGCAAAAACGAACCGTTCGAGTCCGGCATGCTACCTACAGGTGGCGCCCGCTTGCGGCTCTCAGCCAAATTCTATCTGGTCGCGATGCTCTTCGTGATCTTCGATATCGAAGCCCTCTTTCTCTTTGCCTGGTCTGTGTCCGTCCGCGAAAGCGGCTGGACCGGATTCGTCGAAGCTCTCGTTTTCATAGCAATTCTGTTGGCAGGTCTTGTCTACCTATTTCGAGTGGGCGCCCTTGACTGGGCTCCGGCAGCTCGTCTTAAGCGGCAAGCGAAGCTGAAACAATGAGGCTTTGGCAATGCAATACAATCTCACCAGGATCGACCCCGATGCTCCTAACGAGCAGTATCCGATTGGCCAACGGGAAACCGTTTCCGATCCGTTAGAAGATCAAGTTCACAAAAACATTTTCATGGGCAAGCTCGAAGACGTGCTCAACGGCACGATCAACTGGGGGCGCAAGAACTCCCTGTGGCCGTATAACTTCGGTCTTTCGTGCTGCTACGTGGAAATGACCACCGCCTTCACGGCGCCCCACGACATCGCGCGCTTTGGCGCCGAGGTAATCCGGGCATCGCCGCGTCAGGCGGATTTCATGGTTATCGCCGGTACCTGCTTCATCAAGATGGCGCCGATCATTCAGCGTCTCTACGAGCAGATGCTCGAACCTAAATGGGTCATTTCCATGGGTTCGTGCGCCAACTCCGGTGGCATGTACGACATCTACTCCGTCGTTCAAGGGGTGGACAAGTTCCTGCCCGTGGACGTCTACGTGCCTGGCTGCCCACCCCGCCCTGAAGCTTTTCTGCAAGGCTTGATGCTGTTGCAGGAGTCGATTGGCCAGGAGCGTCGCCCACTTTCCTGGGTCGTTGGCGATCAAGGCGTTTACCGCGCCGAGATGCCTTCGCAAAAGGAACAGCGCCGCGAACAGCGTATTCAGGTAACCAACCTGCGCAGCCCCGACGAAGTCTGATCCAGATCTGCTTCTTTTATAGAACGAGAACCTGGCTTCATTCTTTACGTTGACCGAAAGCGATAAATAACCATGACTGCAGGCAGTGCTCTGTACATCCCGCCTTATAAGGCAGACGACCAGGATGTGGTCGTCGAACTGAACAACCGTTTTGGCCCAGAGGCGTTCACCGCCCAGCCTACCCGCACCGGCATGCCGGTGCTTTGGGTTGCCCGTGCCAAACTCGTCGAAGTCCTGACTTTCCTGCGCAACCTGCCCAAGCCGTACGTCATGCTCTATGACCTGCACGGCGTGGACGAGCGTCTGCGTACCAAGCGTCAAGGGCTGCCAAACGGCGTCGACTTCACTGTGTTCTATCACTTGATGTCGATCGAACGTAATAGTGACGTAATGATCAAGGTCGCCTTGTCCGAGAGCGACCTCAACCTGCCGAGCGTCACCAGCATCTGGCCGAACGCCAACTGGTACGAGCGTGAAGTGTGGGACATGTACGGCATTCACTTTGCCGGCCACCCGCACCTGAGCCGCATCATGATGCCGCCGACCTGGGAAGGTCACCCGCTGCGCAAGGACTTCCCGGCCCGTGCCACCGAGTTCGATCCGTTCAGCCTGACCCTGGCCAAGCAACAGCTTGAGGAAGAAGCCGCGCGCTTCAAGCCTGAAGACTGGGGCATGAAGCGTTCCGGCCCGAACGAGGACTACATGTTCCTCAACCTGGGTCCGAACCACCCTTCGGCCCACGGTGCGTTCCGTATCATCCTGCAGCTGGACGGTGAAGAGATCGTCGACTGCGTGCCAGACGTCGGCTACCACCACCGTGGTGCCGAGAAGATGGCCGAGCGCCAGTCCTGGCACAGTTTCATTCCGTACACCGACCGTATCGACTACCTCGGCGGCGTAATGAACAACCTGCCGTACGTGCTCTCGGTCGAGAAGCTGGCCGGCATCAAGGTGCCCGAGAAGGTCGATGTCATCCGCATCATGATGGCCGAGTTCTTCCGGATCACCAGCCACCTGCTGTTCCTGGGGACTTACATCCAGGACGTCGGCGCGATGACTCCGGTGTTCTTCACCTTCACCGACCGCCAGAAGGCGTACACGGTGATCGAAGCCATTACCGGTTTCCGCCTGCACCCGGCCTGGTACCGCATCGGTGGCGTCGCCCACGACCTGCCACGCGGCTGGGAAAAACTGGTCAAGGATTTCGTCGAGTGGATGCCAAAGCGTCTGGACGAATACCAGAAAGCCGCACTGGACAACAGCATCCTGCGTGGCCGGACCATCGGCGTCGCCGCCTACAACACCAAGGAAGCCCTGGAATGGGGCGTCACCGGTGCCGGCCTGCGTTCGACCGGTTGCAATTTCGACCTGCGTAAAGCTCGCCCCTACTCCGGCTACGAAAACTTCGAATTCGAAGTCCCGCTGGCGGCCAATGGCGATGCCTACGACCGTTGCATCGTTCGCGTCGAAGAAATGCGCCAGAGCATCAAGATCATCGAGCAGTGCCTGCGCAACATGCCGGAAGGCCCGTACAAGGCGGATCACCCGCTGACCACGCCGCCGCCTAAAGAGCGCACGCTGCAGCACATCGAGACCCTGATCACGCACTTCCTGCAAGTTTCGTGGGGCCCGGTCATGCCGGCCAACGAATCCTTCCAGATGATCGAAGCGACCAAGGGCATCAACAGTTATTACCTGACGAGCGATGGCGGCACCATGAGCTACCGCACCCGGATTCGTACCCCAAGCTTCCCGCACCTGCAGCAGATCCCTTCGGTGATCAAAGGCAGCATGGTCGCGGACTTGATCGCGTACCTGGGTAGTATCGATTTCGTTATGGCCGACGTGGACCGTTAAGCATGAACAGCACGCTTATCCTGACAGACCGTTTCGCCCTCAGCGAAACCGAGCGCTCGGCCATCGAGCACGAGCTGCATCACTACGAAGACCCGCGCGCGGCGTCGATCGAAGCCCTGAAAATCGTCCAGAAGGAACGTGGTTGGGTGCCTGACGGCGCGCTCTACGCCATCGGCGAAATCCTCGGCATCCCGGCCAGCGACGTTGAAGGGGTGGCTACTTTCTATAGCCAGATTTTCCGTCAGCCAGTCGGCCGTCACATCATCCGCGTCTGCGACAGCATGGTCTGCTACATCGGCGGCCATGAGTCGGTGGTCAGCGAAATCCAGAGCAAGCTGGGCATCGGCCTGGGCCAGACCACCGCCGACGGTCGCTTCACCCTGCTGCCGGTCTGCTGCCTCGGCAACTGTGACAAGGCGCCGGCGTTGATGATCGACGACGACACATTCGGTGATGTGCAGCCTGCCGGCGTTGCCAAATTGCTCGAGGGCTACGTATGACCCTGACTTCCTTCGGTCCAGCCAACCGCATCAAGCGTTCGGCCGAGACTCACCCGCTTACCTGGCGCCTGCGTGACGACGGCGAAGCCGTATGGCTCGACGAGTACCAGGCCAAGAACGGTTACGCCGCTGCACGCAAGGCCTTCGCCGACATGGCCCAGGACGACATCGTCCAGACCGTGAAAGACTCCGGCCTCAAGGGTCGCGGCGGCGCAGGCTTCCCCACTGGCGTGAAGTGGGGCCTGATGCCCAAGGACGAATCCATCAACATCCGCTACCTGCTGTGCAACGCGGATGAAATGGAGCCGAACACCTGGAAAGACCGCATGCTGATGGAGCAACTGCCCCATCTGCTGATCGAAGGCATGCTGATCAGTGCTCGCGCGCTGAAAACCTACCGTGGCTACATCTTCCTGCGTGGCGAGTACACCACCGCTGCCAAGCACCTCAACCGTGCAGTGGAAGAAGCCAAGGCAGCGGGGCTGTTGGGTAAAAACATTTTGGGCAGCGGCTTCGATTTCGAGCTGTTCGTCCACACCGGCGCCGGGCGTTACATCTGCGGTGAAGAAACCGCACTGATCAACTCCCTCGAAGGCCGCCGCGCCAACCCGCGCTCCAAGCCGCCCTTCCCTGCCGCCGTCGGCGTGTGGGGCAAGCCGACTTGCGTGAACAACGTCGAAACCCTGTGCAACGTGCCGGCGATCATCGCCGACGGCGTGGACTGGTACAAATCGTTGGCTCGCGAAGGCAGTGAAGACATGGGCACCAAGCTCATGGGCTTCTCCGGCAAGGTCAAGAACCCGGGCCTGTGGGAATTGCCGTTCGGCGTTACCGGTCGCGAGCTGTTCGAAGACTACGCCGGCGGCATGCGCGACGGTTACAAGCTCAAGTGCTGGCAGCCAGGCGGCGCCGGTACCGGCTTCCTGTTGCCGGAACACCTGGACGCACAAATGTACGCCGGCGGCATCGCCAAAGTGGGCACCCGTATGGGTACCGGCCTGGCCATGGCGGTGGACGACAGCGTCAACATGGTTTCCCTGCTGCGCAACATGGAAGAGTTCTTCGCCCGTGAATCGTGTGGTTTCTGCACCCCATGCCGTGACGGTCTGCCGTGGAGCGTCAAGCTGCTGCGCGCGATCGAGAACGGTGAAGGGCAAGCCGGCGATATCGAGACCCTGCTGGGTCTGGTCGGTTTCCTCGGCCCAGGCAAGACCTTCTGTGCTCACGCACCGGGTGCCGTGGAGCCGTTGGGCAGTGCCATCAAATACTTCCGTCCAGAGTTCGAAGCCGGCATCGCGCCTACCCGCGCCGTCGTCCCGCCTCTGGCAAAGCCGATCGTAGTCGGCGCTTAACGCTTTAAAAAAGGCGAACGGTCCGTGCCGTTCGCCTTTCGTCCGATGACGCCTTTCGAGGCTGTTTGGATTTGGACGGATAACAAGATTCCATTAGCCACGCCCGCTGACACCGGGCCAACGAAGAACTTTGAACCATGGCCACTATCCACGTAGACGGCAAAGAGCTCGAAGTCGATGGGGCAGACAACCTGTTACAGGCATGTCTGTCGCTAGGCCTCGATATCCCTTATTTCTGCTGGCACCCAGCCCTTGGCAGCGTTGGCGCTTGCCGCCAGTGCGCGGTCAAGCAGTACACCGACGAGAACGACAAGCGTGGTCGGATCGTCATGTCCTGCATGACCCCCGCCACCGACGGCAGCTGGATCTCCATCGACGACGAAGAAGCGAAAGTGTTTCGCGCCAGCGTCGTTGAATGGCTGATGACCAACCACCCTCACGACTGCCCGGTCTGTGAGGAAGGCGGTCACTGCCACCTGCAAGACATGACGGTGATGACCGGCCACAACGAGCGCCGTTATCGCTTCACCAAGCGTACCCACCAGAACCAGCAACTGGGCCCGTTCATTTCCCACGAAATGAACCGCTGCATCGCCTGCTATCGCTGCGTGCGCTTCTATAAGGACTACGCCGGTGGCACCGATCTCGGTGTGTTTGGCGCCCACGACAACGTGTACTTCGGTCGCGTTGAAGACGGCACCCTGGAAAGCGAGTTCTCCGGCAACCTCACCGAGGTCTGCCCGACCGGTGTGTTCACCGACAAGACTCACTCCGAGCGCTACAACCGCAAATGGGACATGCAGTTCTCGCCGAGCATCTGCCATGGCTGCTCCAGCGGTTGCAACATCTCCCCGGGCGAGCGTTACGGCGAACTGCGCCGCATCGAAAACCGCTTCAACGGTTCGGTGAACCAGTACTTCCTGTGCGACCGTGGCCGTTTCGGCTATGGCTATGTCAACCGCAAGGATCGCCCACGTCAGCCACTGCTGGCCAACGGCGCGAAACTGAGCCTGGACGAAGCACTGGATAAAGCCGCCGACCTGCTGCGCGGTCGCAACATCGTCGGTATCGGTTCGCCACGCGCCAGCCTCGAAAGCAACTACGCGCTGCTCGAACTGGTCGGCGCCGAGCACTTCTACTCCGGTATCGAAGCCTCGGAGCTGGAACGCATTCGTCTGGTCATGCAGGTGCTCAAAGACAGCCCGCTGCCGATCCCGAACATGCGCGACGTCGAAGACCACGATGCGATTTTCGTCCTCGGCGAAGACCTGACCCAGACCGCTGCGCGCATGGCCCTGGCCCTGCGTCAATCGGTCAAGGGCAAGGCCGAAGACATGGCCGACGCCATGCGCGTTCAGCCATGGCTCGACGCCGCGGTGAAGAACATCGGCCAGCACGAGCTGAACCCGCTGTTCATCGCCAGCCTGGCTGAAACCAAGCTCGACGACATCGCTGAAGAATGCGTTCACGCCGCACCAGACGACCTGGCCCGCATCGGTTTCGCCGTGGCTCACGCCCTCGACGCCAGCGCACCGGCCGTTGAAGGTCTGGACGCTGAAGCTCTGGCGCTGGCCAAGCGCATTGCCGACGCCCTGCTCGCCGCCAAGCGTCCGCTGATCATTGCCGGTACCTCGCTGGGTTCCAAGGCGCTGATCGAAGCGGCGGCAAACATCGCCAAAGCCCTGAAGCTGCGCGAGAAGAACGGTTCCATCAGCCTGATCGTGCCAGAGGCCAACAGCCTCGGCCTGGCCATGCTCGGCGGCAACTCGGTCGACGAAGCGCTGCAAGCGGTAATCGACGGCCGTGCCGACGCCATCGTCGTGCTGGAAAACGACCTGTACACCCGCACCGACAAATCCAAGGTCGATGCTGCCCTGAACGCCGCGAAAGTGGTGATCGTGGCGGACCATCAGAAGACCGCCACCAGCGATCGCGCGCACCTGGTACTGCCAGCGGCCAGCTTCGCTGAAGGCGACGGTACGCTGGTCAGCCAGGAAGGCCGCGCCCAGCGCTTCTTCCAGGTCTTCGACCCGACTTACCTCGACGCGAGCATTCTGGTTCACGAAGGCTGGCGCTGGCTGCACGCCCTGCGTTCGACCCTGCTGAACCAGCCGATCGACTGGACCCAACTGGACCACGTCACCGCTGCCGTTGCTGCAAGCACGCCGCAACTGGCGCGTATCGTCGATGCCGCACCGTCCGCCGCATTCCGGATCAAAGGCCTGAAACTGGCGCGCGAACCGCTGCGTTACTCCGGTCGTACCGCCATGCGCGCCGACATCAGCGTGCACGAACCGCGTACTTCCCAGGATAACGACACCGCGTTCTCGTTCTCCATGGAAGGTTACTCGGGCTCCGCCGAACCGCGCCAGCAAGTACCTTTCGCCTGGTCTCCGGGCTGGAACTCGCCGCAAGCCTGGAACAAGTTCCAGGACGAAGTCGGTGGTCACCTGCGCGCTGGCGACCCGGGCACTCGCCTGATCGAAAGCACCGGTGATTCGCTGAACTGGTTCGCCAGTGTTCCGCGTGCGTTCAACCCGGCGCCAGGCACCTGGCAGGTCGTACCGTTCTTCCACCTGTTCGGCAGCGAAGAAAACTCTTCCAAAGCCGCACCGGTGCAGGAACGCATCCCGGCCGCCTACGTGTCGCTGGCCAAGTCCGAAGCCGATCGCCTGGGTGTCAATGACGGTGCCCTGCTGAGCTTGAACGTTGCCGGCCAGACTTTGCGTCTGCCGCTGCGCATCAACGAAGAGCTGGGTGCCGGTCTGGTCGCATTGCCTGCAGGTATCGCCGGCATTCCACCAGCCATCTTTGGCAAATCCGTTGACGGTCTGCAGGAGGCAGCGCTATGACCTGGTTCACTCCTGAAGTGATCGATGTAATCATCGCGGTCCTCAAGGCCATCGTGATTCTGCTCGCCGTAGTGGTTTGCGGCGCGCTGCTGAGCTGGGTCGAGCGTCGTTTGCTCGCCCTCTGGCAGGACCGTTACGGTCCGAACCGCGTCGGCCCGTTCGGCGCGTTCCAGATTGCGGCCGACATGATCAAGATGTTCTTCAAGGAAGACTGGACCCCGCCGTTCGCCGACAAAGTGATCTTCACCCTGGCACCGGTCGTGGCCATGAGCGCCTTGCTGATTGCCTTCGCGATCATCCCGATCACCCCGACCTGGGGCGTGGCGGATATCAACATCGGCATCCTGTTCTTCTTCGCCATGGCGGGTCTTTCGGTCTACGCGGTGCTGTTCGCCGGCTGGTCGAGCAACAACAAGTTCGCCCTGTTGGGCAGCTTGCGGGCCTCGGCACAAACCGTGTCGTACGAAGTGTTCATGGGCCTGTCGCTGATGGGCATCGTGATCCAGGTTGGCTCGTTCAACATGCGCGACATCGTTGAATACCAAGCGCAGAACATGTGGTTCATCATTCCGCAGATCTTTGGTTTCCTGACCTTCTTCATCGCTGGCGTCGCCGTGACTCACCGTCACCCGTTCGACCAGCCGGAAGCGGAACAGGAACTGGCCGACGGTTACCACATTGAATACGCCGGCATGAAATGGGGCATGTTCTTCGTGGGTGAGTACATCGGCATCGTGTTGATCTCGGCGCTGCTGGTCACGCTGTTCTTCGGTGGCTGGCACGGCCCGTTCGGCCTGCTGCCGCAGATCCCGTTCATCTGGTTCGCACTGAAAACCGCGTTCTTCATCATGTTCTTCATCCTGCTGCGCGCCTCGATTCCGCGCCCACGGTATGACCAAGTGATGGACTTCAGCTGGAAGTTCTGCCTGCCGCTGACCCTCGTCAACATGCTGGTGACCGCTGCGATCGTGTTGCTCAACACGCCCGCCGTCGCGGCTCAGTGAGGATAGAGAATCATGAAGTACATTTTTGACATCGTGCATGGCTTCTTCACCCAGCTTCGCAGCCTGGTGATGATCTTCGGCCACGCCTTCCGCAAGCGCGACACGCTGCAGTACCCGGAAGAACCCGTGTACCTGCCGCCGCGTTTCCGTGGCCGTATCGTCCTGACCCGCGACCCCGACGGCGAAGAGCGTTGTGTAGCCTGCAACCTGTGCGCCGTGGCGTGCCCGGTGGGTTGCATCTCGCTGCAGAAAGCTGAAACCGAAGACGGTCGCTGGTACCCGGACTTCTTCCGCATCAACTTCTCGCGCTGCATTTTCTGCGGCCTCTGCGAGGAAGCCTGCCCGACCACCGCGATCCAGCTGACACCGGATTTCGAAATGGCCGAGTTCAAGCGGCAGGACCTGGTTTACGAGAAAGAAGATCTGCTGATCTCCGGTCCCGGTAAAAACCCTGACTACAACTTCTATCGTGTTGCAGGTATGGCGATTGCCGGTAAGCCAAAAGGCGCCGCGCAGAATGAAGCCGAGCCGATCAACGTGAAGAGCTTGCTGCCTTAAGGAAGAACGATGGAATTCGCTTTCTATTTCGCATCGGGTATCGCTGTTGTGTCCACGCTTCGCGTGATCACCAACACCAATCCCGTGCACGCCCTGCTCTACCTGATCATTTCGCTGATCGCCGTGGCCATGACGTTCTTCGCCCTTGGCGCACCGTTTGCCGGTGTACTGGAAGTGATCGCCTACGCCGGCGCCATCATGGTGCTGTTCGTGTTCGTGGTGATGATGCTGAACCTGGGCCCGGCCTCGGTTCAGCAAGAGCGCGTCTGGCTCAAGCCCGGTATCTGGCTGGGCCCGGTCGTACTCGGCGGCCTGCTGCTGGCTGAACTGCTGTATGTGCTGTTCAGCCACTCCAGCGGCCAGGCCCTCGGCCACACCACCGTAGACGCCAAGGCCGTGGGCATCAGCCTGTTCGGTCCTTATCTGCTGGTGGTCGAACTCGCCTCGATGCTGCTGCTCGCCGCAGCCGTCACGGCGTTCCACTTGGGCCGCAACGAAGCCAAGGAGCAATGACGATGCCTGCTATCCCTTTGGAGCATGGTCTGGCGGTCGCCGGCATCCTGTTCTGCCTCGGTCTGGTCGGCCTGATGGTCCGGCGCAACATTCTCTTCGTGCTGATGAGCCTGGAGGTCATGATGAATGCCTCCGCACTGGCGTTCATCGTTGCCGGTAGCCGCTGGGCGCAGCCGGATGGACAGATCATGTTCATCCTGGTGATCAGCCTGGCAGCCGCCGAGGCCAGTATCGGCCTGGCGATTCTGTTGCAGCTGTATCGCCGCTTCCACACTCTCGATATCGACGCTGCCAGCGAGATGCGCGGATGAACCTTCTCTATCTGACTTTCCTGTTCCCCCTGATCGGTTTTGTGCTGCTGGCGTTCTCCCGGGGACGCCTCTCGGAAAACCTCTCGGCGCTGATCGGCGTCGGCTCCATCGGCTTGTCGGCGATCGTCGCGGCTTATGTGATCTGGCAATTCAACGTTGCACCGCCGGAGGGTGGCCACTACACCCTGGTGCTGTGGCAATGGATGGCGGTGGAAGGCTTCACGCCGAACTTCGCCCTGTACCTGGATGGTCTGTCCGTGACCATGCTCGGTGTGGTGGTGGGCGTGGGCTTCCTGATCCACCTGTTCGCGTCCTGGTACATGCGCGGTGAAGCCGGTTACTCGCGCTTCTTCGCCTACACCAACCTGTTTATCGCCAGCATGCTGTTCCTGGTCCTGGCCGATAACCTGCTGTTCGTGTACTTCGGCTGGGAAGGCGTGGGCCTGTGCTCGTACCTGTTGATCGGTTTCTACTACAGCAACCGCAACAACGGTAACGCGGCACTCAAAGCCTTCATCGTGACCCGCGTCGGCGACGTGTTCATGGCCATCGGCCTGTTCATCCTGTTCCAGCAACTGGGCACGCTGAATATCCAGGAACTGCTGGTCAAGGCGCCTGAGCACTTCAAGGCCGGTGACTTCTGGATCGTTCTGGCGACCCTGATGCTGCTGGGCGGCGCTGTCGGTAAATCCGCGCAACTGCCGCTGCAAACCTGGCTGGCGGATGCGATGGCCGGCCCTACTCCGGTTTCGGCACTGATCCACGCCGCGACCATGGTAACCGCCGGTGTCTACCTGATCGCCCGTACCCACGGCCTGTTCGCACTGGCGCCGGATATCCTGCACCTGGTAGGTGTCGTGGGTGGCGTGACGCTGGTGCTGGCAGGTTTTGCCGCACTGGTTCAGACCGACATCAAACGTATCCTCGCCTACTCGACCATGAGCCAGATCGGCTACATGTTCCTGGCCCTGGGCGTCGGTGCATGGGATGGCGCGATCTTCCACCTGATGACCCACGCCTTCTTCAAGGCGCTGCTGTTCCTTGCATCCGGTGCGGTGATCGTTGCCTGCCACCACGAGCAGAACATCTTCAAGATGGGCGGCCTGTGGAAGAAACTGCCACTGGCCTACGCCAGCTTCATCGTCGGCGGCGCGGCCCTGGCGGCCTTGCCTCTGGTGACCGCGGGCTTCTACTCCAAGGATGAAATCCTCTGGGAAGCGTTCGCCAGCGGTAACGAAGGCCTGCTGTATGCCGGTCTGGTCGGTGCCTTCATGACCTCGCTGTACACCTTCCGCCTGATCTTCATCACGTTCCACGGTGAAGCGAAGACCGAAGCCCATGCCGGTCACGGTGTTGCTCACTGGCTGCCGCTGTCGGTGCTGATCGTACTGTCGACGTTCGTCGGCGCGATGATCGTTCCACCGCTGCACGGCGTACTGCCGGAAAGCGTCGGCCATGCCGGCGGCGAAGCCAAGCACAGCCTGGAAATCGCTTCGGGCGCCATCGCCCTGTCCGGTATCCTGCTGGCCGCGCTGCTGTTCCTCGGCAAGCGTCGCTTCGTCACGGCTATCGCCAACAGCGGCATCGGCCGCTTCCTTTCGGCCTGGTGGTTCGCTGCCTGGGGCTTCGACTGGATCTACGACAAACTGTTCGTCAAGCCATACCTTGCGATCAGCCACATTCTGCGCAAAGACCCGCTCGACCAGACCATCGGTCTGATCCCGCGTATGGCCAAAGGCGGTCACACCGCCCTGAGCCGCACCGAGACCGGTCAATTGCGTTGGTATGCCGCCTCGATGGCTGCTGGTGCCGTGCTGGTAATCGGCGCCGTCGTGCTGGTAGCGGTCTGACTATGAACCTTGCGAACTTGCGAAAGGAAACGAGCCCGTCATGATTCTGCCATGGCTAATCCTGATCCCCTTCATCGGCGGCCTGCTGTGCTGGATGGGTGAGCGCTTCGGCGCCACCCTCCCCCGCTGGATTGCGCTGATCACCATGTCCCTGCTGCTCTCCCTCGGCCTCTGGCTGTGGGCCAACGGTGACTATTCATTTGCACCAAAACCTGGCGCCGATCCGACCTGGGCGCTTGAGTTCAAACACGTCTGGATCCAGCGCTTCGGCATCAACGTGCACCTGGCCCTCGACGGCCTGTCGCTGTTGATGATCCTGCTGACCGGCCTGCTGGGTGTCCTCTCGGTACTCTGCTCCTGGAAAGAGATTCAGCGTCACGTGGGCTTCTTCCACCTGAACCTGATGTGGATCCTGGGCGGTGTCGTTGGCGTGTTCCTCGCCCTCGACCTGTTCATGTTCTTCTTCTTCTGGGAAATGATGCTGGTGCCGATGTACTTCCTCATCGCGCTCTGGGGTCACAGTTCTTCGGACGGCAAGAAAACCCGGATCTACGCGGCGACCAAGTTCTTCATCTTCACTCAGGCTTCCGGCCTGATCATGTTGGTGGCGATCCTGGGCCTGGTACTGGTCAACTTCAACGACACCGGCGTGATTACCTTCAACTACGCCGATCTGTTGAAAACCAAGATGTCGCAGACCACCGAGTACATCCTGATGCTCGGCTTCTTCATCGCCTTCGCGGTCAAGCTGCCCGTCGTACCGTTCCACTCCTGGTTGCCTGACGCTCACGCCCAGGCACCGACCGCGGGTTCCGTGGACCTGGCCGGTATCTTGCTGAAGACTGCTGCGTACGGCCTGCTGCGTTTCGCCCTGCCGCTGTTCCCGAATGCCTCGGCCGAGTTCGCGCCGTTCGCCATGACCCTGGGTCTGATCGGGATCTTCTACGGTGCGTTCCTGGCCTTTGCGCAAACCGACATCAAGCGTCTGATTGCCTTCTCGTCCGTTTCCCACATGGGCTTCGTGTTGATCGGCATCTACTCCGGCAGCCAACTGGCGCTGCAGGGCGCGGTCATGCAGATGCTGGCTCACGGTCTGTCGGCCGCGGCACTCTTTATCCTCTCCGGTCAGCTGTACGAGCGCACCCACACCCGCGATATGCGCGAGATGGGTGGCCTGTGGTCGAAGATTGCCTACCTGCCAGCCCTAAGCCTGTTCTTCGCAGCGGCGTCGCTGGGCCTGCCGGCGACCGGTAACTTCGTCGGTGAGTTCCTGATCCTGATCGGCACCTTCGCCAGCGCGCCATGGGTCACCGTGATCGCCACGTCCGGCCTGGTATTCGGTTCGGTCTACTCGCTGATCATGATCCACCGCGCCTACTTCGGCCCGTCGAAATCCGACGCGGTGCTGCATGGCATGGACGGTCGCGAACTGATCATGGTGGTTGGGCTTGCGGCACTGCTGCTTTACATCGGCGTGTACCCGCAACCGTTCCTCGATACCTCTGCCGCGACGATGCATGGCGTGCAGCAGTGGCTCGGCTCCGCCTTCACTCAACTCGCTTCGGCCCGGTAAGAGCGCTATGGAATTCACGACTCAACACTTTATCGCGCTTGCGCCGTTGTTGATCACCAGCGCCACGATCATCGTGGTGATGCTGGCTATCGCGTGGCGCCGCAACCACTCGCAAACCTTCCTGCTGTCGGTGGCAGGTCTTAACCTGGCCTTGCTGTCGATCCTGCCAGCCCTGAAAGTCGCGCCATTGGCCGTGACCCCGTTGCTGCAGATCGACACCTTCGCTTGCCTGTACATGGCGCTGATCCTGGTCGCCACCCTCGCCTGTGTGACCCTCGCCCACGCCTACCTGGGCGATGGCGGTACGGGCTACCCGGGCAACCGTGAAGAACTTTACCTGCTGATCCTGATGTCCGCCGCCGGTGGCCTGGTGTTGGTCAGCGCGCAGCACCTGGCCGGCTTGTTCGTCGGTCTGGAACTGCTCTCGGTACCGGTCTACGGTCTGGTGGCTTACGCCTTCTTCAACAAGCGTTCACTGGAAGCCGGCATCAAGTACATGGTGCTGTCGGCCGCCGGTTCCGCGTTCCTGTTGTTCGGCATGGCCCTGCTCTACGCCGAAGCCGGCAGCCTGAGCTTCAACGGCATCGGTCAGGCCCTGGCGGCCACCGGCCTGCCTAGCCCGATCGCGCAACTGGGCCTGGGCATGATGCTGATCGGCCTGGCGTTCAAACTGTCGCTGGTACCGTTCCACCTCTGGACCCCGGACGTTTACGAAGGGGCTCCGGCACCGGTGGCAGCGTTCCTGGCCACGGCCTCCAAAGTGGCTGTGTTCGCGGTGATGGTGCGTCTGTTCCAGATCTCGCCAGCGGCGAGCAGTGGCGTGCTGAGCAACGTGCTGACCGTCATCGCCATCGCGTCGATCCTGTTCGGTAACCTGCTGGCACTGACCCAGAGCAACCTCAAGCGTCTGCTGGGTTACTCGTCCATCGCACACTTCGGTTACCTGCTGATCGCCCTGGTGGCGAGCAAGGGCCTGGCCGTGGAAGCCATCGGCGTGTACCTGGTCACCTACGTGATCACCAGCCTCGGCGCGTTCGGTGTGATCACCCTGATGTCCTCGCCGTACAGCGGCCGTGACGCGGATGCCCTGTACGAATACCGTGGCCTGTTCTGGCGCCGTCCGTACCTGACCGCCGTCCTGACCGTGATGATGCTGTCCCTGGCTGGTATCCCGCTGACCGCGGGCTTCATCGGCAAGTTCTACATCATCGCCACCGGCGTCGAGTCGCACCAATGGTGGCTGGTCGGCTCCCTGGTACTGGGCAGCGCCATCGGCGTCTTCTACTACCTGCGTGTGATGGTCACCCTGTACCTGATGGAACCGAACCTGCGTCGCCACGATGCGCAACTGCACTGGGAACAACGTGCAGGCGGCGTGATGCTGCTGGCGATCGCCGTACTGGCGTTCTTCCTCGGCCTGTACCCACAACCGCTGCTGAACCTGGTTCAACAGTCGGGGTTGGCGGGTTGATCGCTTAAGCGATACTCGGTAGAAAACAGAAACGGCACCTTCGGGTGCCGTTTTTGCGTTTGTGGGATTTGTTACCGCTGCCCTCCCCTCCTTCTGCAATCCCCGAAACCTCGCGCAGGAATGTCCGTTTCGTCCTACATCCAGCACTGCGCACTTGGCTCTATCTTGAATGACTGGCTGGATCGATAAATCAACGCGAGAAAGAACAATGAACCGTGACATCTTTTCCGAACTGGTAGACGGCCTCGACGCCTTGGCCGCTGAGCGCCAGGGTAATGTCACGCTGCTGACCCATCGAGTGAAACGCTCCAAATCGCCCCCCGTCCCACTTGAAGAATCGCGCATCTTTACCGCCCCTCAAATTTCTGGCTATATTTGTCCAGAATATGGGAGAGACACCATGATCGTCGTTCCGTTGGCCGAAGCAAAAAATAACCTGTCCAAGCTCGTCGATGACGCAGCCGCCGGGCAGATCATCACGATTGCCAAACATGGCCGGGCCCTTGCGCGTCTGGTTCCGGTGGGAAAAACCCGCGGCCAGCGTATCGGAGCGATGAAAGGCAAACTGGTGCTCCCCGAAGACTTTGACGCCTCATTGCCTGACGACATGCTCGATGCTTTTGAAGGCACTCAAGAATGAGGCTTCTGCTCGACACACATATTTTGCTCTGGACGCTCAGCGATGACCCCAGGCTATCCAGCAAAGCCAGAAAGCTCATTGAGAGCGCTGCCGACATTTACATCAGCGCAGCGACATTCTGGGAGATGGCGATCAAGGTTGGACTGGGAAAGCTGAACGTTGACTTGGAAGAAATCCGCCAGTGCTGCCTCGACAGCGGGTTCATCGAGCTGCCTGTGACCTCAGAACACGCCATTGCCGTGAAGGACCTCGAACATCACCATCGTGACCCGTTTGACCGTCTCATTGTTGCAACGGCCATGACAGAACCCATGAAACTCCTCACCGCCGATCCATTGGTTGTCCGGTACACGGATCTGGCTGTTTTGGTCTGATCGGGCAACACCACACCCACATGACGAAATTGTAATTCCCCCATCACCTTGGCGTTATCCGCAGCTTGCAACGATGTCACCCGGCGACCATGCCGGCGGGCCCTTGCCCGCCGAACAATAAAACCCACGCCGAAGCACGTTCCCGTTCTGCCGAACCCAAGGAGTGATTGATGGTTAACAATACAAAAATGTCGATAGCCGCTTTAGCGGTGGTTGTCGGCTCCGGGCCGTCCATGGTGTTGGCGGAAGAAAAACCCGAGGGGTTTATCGAGGGCAGCAGCCTGACGGTGCTCAACCGCAACTTATACTTCAATCGTGATCACCGTGACGGCCAGTCGAGTCCCACCGGCAATGGCTATTCCGAGGCCTGGGCTCACGCGGTCATCAGCAAGTTCGAATCCGGCTTTACCCAAGGCACCGTTGGATTCGGGGTCGATGCGTTTGCGATGATCGGCTTGAAACTCGATACCGGTGACGGGCGCAACGGTGGCCGTAGTTCTTTCGACGTGTTGCCGGTCGACAGCGATGGTCAGGCGCGGGATGAATACACCAAGGTCGGTGGCGTCGCCAAAGTGCGCGCCTTCGATACGGTGGTGAAGGTCGGCGATGTGTTCCCCGCCAACCCGGTGGTTGCGGCGGGTGACTCCCGACTGTTGCCGGAAAGCTTCCGGGGTGTCACGGCCACCAACACCAGCATCGAAGGTCTGTCGGTACAGGGCGGTCGCCTGCATGCGATGAGCCAGCCGGTGTCCAGCGACATGCGCGAGAACTTCGCGACCTTCTACGCCGGTCCAGTCAATTCGCCGTGGGTCGGCTATCTCGGTGGCGACTATGCACTGAACAAAAACCTCAGTTTCAGCCTGTATTCCAGTCGCCTCAAGGATGCCTGGAATCAGTATTACGCCGGCACCGCATGGACTTATCCGCTGTCGGATGACCTGTCGCTATTCGGTGGCTTGAACTATTACAAGGCGGTCGACGAAGGCAAACAACTGCTCGGCGAGTTCGACAACAACATCTGGAGCGGCCGTGTCGGGGTGAAACTCGGCGCCCACTCCGTTGCCTTGTCGCACCAGCGCAACAACGGCAACGACGACTTCGATTACCTGCGCCAGTCCGACTCGATCTTCCTCGACAACTCCATCCAGTACAGCGACTTCAACTCGCCCAAGGAACGTTCGTGGATGGTGCGTTACGACCTCGACATGAGCAGCTATGGCGTGTCGGGTTTGTCGTTCATGACTCGTTACGCCCGCGGCACCGACGCCGATTACTCCAACGCCAACGCCGTGTACATGCGCCGCGATGCCGACGGCAACCCACTGACTGACCAGAAGCGCTGGGAGCGCGACATCGAAGTCAAATACGTGGTGCAGAGCGGCTCGTTGAAAGACATGTCTCTTCGTTTGCGCCAGGCCACCACCCGCGCCACGGCGTTTGAGTCGGATCTGGATGAAGTGCGGGTGATTGTCGAGTATCCGCTGGCGATTCTCTGACTTCACGGCTAATGCAAATTCACCTTTAGAAGCTCCTTGCTCCTTTGGTAAGAGGTGAATCCTTTGGCGTCCTTCGGGGCGCCTTTTTTATGCCCGTGAATTGAGCACTGCAGAAGCAGCCTTCGGCGACGCCTACAGGGTCGGTTTCTGTTTCGGGAGGGTTTGGTGTTGGCTTTTTCATGATTTCGGCATTCAGCGTGATGGTTAGAGCTGACCCATTCGGTTCAACGCGAAAAGGAGGCAGCTGTACGCAGGTTGGAACCCGGGCCACTGAGCAAAACCCGACAGACTCGAAGTCTCCCGCGCACAGCCGCCATAACGGAGTGCACACATCAAGGTGCGCACGTCATGAAAGGCGCTTTTGCTTTCAGTGGAGCCGCGGGGTTCCAATTCCGATCACTGAATTGGCAGCGACAAACACAGGCTAGAGAGCGGACGTCCGACGGACAACCTGAAAACATTGTGGGAAGCCTCCCTACCTTCGCCATATCTGTTAAACATCCCGAATTGAAATACTCAACGTAGGTTGGAGGCCCTCTGTGCCCTCACCCGCCCTGTCGGCGGCAATCGCCTGCCACGGTGTATTTGATGGTATTGAGTTGGCCCTTTGAATCTTCATAGGTCATGGCAGTCGGCACCACGGAGCAGGCAACTTGCGGTCGCACAACGCTCACCACTTTGACCACATCCAACTTCATCCCGTATTCGTAATCTTTCACCACCGGCGCAGGTTTGCCCTGGTTGGCCGCGTATTGCTGCATGGCTTGGGCGTTGGCACTGAACGCCCTCTCAAACGTCCTGTCACCGCCGCCTTCTGCCAGCGCATTCAACGACATCGCCATCACACCGACGAACGCCATCAACTTAAAAACTTTCATATCCAGTACCTTCAAATCCAGGCTCAAAAAAAAGCCCACCATCGGCCTTCGATGACGGGCTAGTTCAGGTGCGACACGCTTACAAGTCTTTGGTCTTGTCGTCCTTTTTTTCATTCAACACGACGGGGTTACGCGCCTGTTCCTTGGCGACAAACGCCTCCACCGAACGGTCATTGGCCGCCATCATTTTCTCAAAGACTCTGTCGCCGCCACCTTCAGCCAAAACAACAGAAGACATCACCAACGCCGCTGCGAACGCACTCAGTTGTACAAATTTCATGCTTGATTCCTCGTTTAATTAACTAACGGGATCAAGGTAACAATCCGAACCTTTCGTGACGGTGGCGCGCAAATTACATATCCGTTATGTAACCTGAAAGGCACCTGTGGCGAGGGAGCTTGCTCCCGCTGGGTCGCGAAGCGGCCCCTCCTTCACAAAAAAAGAAGGGGCCTGCTACGCAGTCCAGCGGGAGCAAGCTCCCTCGCCACAGATAGTGGTATGCCTGAAACATTGGCTTATGAGGTGGGACTCCTCTCCTCTTCACCTCGGTGCGCGAGCTGATACAGCGCCGGCAAAATCAGCAGCGTCAGGATGGTCGAGGACAGAATCCCACCGATCACCACCGTCGCCAACGGTCGCTGCACCTCGGCACCCGTGCCGGTCGCCAAAGCCATGGGAATGAAGCCTAGGGACGCCACCAGCGCCGTCATCAACACCGGGCGCAGACGTGTGAGCGCACCCTCATTGATTGCATCAGCGAGCGAACGCCCCTCCTCCCGCAAATTGCGGATAAACGCGATCATCACCAACCCGTTGAGCACCGCCACCCCCGATAGCGCAATGAAACCAACGCCCGCCGAGATCGACAGCGGAATGTCCCGCAACCACAAGGCCATGACGCCCCCGGTCAACGCAAACGGAATCCCGGTGAACACCAGCAAGCCATCCTTGAGGTTGTTGAACATCATGAACAGCAAGCCGAACACCAACAGCAAGGCCACCGGCACCACGATCTGCAAGCGTTTGGCCGCCGACTGCAACTGCTCGAACTGCCCGCCCCAGCCGGTCCAGTAACCCGCCGGCACCTGCACATCGCGCTCGATCACCTCGCCGGCCTCTTTAACGAAGGAGCCAATATCGCGCCCACGCACGTTGGCGCTGACGATCACCAGCCGCTTGCCGTTTTCGCGGCTGACCTGATTCGGCCCGAGCACCAGATCAAGGCTGGCGACATCCTTGAGGGCGATGAAGCCTATCTGATCGGCCGCGCCATTCAGGGGCGCCGGCACCGGAATCAACAGTGCCGACAAACCGTCGATGTCCTTGCGCATGGCATCAGACAGGCGCACCACCATGTCGAAACGCCGATCGCCTTCATACAATGTCCCGGCCTGACGCCCGCCGACCGCCACCGCAATGGTGTCTTGCACGTCACCGACGTTGAGCCCATAACGCGCCGCCTTGTCGCGGTCGATGTTGATGGTCAGCACCGGCAGGCCAGTGGTTTGCTCGACCTTGACCTCGGACGCGCCGTTGACCTTCTGCATGGCGGCAGCGACCTTCGCCGCCGTAGCGTTGAGCACGTCCATGTCATCCCCGAACACCTTGACCGCCACATCGCTGCGCACGCCGGAGATCAGTTCGTTGAAGCGCAACTGGATCGGCTGCGACAGTTCATAGTTGCTGCCCGGCAGCGTCGCGGCGGCTTGTTGCAGTTCGGCCATCAGCGTTTCGCGGGACTTGCCCGGATCCGGCCACTGCGCCTTCGGCTTGAGCATCACGTAGCTGTCGGAGATGTTTGGCGGCATCGGGTCGGAGGCGATTTCGGCGGTGCCGGTACGGGCGAACACACGCTCGACTTCGGGCACCTTGTTGAGGATCAAGGTCTCCAGACGCTGCTGCATGTCCACCGATTGTGTGAGGCTGGTGCCCGGCACGCGCAAGGCTTGCAGGGCAAAATCGCCCTCACTGAGGCTCGGCACAAACTCGCTGCCCATGCGGCTGGTAAGCACGCCGCTGAGCACAATCACAGCCAGCGCCGCCCCCACCGCCATGGCGCGATGGGACATCACCCACGCCAGCGCCGGCGCATAAACGCGACGCGCGCCGCGCATGACCACGCCCTCTTCTTCCTTGACCTTGCCGGTGACAAACAACGCAATGGCCGCCGGCACAAACGTCACCGACAACAGCATGGCGCCCAACAGCGCGATGACCACGGTGAAGGCCATCGGGTGGAACATTTTCCCTTCGACACCGCTCAGGGCGAAGATCGGCAGGTACACGACCATGATGATCAACTGGCCAAAAATCAGCGGCCGCCGCGCTTCTTTGGCCGCTGCGAATACTTCATGGAAACGCTCGGAACGGCTCAGTAAACGCCCGTGATGCTGCTGCGCATGGGCCAGCCGTCGCAGGGTGTTTTCGACGATCACCACCGCGCCGTCGACGATGATGCCGAAGTCGAGGGCGCCGAGGCTCATCAAGTTGGCGCTGACTTTGTTGGTGAACATGCCGGTGAAGGTGAACAGCATCGACAGCGGAATGACCATCGCGGTGATCAACGCCGCGCGGATGTTGCCCAGGAACAGGAACAGAATCGCGATGACCAGAATCGCCCCTTCCACCAGGTTCTTTTTCACCGTGGCGATGGCCTTGTCCACCAGGTGCGTGCGGTCATACACCGGCACCGCAATCACGCCTTTGGGCAGGGAACGATTGATCTGCTCAAGCCTGGTCGCCACCGCCTGGGAGACTGTTCGGCTGTTTTCGCCGATCAGCATGAACACCGTGCCCAGTACCACTTCGCGACCGTTTTCGGTGGCGGCACCGGTACGCAGTTCGCGGCCGATGTCTACCGTCGCGACGTTCTTGATCCGGATCGGCGTACCGTCGACATTGGCCATCACGATATTGGCGATGTCGTCAGTGCTCGCCACTTGCCCGGGCGCGCGAATCAGCAGCTGCTCGCCGCTGCGCTCGATGTAACCGGCACCGACGTTGGCGTTGTTGCGCTCCAGCGCCGTGACCAGATCGGTGAGGGTCAATTTGTAAGCCGCCAGCCGCTTCGGGTCGGGGGCGATCTGGTATTCCTTGGCGAATCCGCCGATGGTGTTGATCTCGGCCACACCGGGCACGTTGCGCAATTGCGGCTTGATGATCCAGTCCTGAATCACCCGCAAATCGGTTGGCGTGTAGGCGGTGCCGTCGTCCTTCAGCGCACCGTCCTGCGCCTCCACCGTCCACAGGAAAATCTCCCCGAGCCCGGTGGAAATCGGCCCCATCAGCGCTTCCGCGCCCTCGGGCAATTGCTCCCTGGCGATCTGCAAACGCTCGTTGACCAATTGCCGGGCGAAGAACAGATCGGTGCCGTCCTTGAAGATCACCGTGACCTGCGACAGCCCCGAACGCGACAGCGAACGGGTCTGCTCCAGCGCCGGCAAACCGGCCATGGCGGTTTCAATCGGGAAGGTGATGCGCTGCTCGGTTTCCAGCGGCGAGAACCCGGCCGCGCCGGTGTTGATTTGCACCTGGACGTTGGTGATGTCCGGCACGGCGTCGATCGGCAGTTTTTGGTAACTGGCGACGCCGAGGCCGGCCATGAGGAGAACGGCGAGCAGCACGATGATGCGCTGCTCGATGGCAAACTGGATCAGGCGTTCGAACATGAGAACCTTCCGGTCGAGGTTGACGGATCAGTGGGAGCCTTCAATGAGAATGCTCGGCTGAGGCTTTGCCCAATTCCGATTTGAGGATGAAGCTGCCGGCACTGGCGACTTGCACGCCCGGTTCCAGACCTTGGGTGACTTCCACCAGACCGGCCGCGCGACTGCCCAGCTCCACCGCTTGCGCCTTGAAGCCGTCATCGGTGCGCACGAACACCGTGGGTTTGTCCTCGACGGTCTGGATCGCGGTTTCAGGTACGGCGACCCTGGCTTGGCGACTGTCGGTCGCCACCAGCGCGGTGACGAACAGGCCGGGGCGCCACGAGCCTTGCGGATTTTCCAGGGTCACGCGGACCGTTGCAGTGCGGGTCTGTTCACCGAGCAAACTGCCGACGTAGGCCACGGTGCCGGCGATTTCAGCATTGAGTTCCGGGGCGCTGACGGTGACCGGTTTGCCCACTTGTACCTTGGTCAGATCCTTGGGCGAAACGCCGAACGTCACCCACACCCGCGACAGGTCGGAGAGGGTAAAAGCCGCCGAGGTCTCATCGACCACCTCCCCCGGCGTCAGGTGTTTTTCCACCACCACACCGTCGAACGGCGCGCGCAGTTCATAGCGATTGCCGCCGGTGGCGACCACGCTGCCGCTGAGCACGCTGATTTTTTGCCGGGCATTGGTCAGGGCAATTTCGGCTTCTTCCAATGCCTGGCGTGCCTGAAGGAAATCCTGCTCGGCGGAGATCTTGTCCTGCCACAGTTTTTTCTCGCGTTCGTAGGTGGTGCGCGCCAAGGTCAGGCGCCGCTGCGCGGCAGCCTGTTCGCTGCGCTGATCAGAGATCTGCTGACTGGCGATCACCGCCAGCAACTGGCCCTTCTTCACCGACTGCCCGAGATTGACCGACACCGACTCGACCACCCCGGGCACCCGAGGCACCACGTGCGCGGTACGGTCCTCGTCAAAGCGCACTTCGCCGGGGAACGGCAAGCCGAGGCTGATGTTCTGCGCCCGCGCTTCGGCCAGTTGAATGCCCGCCGCTGCGATCTGTTCGGTGCTCAGCTCCAGGTGCCCTTCTTCTGTATGTTCACCGTTGGCTGCTGTGCCTTCTTCAGCGTGACCGGCGTGTTCCGCCGCTTCATCGGCGTGAGCGTCGATGGACGCATTTCCCGGCCACATCGAGCCAATACCAATGCCCAGCGCCAACGTCGCCGCAGCCACCACGATCAGTTTTTTTTCCATGGAAACTCCTCTGCGCCATGCCATCGCGCAGTGATTTGAAAGATGAAATTCAAGGGCTGACGGTGAGGTCGCCGAAGATGCGTTCGATGCGTACTCGCGCGTCCGTCGCCTCGCTGACGGCCTGGATGTATTGGCTGCGTGCGCTGATCAGGGTGCGCTGGGCGTCGAGCACATCGAGGAAGCCGAACTTGCCCATTTCGAAGCCGCGTGTGGCGCTGTCGACCGCACTTTGCGCGGCGGGCAGGATGGTCTGGTTGAACGCTTCGACTTCGCCGTTGGCGGTCTGCCATTGCTCAAGGGCGGTCTGGATTTCCGTGCGCAAACGCAGCTCGGTGGCGTTGCGCAGGTCCCGCGCCTGATCGCTGCGCCGGGCTGCCGCCAGCACGTTGCCCTGATTGCGGTTGAACAGCGGAATCGGCAGCGACAGCCCGACCACGTTGACCCGCTCGCGCTCGGTTTCGCTGTATTGACTGCCAATGCTCACGGTCAGGTCGGGAATGCGTTGCGACTTTTCCAGACCCAATGAGGCTTCGCGCTGATCGATCTGCAATTTGGCCAGACGCAGTTCGGCGGTCTCGTTCAGGCGCTCCAGCAATCGGCTCGCCGGTGGCACGGTGGGCACGCTTTGCGTGGCCGCTTGCACGGTGGTCGAGGCTGGCAACGGTGCGCCCATGACCTGCGCCAATTGCTGGTAGGCGTTGGCCCGATCGCGTTCGGCGCGGCTCAGTTCCAGGCGCACTTCGGAGAGTTGCACGTGCGCCCGGGTGCCTTCGACTGGCGAGGATTTGCCGGCCTCGATGCGTCCTTGGGCGACGCGCAAACCGTGTTCGGCCAGTTGCAGCGACTGGCGGGACAACTGCAAGCGTTGTTGCGCGGTCCGGGCGCTGTTGAACGCCTGAATCACATCGGCGCGCAAGGCATTGCGCTTGCGCTCCCACTCGATCCCGGCGGCGTCCTGCGCGCGGCTGGCGACGTCGATCCGTGCACCACGTTTGCCGCCCAGTTCGATCGGTTGGCTGAGCATCACCGTGGTGGTTCGCGAATCGCGCCGGGTGTCTTCGGCCTCCCACGACACTTCGGGGTTGGGGATCAGACCGGCCTGTTTGCGCTCACCCTCGGCGATGCCGATTTCCCACTGCGCAGCCGCCAGATCCGGGTTACCGGCAAATGCCGTTTGCAGGGCTTGATCGAGGGTCAGGGTCGATGCATGCACAAGCCCCGTGCCGGCCAGCCACACAACGCTGGCCGTCACTGTCCTCGCTGTTTTTTTCAGGCGTGCTCGCGCCGTCCGCTCTTTTAAACCGGGCAATGGAAGACTTCCTTTATTCAAGAATCTTTGATGCCGCCACGGTAGGGTTTTGAACTTATCGGCAAGGTGACTGGAACATTACAAATCCGTCATCCACGGCTTATGGAAGTTGTTTTGATCTAGGATGCGAAGTGCAAAAGGCAACATAGCAATACATGGAAACAAATACACGGTAGTTATCTGCCAAACAGCACTTGCCTGAATGTAGCGCATGGGCATTCGGGCTTGCCCGCTGCGACAGGCTGTCGCAGATGACCATACTCAGGGCTCAAGACTCAGCATTTCAGTTGACCCTGTAGCCACTACAGCCTTTACCTTGCACGCCATCACACAGGGAAACCGCCGTAGGAAACCAGCACTCACAACCTCTAGTCGTTATTCAAATCCGTCCGGAAGCCCCTACAAAAACAACAACTTTCCTGGCCACCTTAATTAAATATCCATTAAATAAAAGTGGTGATAAATCATGCGAATCCTTGTCGTCGAGGACGAGCTTAAAGCTGCCGAATACTTGCATCAGGGACTGACGGAAAGTGGTTATATCGTTGACCACGCGGCCACTGGCGCCGACGGACTGCATCTGGCGCAACAGCAGGCATACGACCTGGTGATCCTGGATGTGAACCTGCCGGAACTCGATGGCTGGGGCGTGCTGGAGCAATTGCGTCGCACCCATTCCACCCGGGTGATGATGCTCACCGCGCGCGGGCGTCTGGCCGACAAGATTCGTGGTCTGGATCTGGGTGCCGACGATTATCTGGTCAAGCCATTCGAGTTTCCGGAATTGCTGGCGCGGGTGCGCACGCTGATGCGCCGCAGCGAAAACATCCCGGTGCCGCAGGTGCTCAAAGTCGCCGATCTGGAACTTGATCCGGGCCGTCACCGCGCCTTTCGCGGCGAGCAGCGCATCGACCTGACCACCAAGGAGTTCGCCCTGCTGCATCTGCTGATGCGCCAGTCCGGGGAAGTACTGACCCGCACCCAGATCATTTCGCTGGTGTGGGACATGAATTTCGACTGCGACACCAACGTGGTCGAAGTGTCGATCCGGCGTTTGCGGGCGAAGATCGACGACCCGTTCGACAGCAAACTGATCCACACCCTGCGCGGTGTCGGCTATGTCCTGGAGGCGCGGGAATGAAGCCGGCCAGCCTGTCGATGCGCCTGGGCCTGACGGTGAGTATTCTCGGCGCACTACTGGTGGTGTTCCTGGCGATCCTTGCCTACTTTGCCCTGACCCATGAGTTGAACGCGTTATCCAGAAACAGCCTGGCCCAGAAGGTGGAACAGGTGGAACACAGCCTGTCGCTGTACGCCGATGCCGCAGAAATTCGTTCGGCGCCGCACATTCTGCTCGATCAGGTCATGGGCCATGACAACCTCACCCTGACGATTTATGACCGCAGTAACTTGCGCACGCCGCTGTTGAAATCCGGCTCCGGCATGGCCGACCCGCGCCTTGAACGCAAGGCAGTACTGGCTGCCGACGAACCACTGGCGTTCTCCGACGGCACCGACGATCAAGGCAAGCGCTACCTGACCGCTTCTCGGTTGGTCCGCATCAAGGACGGCACCCGCGTCCCGGTGCTGCTGTCGATGGACGATGCCCACAATCAGGCGTTGCTCAGCGCCTATCTGCGCTCGACGCTGATTGCTTTGCCATTGCTGCTGATCTTCATCGGCCTCAGTGCCTGGGCCGCCGTACAGCGGGGGCTGATGCCGTTGCGCGAGTTTCGCAAAGTGGCGGCGATGGTCTCGACGCAAGACCTCGGCCATCGGCTGTCGGTGCTCGACATGCCCCAGGAACTCAGTGAACTGGCCCAGGGGATCAACGTCATGCTGGATCGCCTCGACAATGGTGTGCAGCAGTTGTCGCAGTTCTCCGATGACCTGGCCCATGAACTGCGCACGCCGATCAACAATCTGATGGGCAAGGCACAGGTGACGCTGTCCCGGGAACGCACGGCCGAGGCGTACAAAAACGTCTTGGTGTCCTGCACCGAAGAGCTGGAGCGTGTTGCGCGGATTGTCTCGGACATGCTGTTTCTGGCGCAGGCCAGTAACCCCGCAGCGCTCACATCTTTCGAGTCGGTCGCCCTGGAAGAAGAAGTCGAAAAAGTGGCCGACCTGTTTTCCTTGTCGGCGCAAGACAAGCGCATCAGCCTGAGCGTGACCGGCAGCGCGCGCGTGCTGGGCGACCGGCTGATGATTCAACGGGCGATCTCGAACCTGCTGTCCAACGCCCTGCGCCACTGTCCGGCCGGGCAAACGGTTTCGCTGCACATTGAGCAAGAGGCGACACAGGTTGCACTGGAAGTCAGCAACCCCGGCGCGGGCATCGAAGCGCAGCATCTGCCGCACCTGTTCGACCGCTTTTACCGGGTCGACAGCAGCCGCTCCCGCTCACAAGGCAGCACCGGACTGGGCCTGGCCATCGTGCGCTCGATCATGAGCCTGCATCAGGGGGTGGCACAGGTTAAAAGCTCGCCTGGGACGTTGACGGTGTTTCGATTGGGATTTCCCACCCCCGATGAATAGATGCCCAGTCATTCAACCTGCATTTTTTCTGAAACGCCTTCATACGCGATAGGAAAAATCGTCGCGCGAAGAACCCTGAAGAGCCACAAAAGTCAGTCATCACGATTTCGCACCTCCATGCAGCTGAAATTTCCGACAAGTGCATGCGTCGAAATCGTTGGGGCGGGTATGTCCCGCAATACCGTCCCATTCAACACCCGCCGATGCGTCACGAAAAAAATCGTCAAGCCGACAATTGATGTGTACGTATTTCAACACCCCTTGAATATGGTTTTTGAAACTTCCTGTCATTTTTGACCGAGCCAATACCTGCCTTATACATTTGCTCCGTGCTCGATACAGCACATCCAATGTCTAACAAAAAGAGAGTTTAATCATGGGTTATATGGGTAACTGGAACGCCAACAAAGTGATCGACCTTGAACAACAGGAAGCGCCTACGCCAGAGCAGGTTGAAAAACTGCAACTGACTGAGGCTGAACAGTCCGAACTGGAAGCCGTATAAAAAACGGGGGGCCGGCGCCCCCCGTTTCTCGAGGGAGCGAACAATGGGTTTCACACTAGCCGAACGAGAACTCACCCTGGAGCAAGCTGAACAGCGGATTCACGCTGAACTTGATAGCTTGGGCCTGCGTGTCGACACCCGCACACTGGGCCAGCAGATTGTCGCGGTCCATGCCTCTGCCAGCTCCAGCGATCAGCACCACACCGCCAGGGGATCAGGTAAAGGCTACCCGCGCCACGCCCGTGTCGGTGCACTTTACGAAATGCTGGAACACTATTTAAGTGACCACTTGGATACATCCGACATTCACTATGTAGCCCCGCGCTATTTTTCCGACACGTCACTATTTACTGACGACACTGCCCTGGCACTTATCGCCGAACAACCCAATGCCATAACAGCCTGCCGACAGTATACGAATGTTCTAAAGCACACTTCATTTACATACCCGGTCGCTTTATGCACACCCGGTTATTCACGACGAACACCGATACAAGACACAACCAACTATGGCGCACTGCAACGTTATGCCAGTAATAGCGGAACCGCTATTGGCGCAACTTACAACGAGGCGGTTTTGCATGCTGCCAATGAATGTATTGAGCGCGATGCGGTTTCGTTGTTCTTGCTGGAGCATTTTTACTACGAAAACCACGCGCCCCTGCGCCGCGTCGCACGCATGTCCGATCACGACGAGCTGGGTCGGCTGTGGCTGGACGCCGAAGCGGAGATCGGTGCCGAGATCGTCCTTGTCGACATCAGCACCGAATTCCTGCCGCGAACCTTTCTGGCCTTTTCAGCCGCGCCATGCACTCACCCGCGAGTCTTCGGCACCGGTTGCTCGATCGATGCCAGGCATGGCGCATGGCGAGCACTTACCGAACTGGTTCAGTTACATCTTTGGTCCTCGGAGCCTGAACTGAGAGACTATCTGAGCAACGCTCAGCGGCATCTGACGGCCTTTCCTCGCCTGTTGCGCTGCCTGCGATTCGATCTGCATCCGCTGTTGAACCTGTGCGAGCAACAAACGGTAGTCTTGCCCGATGCTCGTGATGAACGACCATTGGCCGAGCAAATCAGCTTGCTGGCCGAAGACCTGCATCGGTATGGGCGCACGCTGGGCATTGCACCGCTTCACCAGACCGCCCTCGGCACCACGCTGGTCAATGTCGTCATTCCGGGGCTGGAGCGATTTTTCGTAGTCTCCAGCGGCAATGTGGTTATCCCGCAGGCGCGGGGACGGCGCTTGGAAAGGCGACATGGAGTGCCGGCATGAACGCTCGATCGGCAACGACTGCCCTCCATCGAGAACAGCGCTTGGCTCAATCCTTCGTCCGTCATGTGGCCTCCCCTGGCAAACTCGATCGTTACGTCGAGCCCTTGGGGCCGGGGCTCCATCAGCTCTTTGTTCTGCGCGTGAATGGCTGCGACTGGGTGGGCCGAAAAGTCCTGCAACACACTGACACTGACGGCTGGCATATCAACAGCCTGCTCAGGCCCTGGATGTTGCTCGGACCGCTCGCTGAGTGGCATTGGGGCAATGAAGGTGCAGAGATCTATTTTCGAGGAGTTACCCGACAAGAAAAGGAAACGGCTTTCCACGTTGCGCAGACTAAACCGGACAGCGAGGTGTGTTTCCCGCTTCCTGTCACTGATGACACGGGCCTGGAGTTTGTTTGCCCGCCCGAATACTGGCAGTGCAATGAATCGCTCGCCAAGCAACTGGATGCCGACGAAAGCCACTTTCGCCAGCATTGCGCAACGTTACTCAAGACGATATCGAGTCCCGGCGCGGTGATCCATGATCCGGCGTGCTCGACTGGGGAATTCATTGCGCACCTGGCCCGCGAACTCCCCGACCGACATTGCCTGGGCTCCGATCGTTCGGCGTCGATGATCGAACATGCAAAAAATCGTCATGGCACCTCATCTGCCGAATTTTATCTGGCCGATGCCCGAAACATTGCCTCTGCCGGCATCAAATGTGATGTGCTGATACTGCGTTTCCTCAATGCCGAAGTCATGACTCGCGCCGATGCGCAGCAGACATTGCACGATATGGCACCGTGCGTGAATCCGGGAGGCACGATTATCGTTTTCGGCCATACGCCGGTACTGATTTCCGTTCCCTACATGGCCCAGATCCTGAAACTGCAGGTGATTTCCAGTGTAGCGGCCCGCCCCCGGCACACGGAGCTGTTCCAGTTCTACAGGCTGAAGGTTCCCATCTGATGGTGGTCTCCCCGATCAATGGCTACTACCCGACTCGTGACGGCCACCATCTCTATTGGGAGCGGCACGGCACCCCCGGCAGCGAACCGATATTTTTCCTGCATGGCGGGCCGGGTGGTCGTAGCGCCCTCCATCATCTTGAGTTCTTCGATCTGCGATGTTTCGATATCATTTTGTTCGACCAGCGTGGCTGCGGGCGCTCCCTTCCCCTCGGCGAGCTCCAGCACAACAACACTGGGCTGTCCGTTGAAGACATCGATGCCCTGCGGCGGCATTTTGGTTTCGAAAAAATCAGTTTGCTGGGCATTTCATGGGGAAGCTGGTTGGCCATCCAATACCAGCAGCGCTATCCCGACGCCATTCTGAAAACCACGTTGGTCTCAGTGTTCATACCGTTTGTTGCGAACGTAAGCGCCTACGATAAAACCTTGAGCGAGGGTTTATCTCAATTAACCCCTGGCTCCCACGACGCCAGTGCGCGGGGTATCTACCAGCTACTGAGCAATGGTTGCGAGGTGCAACAGCGTCAGGCTGCCATCCACTGGCTGCAGGCTATTTTGCAATTGAACGGGCAATCGATGTGCCCGCACGCACTCGAAGACTTCGTTGATGAAGAAGCGGTGCGCGCCATCTGCCTGGAGTTGCATTACCACGTTAATCACTATTTCTTCACACGGGCGGACGAGCGTCTCCGGGTCGATGCCGATACCCTGGTGATACAAGGCATCAAAGACACCTTCGGCATGTCCAGCGTACGTTGGCTTCGCCAGCGCCAGAACATCCGTTGTCGTCTGCTCCACGCCGGGCACAACGCCTTCGACCTCGCGGTAATGAGAACCGTACGCCAGTCGCTGAAACGAGAAAGTGGGCATAAATAGAAACGGCACCCGAAGGTGCCGTTCGACGTCGCAGGCCGATCTGTTACTTACGCGCCACCTCCCACGATTTCAGCAGTTCGGCATAGCTCACGGTTTCACCCTTGGGCTTCTCGTTAGCCAGTTTCGGCTTCGGTGCGCCCGGTTGGTCGAACCAGTATTGCGCGTCGCGTTCCGGGTTCATTTTCGGCGCGCAAGTGGCCTGGGCCTTGGAGCGTTCCAGACGGGTCATGATCGCGTCCTGATCCTTGGCCAGACCATCGAGCGCCTGTTGCGGGGTTTTCTCGCCGCTGGCGGCTTCGGCGATGTGGCTCCACCACAACTGTGCCAGACGCGGATAGTCCGGCACGTTGGTGCCGGTCGGGGTCCATTGCACCCGCGCCGGGCTGCGATAGAACTCGACCAGGCCACCGAGCTTCGGCGCCAGGTCGGTCATGGCTTGAGAGTTGATGTCCGACTCGCGGATCGGTGTCAGGCCGACGATGGTTTTCTTCAGCGACACGGTTTTCGAGGTCACGAACTGCGCGTACAGCCAGGCCGCGAGTTTCTGTTTCTCAGGCGTGGACTTCATGAATGTCCAGGAACCCACGTCCTGATACCCAAGCTTCATGCCCTCTTCCCAGTACGGCCCTCTCGGCGACGGCGCCATGCGCCACTTCGGCGTACCGTCGGCGTTCACCACCGGCAGGCCCGGTTTGGTCATGTCGGCGGTAAAGGCGGAGTACCAGAAGATCTGTTGGGCAATGTTGCCCTGAGACGGTACCGGGCCAGACTCGGAAAAGGTCATGCCCGCTGCTTCCGGCGGCGCATAGGCCTTCATCCAGTCGACATATTTCTGCGTCGCGAACACCGCCGCCGGGCCGTTGGTATCGCCGCCACGGGTCACGCTGGAACCGACCGGATGGCAGTCCTCGACACGGATGCCCCACTCGTCCACCGGCAAGCCGTTGGGCAGCCCCTTGTCGCCGCCGCCGGCCATGGAGAACCAGGCATCGGTGAAGCGCCAGCCCAGGGATGGATCCTTCTTGCCGTAGTCCATGTGCCCGTAGATGCGTTTGCCGTCGATTTCCTTGACGTCTTCGCTGAAGAATTTGGCGATGTCTTCATAGGCCGACCAGTTCACCGGCACGCCCAATTCGTAGCCGTACTTTTCCTTGAATTTTGCTTTCAGGTCCGCCCGATCGAACCAGTCGGCGCGGAACCAATACAGGTTGGCGAACTGCTGGTCGGGCAGCTGATAGATCTTGCCGTCCGGCGCGGTGGTGAAGGAAATGCCGATGAAGTCCTTGATGTCGAGGGTCGGCGAGGTGAAGTTCTTGCCTTCGTTGGCCATCAGGTCGGTGATCGACTCGGTCTTGCCATAGCGAAAGTGCGTACCGATCAGGTCGGAGTCGTTGACCCAGCCGTCATAGATGCTCTTGTCCGACTGCATCACGGTCTGCAGCTTTTCCACCACATCGCCTTCTTGCAGCAAGTCGTGGGTGACTTTGATCCCGGTGATCTCGGTGAAGGCCTTGGCCAGCACCTTGGACTCGTATTCATGGGTGGTCAGGGTTTCCGAGACAACCTTGATGTCCATCCCGCGAAACGGCTCGGCCGCCTTGATGAACCACTTCAATTCCGCGAGTTGCTGATCGGCCGTCAAGGTGGACGGTTTGAATTCGCCGCCGATCCACTTCTTCGCAGCGTCTTCGTAGGCATCAGCCCAGGCCGATGCGCTCAATCCGCTGAGTGCCAGCATGGCTGCCAGTGAAATGCTATGTCGCAGCTTATTGTTTTTGTCGAACATAGAGACCTCCTTTATGGGTTTCGGAGCAACATTGCCGAGCGATTCGACTAGCCCCAACGCATCACAGCCAACAGCCACACCAGGGACAACGCGAACGCTATCCAGATGCTCCAGTCGGTGACGCCGATTACCAGCAAATGCAGGTAGGCGCTGCCGAGAAGACCGATAAACAGCCGATCGCCACGGGTGGTGGTAATCGGCAGAAAACCTTTTCGAAGAATGCTTGGCGAACGCAACTCCCAAGTCGTCATGCCCACCAGGATCAAGGCTATGACGCCGAAGAACGCCGCCGTCGGGCTGGTCCAACTCATCCATTCCATCATCAGTTCCTCATACCCGGCCCAGGGCAAAGCCCTTGGCCACGTGGTTGCGAACAAACCAGATCACCAGCATGCCCGGCAGGATGGTCAACACCCCCGCCGCTGCCAGCACGCCCCAGTCGATGCCGGACGCCGAGACCGTGCGGGTCATCACCGCGGCGATGGGTTTGGCGTTCACCGACGTCAGGGTTCGCGCCAGCAACAATTCGACCCAGGAAAACATGAAGCAGAAAAACGCCGTGACACCGATCCCGGAGCCGATCAGCGGAACGAAAATCTTCACGAAGAACTTGGGAAAGCTGTAGCCATCGATGTAGGCGGTTTCGTCGATTTCCTTGGGAACGCCAGACATGAAGCCCTCAAGAATCCACACCGCCAGCGGCACGTTAAACAGACAGTGAGCCAACGCCACCGCGATGTGCGTGTCGAACAAGCCGATCGAGGAATACAGCTGGAAGAACGGCAACAGGAACACCGCCGGCGGTGCCATGCGGTTGGTCAGCAGCCAGAAGAACAGGTGCTTGTCACCGAGGAAGCGATAGCGCGAAAACGCATAGGCCGCCGGCAACGCCACGGTCAGGGAAATGATTGTGTTCATGCTGACGTAGTACGCCGAGTTGAGGTAGCCGGTGTACCAGCTCGGGTCGGTGAAGATCACCTTGTAGTTGGCGAAAGTGAAATCCTGGGGAAACAGCGTCAGGCCGCCGAGGATTTCGGTGTTGCTCTTGAAGGACATGTTCAGCAGCCAGTAGATCGGCACCAGCAGGAACAGGATGTAGACCAGCAGCGGAATCAGCTTTCTCTTGCTCATGGCAGGCCTCACCGATTGGCGTCAGAGTGAGTCATGGCGGTGTAGAACAGCCACGACACCAACAGGATGATCAGGAAGTACACCAGCGAGAAAGCCGCCGCCGGGCCGAGGTCGAATTGCCCTACGGCCATCTGGGTCAAGGTCTGACTCAGGAAGGTCGTGGCATTGCCCGGACCACCACCGGTCAGCACGAACGGTTCGGTGTAGATCATGAAACTGTCCATGAACCGCAGCATCACCGCGATCAGCAGCACGCTCTTGAGCTTGGGCAACTGGATGTGCCGGAACACCGCCCAGGCCGACGCCCGATCGATCCGCGCCGCCTGGTAATACACATCCGGAATCGCCCGCAGACCGGAGAAACACAACAACGCCACCAGCGACGTCCAGTGCCACACGTCCATCACCAACACCGTGACCCAGGCGTCCATGGTGTTGGCCGCATAGTTGTAGCTGATGCCCATGCCGTTGAGGCTGGACCCAAGCAAGCCGATGTCGGCCCGACCGAAAATCTGCCAGATGGTGCCGACCACGTTCCACGGGATCAGCAGCGGAATCGCCAGGATAATCAGCACCAGCGACGACCAGCGGCCCTTGATCGGCATGGTCAGGGCGATGGCGATGCCCAACGGAATTTCGATCAACAACACGCAGGCGGAATAGATGAACTGGCGCAGCAGCGAGTCATGCAGCCTTGGGTCGAGCAACACCTGCTTGTACCAATCGGCGCCGACGAAATAGCGGCTGGACTGGTCGAAGATGTCCTGCACCGAATAGTTGACCACGGTCATCATCGGGATCACCGCACTGAACGCCACCAGCAGGAACACCGGCAGCACCAGCCACCAGGCCTTGTTGTTCTGCACCTTGTTCATGGCAGCACCTCCAGCAAGTAATCATCGGCGTAGACCATCAGCCATTGCCCCGGGAAACTGATGTACGCCGTGCCCTCGGGCACCGGTTTGTCTTCGGCCAGGCGTACTTTCAGCAGCACGCCGTCGAGGTTCAGGGTCATGATTTTGTAGGTGCCCAGGTCCTCGACGTGTACGACCTTAGCCCGCAACGCGTCATCAAAGGCTTCCTCCCACACATGAACGAACTCCGGACGGATGCCGACCTTCAGGGTTTTCCATTCGCTGTCGGCGATCCGTTGCTGCATCGCGTGGGACAACGGCAAGTGAGTCCCGGCAAAACCGACACCGCCGGCCTGCGGCTGGACGTCGATCAGGTTCATCCCCGGGCTGCCGATGAAATAGCCGACAAAGGTGTGGCTCGGCCGTTCGAACAATTCCCGTGGCGTACCGAACTGCACGATCTGCCCGCCGTACATCACCGCGATCTTGTCGGCGAAGGTCGAGGCTTCGAGCTGATCGTGGGTGACGTAGACCATGGTGATGTTGAACTGCTCGTGGATCTGCTTGAGCTTGCGCCGCAGCTTCCACTTCAGGTGCGGGTCGATCACCGTCAATGGTTCATCGAAGAGGATCGCCGACACGTCATCGCGCACCAGCCCACGGCCCATGGAGACTTTCTGCTTTTCATCGGCGGTGAGGTTACGCGCCTTCTTGTGCAGCAATGCCTGAAGGTCGAGGACTTCGGCGATTTCATGCACCTTGCTGAAAATCTTCGCTTCGACCATGCCCTGATTGCGCAGCGGGAAAGCCAGGTTGTCGAACACCGTCATGGTGTCGTAGACCACCGGAAACTGGAAAACCTGGGCGATGTTGCGCTTTTCCGGGGTCAGTTCGTTGACCACTTTGCCGTCGAACATCACCTGGCCCTGGGACGGGCTGAGCAACCCGGAAATGATGTTGAGCAAGGTCGACTTGCCGCACCCCGATGGCCCGAGCAGCGCATAAGCGCCGCCCTGCTCCCAGACGTGGTCCATCTCGCGGATCGCGTAATCCTCAGGGCCGGCTGGCGTGCGGGTGTAGCTGTGGGCAAGGCTCTGCAAACGGATTTCGGCCATCAGGCAACCCTCGCAATGCGGCGACCGGGCGCCTGGACCAGCCGCCCCTGCATATCGAACACAAACAGTTTATGAGTCGGGATATAGATGCGAATCGGCGCATCGACGTCGTATTCGTGCACCCCCGGCAAGTGCAGCACCAGCAGGAAATACTCGTTGCGCACGTGCAGGAAGGTTTCCGAACCGCTGATCTCGGCCACCTCGACGGTCACCGCCAGTTCCAGATCGTCGTCGTTGCTCGGCACCAGCGAGATATGGCTGGGACGCACGCCGAAACGGAATTCGCCCTCGCCCACCGGACGCAGATCGACGTTCAACGGGAAGTGCACGAAATTGGCGAAACTGACTTCGTTGCCGGCAATGCGCCCCGGCATCAGGTTGATCGGTGGCTCGGAGAACAACTCCGCCGCCAGCACGGTTTGCGGCTGGTGATACACCTCGGAGGACTTGCCGCTCTGAATCACCCGGCCTTCGTGAAGAATCGTCGTGGTGCCGCCCAGCGCCAGGGCTTCGTTGGGTTCGGTGGTGGCGTAAATCGCGATGGTATTGCGCGCCTTGAACAGCTCGCGCATTTCCTGGCGCAGCTCTTCGCGCAGCTTGTAGTCGAGGTTGACCAGCGGCTCGTCGAACAGAATCAGCTCGGCGTCCTTGACCAGCGCCCGGGCCATGGCCGTGCGCTGTTGCTGGCCGCCGGAGAGCTCCAGTGGATGGCGCTGGAGAAACTTCTCGATGCGCAGCATCTTCGCGGTTTCCAGCACCTTGCTCTGGATCAACTCATTGGCAACGCCACCCTGACGCAGCGGCGAGGCGATGTTCTCGAACACCGTCATGGTCGGGTAATTGATGAACTGCTGATAGACCATCGACACATTGCGCAAACGCACCGGGCGCTGGGTGACGTCGACGCCGTTCATCAGGATGCGGCCGCTGTCGGGTTTGTCCAGACCGGCCATCAGGCGCATGAGGCTGGTTTTGCCGGACAGCGTGCGACCGAGCAAAACGTTGAACGATCCGGGTTCGAAATTAAGGCACGCATCGTCGATCCAGGTCTGGCCTTCGATGGTGCGGCTGACATGTTCCAGGATTAGTGACATGGCTCGGCCTTTTTTTATTTTTTGAGTCAAGCGACCGGAGCTACATAGCGACATCCGTGCCAAAAATCTCAAGCGTTTGATTTGGCTGGAAATCCCATCAAACAAGATAAAAATCGGATTCGTTGATGAACAGAAATGAACAACCACGAATGAACAACTGAACAATTCAACGATTGACAATGAACAAATGTGAACAACACTCTACGGATGTTTTTTGCGTGGCCCTCACGTGATGCAAAACCCATAAAAACAATAAAAGCTTGCCCAGAGATCGACCGCCATGGCCGTACCTGTCTCAAAGCGCTCCCACGACGCCATCATCCAGGACTCCTGGTCCCGCTGCCGCGCGTTCGGGCTCGATCATCAGAGCGCGCCAGCGTTCGATCAGCTGCCGGCAGACGGCATCGCCCACTTGCTGGAAAGTCAGCATTCCCTGGTGCAAACCACCCATCAGGAAGTCCTGCCGTATTACGAAAACATCCTCAGCAACTCCAATTGCCTGATCATGCTCGCCGACAATCACGGCCAGGTGCTGACGTCGTGGGGTACCCAGCGTTTCATCGAGCCGAGCCTGACCCGCGGTTTCAGCGTCGGCGCCAGCTGGATGGAGCATTGCAGCGGGACCAATGCGATCGGCACCGCGCTGGCCTGCGAGCAGGCCGTGCACATCGAGCACGATGAACATTTCCTCAAGGCCAACCGCTTCATGACCGGTTCCGCCGCGCCGATTTTCGATGCCGAGCGCAAGGTGATCGCGGTGCTGGATGTGTCCAGCGACAGCTACCTGCCGCCCTCCCACACCCTGGGCATGGTCAAGATGATGAGCCAGACCGTGGAGAACCGGCTGATCCTCAACCTGTTCCACGGCCAGCATTTCCAACTGACCTTCAACACCGGGTTGAACAACCTCGACAGCCAATGGGCCGGGATGCTGATCTTCGATGAAACCGGTCAGGTACTGTCGGCCAACCGCCGGGCCGACAATCTGCTGGGCATCAGCCTGTCGCGGGTCAGCGTCGAAAGCCTGTTCAAAGTCTCGTTGATGGAACTGCTGAATCAGCCGGACGGCCTGCCGTTTTCCCTGCAAGCCTCAGGAAACAACCGTTTCCAGTGCGTGCTGAAACGACCGAAACAGGCGTCGATTCAGGCGCGGCTGTTTGCAGAAAAAAAGAGCACTGAAACGAAAAGCCCTGAAATAAAGTGCACTGAGCCCACCCTGGCAGCGCCCGCCGCGATCAGCCTCAACACCCTGCACTTTGGCGACAGCCGCGTGGAAAAAGCCGTGCGCCAGGCCGAACGTTTGCTGGAGAAGGACATTCCATTGTTGATCCACGGGGAAACCGGGGTCGGCAAGGAAGTCTTCGTCAAAGCCCTGCACCACGCCAGCTCACGCAGCAAACAACCGTTCATTGCCGTCAACTGTGCAGCGATCCCCGCCGAACTGGTGGAGTCCGAGCTGTTTGGCTACGAGAAAGGCGCGTTCACCGGCGCCAACCAGAAAGGCAGCATCGGGCTGATCCGCAAGGCCGACAAAGGCACCCTGTTCCTCGATGAAATCGGCGACATGCCGCTACCGACCCAGGCCCGGCTGCTGCGGGTATTGCAGGAACGTTGCGTACAACCGGTGGGCAGCAGCGAGTTGTTCCCGGTGGACATCCGGATCATCTCGGCGACCAACCGCTTGTTGCGCGAGCAGGTGCAGTTGGGGCGGTTTCGTGAGGATTTGTATTACCGCATCGGCGGTTTGACCCTGGAACTGCCACCGATCAGGGAGCGCAGCGACAAGCAGGCGTTGTTCAAGCGCTTGTGGGAGCAACACCGTGAACCGTCGCAGTGGGCCGGGTTGAGCCCCGAGGTGCTGGAACTGTTCAGCCGCCATCCGTGGCCGGGGAATTTGCGTCAGGTCAGCAGCGTGATGCAGGTGGCGTTGGCCATGGCCGAAGAGCAACCCGTACGGCCGGAACATTTGCCGGATGATTTTTTTGTCGATCTGGAGATGGAGCCGGTGGATACGCCGGAGCCGATAGCCGTTGATTTGAATGATGCCGAGGCATTGAATCGGCAATTGCAGGCGGCTGGGGGAAATATTTCGCACTTGGCGCGGCGGTTAGGGGTTAGTCGCAATACCCTTTACAAGCGGTTGCGCCAATTGGGGGATTGAAGGCTGCGATCTTTTGATCTTCAACCAAACAAACAAAAACCCGCACAAGGCGGGTTTTGTTTGTAGCAAACGCAGCGATCAGTCAGCCAGACGCCAGGTCGTGCCGCCCTTGCCGTCTTCCAGCACCACGCCCATGGCGGTGAGCTGGTCGCGGATGCGGTCGGATTCGGCCCAGTCTTTGTTGGCACGGGCAGTCAGGCGCGCCTGGATCAGTGCATCGACTTCAGCCGCGTCGACCCGCCCTTCGGCACCGGCCTGCAGGAAGTCATCGGCTTCAAGCTGCAATACACCCAGCACGCTGGCCAGTTCCTTCAAGCGTGCCGCCAGACCGGCCGCCGCATCCAGATCGCTCTCGCGCAGACGGTTGATCTCGCGGACCATCTCGAACAGCACCGCACAGGCTTCCGGCGTGCCGAAGTCGTCGTTCATCACCTGGGTGAAACGCTCGACGAAGGCTTCGCCGCCAGCAGGTGCCACTTTCGGCAGGCCTTTCAACGCATGGTAGAAACGCTCGAGGGCGCCCTTGGCGTCCTTGAGGTTGTCTTCCGAATAGTTGATCGCGCTGCGGTAGTGGCTCGACACCAGCAGGTAACGCACGACTTCCGGGTGGTACTTGTCGAGCACGTCGCGAATGGTGAAGAAGTTGTTCAAGGACTTGGACATCTTCTCGCCATTGATGCGAATCATGCCGCAATGCATCCACGCGTTGGCGTAGGTCTTGCCGGTGGCCGCTTCGCTCTGGGCGATTTCGTTTTCGTGGTGCGGGAACTCGAGGTCGCTGCCGCCGCCATGAATATCGAAGGTCTCGCCCAGGCAGCAGGTGGACATCACCGAGCACTCGATGTGCCAGCCCGGACGACCGTCGCCCCACGGCGATGGCCAGCTCGGCTCGCCTGGCTTGGCGCCTTTCCACAGCACGAAGTCCAGCGGGTCCTGTTTCGACTCGTCGACTTCGATTCGTGCGCCGATGCGCAGGTCTTCGATCTTCTTGCGCGACAGCTTGCCGTAGCCCATGAACTTGGCGACGCGGTAGTACACATCGCCATTGCCCGGTGCGTAGGCGTAACCCTTGTCGATCAGGGTCTGGATCATCGCGTGCATGCCCGGGATGTGATCCGTGGCACGCGGCTCCATGTCCGGTTTTTTGATGTTCAGGCGCGCTTCATCTTCGTGCATCGCCGCGATCATGCGCTCGGTCAAGGCCTCGAACGACTCGCCGTTCTCGTTGGCCCGATTGATGATCTTGTCGTCGATATCGGTGATGTTGCGCACGTAGGTCAGGTCGTAACCGCTGAACCGCAACCAGCGGGTCACCAGGTCGAACGCGACCATGCTGCGGCCATGGCCCAGATGGCAGTAGTCGTACACGGTCATCCCGCAGACGTACATGCGCACCTTGTTGCCATCCAGCGGCTTGAAGACTTCTTTGCTCTTGGTGAGCGTGTTGTAGATCGTAAGCACGACGGTTCCTTAAGACTTGATCACTGGCCCCACGAATCACGCAGGGTCACGGTACGGTTGAATACCGGAGCGCCCGGTTTCGAGTCCTTGATATCCGCGACGAAGTAACCTTCGCGCTCGAACTGGAAACGGTCTTCCGGCTGTGCGTTGCCCAACGAGGGTTCAGCACGACAACCGGTGAGGACTTGCAGTGAGTCAGGGTTGATGTTGTCCAGGAAACTGGCGCTGTCTTCGGCCTTCTCCGGGTTCGGAGAACGGAACAGACGATCGTACAGACGCACTTCGCACTCGACGCTGGCCGCAGCCGGCACCCAGTGCACCACGCCTTTGACCTTGCGGCCTTCAGGGTTCTTGCCCAGGGTGTCCGGATCGTACGAGCAACGCAGTTCGACGATGTTGCCGTCGGCATCCTTGATTGCTTCGTCGGCACGGATCACGTAGCTGCCGCGCAGACGCACTTCACCGTTCGGCTCCAGGCGCTTGTAGCCTTTTGGCGGCTCTTCCATGAAGTCATCGCGGTCGATGTAGATTTCACGGGCGAACGGCAGCTTGCGCACGCCGAGTTCTTCTTTCTGCGGATGACGTGGCAGTTCGAGATTCTCGACTTGGTCTTCCGGGTAGTTGGTGATCACGACTTTCAACGGACGCAGCACGCACATGGCGCGCGGGGCATTCGCGTCCAGGTCCTGACGGATGCTGAACTCGAGCATGCCGAAGTCGACCACGCCATCGGAACGGTTGGTGCCGATCATGTCGCAGAAGTTGCGGATCGACGCCGGGGTGTAGCCGCGGCGGCGGAAGCCCGACAGCGTGGACATGCGCGGATCGTCCCAGCCGTTGACGTGTTTCTCGTCCACAAGCTGCTTGAGCTTGCGCTTGCTGGTGATGGTGTAGTTGAGGTTCAGACGGCTGAATTCGTACTGACGCGGGTGCGCCGGCACCGGCAGGTTGTCGAGAAACCAGTCGTACAACGGACGATGGCTTTCAAACTCCAGGGTGCAGATCGAGTGGGTGATGCCTTCGATGGCGTCCGACTGACCGTGGGTGAAGTCGTAGTTCGGGTAGATGCACCACTTGTCGCCGGTCTGGTGGTGATGGGCATGACGGATGCGATACATGATCGGGTCGCGCAGGTTCATGTTCGGCGAGGCCATGTCGATCTTGGCCCGCAGCACACGTGCGCCGTCCTTGAATTCGCCGGCCTTCATGCGAGCGAACAGGTCGAGGTTTTCCTCAACCGAGCGGTCGCGGAACGGGCTGTTCTTGCCCGGCTCGGTCAGGCTGCCACGGTATTCCTTGGCCTGTTCGGGGGTCAGGTCGTCGACATAGGCCTTGCCGGCCTTGATCAGCTCTACCGCCCAGTCGTGCAACTGGTCGAAATACTGCGAGGCATAGCGCACTTCACCGGACCATTCGAAGCCCAGCCATTTGACGTCGCTTTCGATCGCGTCGATGTATTCCTGGTCTTCCTTGGCCGGGTTGGTGTCGTCGAAACGCAGGTGCGTGACGCCGCCGAATTCCTGGGCCAGGCCGAAGTTCACACAGATCGACTTGGCGTGACCGATGTGCAGGTAACCGTTGGGCTCAGGCGGAAAACGGGTAACGATCTGCGTGTGCTTACCCGAGTCCAGGTCCGCCTGGATGATCGGGCGCAGGAAATTGACCGGCACGGCAGGGCCGGTCTTGGAATTCGAGGTAGGGTCGACAGTGGGCTTGCTCATAGGATCCTTGAACGTACAAGTGCGCGGCCAGTTGGCCAAATCAAAGCGGCTGTTATAAATCAAAGGGGCTTATCATAGCCGATGCTGTCAAGTGGCTGACAGAGCAGGCCGGCAATCGGTTGCATTTAATCGGCCGGCGATGAAAAACAGCCTCGAAATTCGCGTCCGGCACGCTAAACTGCGCACCTTGGCCGACACTGGCCGGACCGGTTGAGGGCTGTAGAGCCCCGAAACCCACGAATTCTTAGAATGAGTACCCATCATGACCAAAGTCAAACTGTCTACCAACTTCGGCGACATCGTCCTGCAACTGAACGCTGAAAAGGCACCGCTGACCGTTGCCAACTTCATCGAATACGTCAAGGCCGGTCACTACGAAAACACTGTTTTCCACCGCGTCATCGGTAACTTCATGATCCAGGGCGGCGGTTTCGAGCCAGGCATGAAAGAAAAGAAAGACAAGCGCCCAAGCATCCAGAACGAAGCCGACAACGGCCTGCCGAACAAGAAGTACAGCGTTGCCATGGCCCGCACCATGGAGCCGCATTCGGCTTCCGCGCAATTCTTCATCAACGTGGCTGACAACAGCTTCCTGAACCACAGCGCCAAGACCGTTCAGGGCTGGGGCTACGCGGTATTCGGCGAAGTGGTTGAAGGCACCGACGTCGTCGACAAGATCAAAGGCGTGGCCACCACCTCCAAGGCCGGTCACCAGGACGTACCTGCAGACGACGTGATCATCGAGAAAGCCGAGATCATTGAGTGATACTGCTGATTTCAGACTTGCATCTGGAAGAGGAGCGCCCGGACATTACCCGGGCGTTTCTGGATTTGCTCGCTGGACGCGCCCGCTCGGCGAGTGCGTTGTACATTCTGGGCGACTTTTTCGAGGCGTGGATTGGCGACGATGCCATGACAGCCTTCCAGCGTTCCATCTGCCAGGCCCTGCGTAATTTGAGCGACAGCGGCACGGCCATTTTCCTGATGCACGGCAATCGCGACTTCATGCTCGGCAAGGCCTTCTGCAAAGCGGCCGGCTGTACCTTGCTCAAAGATCCGAGTGTCGTGCAGTTTTACGGCGAGCCGGTGCTGTTGATGCACGGCGACAGCCTCTGCACCCGCGACGTAGGTTATATGAAGCTGCGGCGCTACCTGCGTAACCCGATCACCCTGTTCATCCTGCGCCATCTGCCTTTGGGCACACGGCATAAACTGGCGCGCAAGCTGCGCAGTGAAAGCCGTGCGCAAACGCGGATGAAGGCCAATGACATTGTCGATGTCACGCCGGAAGAAGTGCCGCGGGTCATGCAGGCCTATGGTGTGAAAACCTTGATCCACGGCCACACCCATCGCCCCGCCATCCACAAGTTGCAGATTGGCGAGCAGGCGGCCAAGCGCATTGTGCTGGGGGATTGGGACCGTCAAGGCTGGGTGTTGCAGGTGGATGAGCAAGGGTTTGCGTTGGCGCCGTTTGATTTTGGTAACCCAATCCTCCTGTAGGAGCGGGGGGGGGGGGGGGGGGGGGGGGGGGGGGGGGGGGGGGGGGGGGGGGGGGGGGGGGGGGGGGGG
>NZ_JBWKWT010000012.1:0-161793 GCF_059422365.1 Pseudomonas sp. GW821-FHT01E10
GTGTCCACTTACAATAGGTGTCCACCATCGCCCTAAGCGTTGGGATCAGAAAGGTGTGTTGGCCGGACGCTTACGCACAACAAACCTCTGTGGACGTCGTTTGATATGGATCAACAACGCCCTGCGACCGTGGCGTAAGTTCAAGATCACTCCCTCTAACGGGAACACAACATACCTTGGTCCGCAGCCATCCGACGCTGCCGATCCGCGTTATCAATGTGGAGATCGCCATGCACATCTACGTCAAGTCCCTCCTGGCCGCACTGGTCATGAGCAGCCCATTGCTGACGCTGGCTGCCGAATACCCCGAAACAACGCCCGCCGCCCCCTCCGAGGACGCAACCCAAGCCACGCCCATGCAAGACAAGGCCATGAGCGAACAGATGAAGAAAATGCAGGCGGCCCACGACAAAATGATCGCCGCCAAAACCCCGGCCGAACGCCGGGCAGCCATGCAGGAAGCCATGACTACGATGAGAACAAGCCTCGGCATGCTGCACGACAATTGCAGAGGTATGGGGATGGGCATGGGCATGTCCGGTGGCAAGGGCAGCTCGGATACGGCGATGATGGACATGATGATGAAAATGATGGATCAGCAATCCATGATGATGAAGATGCCGATGGGCCAATAAGCATCGCGCCATAGCCCCCGTCGTAGACGGTTGGCATTGGCCGGCATAGCCGGACGACACCCCGGAAGATTTTCGTCAGAACGGAGCGCATCACATGAACCACTCAAACCCCTCGACACCTCCAGCCACCTCATTCTGGCGCAGCAAACCCGGCATCGCGCTAGGCATGCTGCTGGTGATCGGACTGTTCTACCTGGCCCGCGAGCATTACGGTCATATCTACCCGCTTTTGCCCTATCTGATTCTATTGCTGTGCCCGCTGATGCACCTGTTCGGGCATCACCACGGCAGACACTGACCCATGCATCGCCATCTCGATCACCTCAAATCACCTGCTTTGGCGCAGCAGGCGGCGGAGCCGACGACCGAAAAAGAGTACACCTGCCCCATGCATCCGGAGATCCGCCAGCACAGTCCGGGTACATGCCCCAAGTGCGGCATGACCCTTGAGCCGGTGTTGCCCGAACTGGAGGAATCGGACAACCCTGAGCTCGCGGACTTTTCCCGGCGCTTCTGGTGGACCCTTCCTCTGACTCTGGCGGTGACCGCACTGGCGATGGGCAGCCATGGCTTGAGCCTGTTTCACGGCGCCACACAGAACCTGGTCGAACTGGTGCTCGCCACGCCCGTCGTGCTTTGGGCCGGCTGGCCGTTCTATGTGCGCGGCGCCCGTTCGGTCATCCAGCGCAGCCCCAACATGTGGACGCTGATCGGCCTCGGCACCGCGGCGGCCTTCCTCTATAGCCTTGCCGCCACCCTGACACCCGGCCTGTTTCCAGCCACCTTCATGATGGACGGCCGGGTTGGCGTGTACTACGAAGCAGCGGCGGTCATTATTTCCCTGACGCTGCTCGGACAGATGCTGGAACTCAAGGCGCGCTCGCAAACCTCGGCCGCGATCAAATCACTGCTCGGCCTGGCGCCCAAGACTGCGCGCCGGATCAACACCGACGGCAGCGAAACAGACATTGCACTGAGCCATGTGCACAGCGGCGACACCTTGCGCGTGCGCCCCGGCGAGAAGGTCCCGGTCGATGGTGTGGTGTTGCAGGGCGAAAGCGCGGTGGACGAGTCCATGCTCACAGGCGAGCCGGTCCCCGTGATGAAACGCCCTGGTGACGGGCTGATCGGCGCCACCCTCAATACCCACGGCAGCCTGGTGATGCAGGCGCAGAAGGTGGGCTCAGCCACCGTGCTTGCGCAAATTGTGCAGATGGTGGCCCAGGCACAACGCTCCAAAGCACCGATGCAACGCCTGGCGGACGTGATTGCTGGCTACTTCGTCATGGTGGTGATCGCCATTGCCGTCCTGACTTTTGTCGGCTGGGGGTTGTGGGGGCCGCAACCGAGCTGGGTGTTCGGCCTCATCAATGCAGTGGCGGTGCTGATCATCGCCTGCCCGTGTGCCCTCGGCCTGGCCACACCGATGTCGGTGATGGTCGCCACCGGCAAGGCGGCCAGCAGCGGCGTGCTCTTTCGGGATGCGGCGGCGATCGAAAACCTGCGCAAAATCGACACCCTGATCGTGGACAAGACCGGCACCCTCACCGAAGGCCGCCCGGCGTTTCACAGCGTCGAACCTGCGCCTGGCTACAGTGCTGACGAGGTGCTGCGCCTGGCCGCCAGCCTCGACCAGGGCAGCGAGCACCCGTTGGCCCACGCCATCGTCGAACATGCACGCGCCAATGGCTTGGTGTTGAGCACAGCGCAGACGTTCGAGTCGGCGTCAGGCATCGGCGTGCGCGGCCAGGTCGACGGGCACCGTGTTCAACTGGGCAACACCGCCCTGATGGCAGAAGCCGGCATCGCCCTGGAAGCCTTGCAACCTCAAGCCGAGCAACTGCGCAGCGACGGAACCAGCATCATGTACCTGGCCGTGGATGGCGTGCTCGCGGGGTTGCTCGCCGTCGCCGACCCGATCAAACCCACCACCCGGCTCGCTGTCGAACGCCTGCAGGCCGATGGCGTGCGGGTGATCATGGCGACCGGAGACGGCCTCACCACTGCCCGTGCCGTCGCCCGCCAACTGGGTATCGAAGAGGTCCACGGCGAGGTCAAGCCACAGGACAAGGAACGCCTGGCCGCCGCATTGCAGGAACGCGGGCACCGAGTGGCAATGGCCGGCGACGGCATCAACGACGCCCCGGCCCTGGCCCGTGCCGACGTCGGTATCGCCATGGGCACTGGCACCGATGTCGCGATGAACAGCGCTCAAGTCACCCTGGTCAAGGGCGACCTGCTCGGCATTCTGCATGCCCGCAACCTGTCGGTGGCAACCGTGCGCAACATGCACCAGAACCTTGCCTTTGCCCTGGCTTACAACGCCATGGGCATCCCCCTCGCCGCCGGGTTGTTCTACCCGCTGACCGGGCATTTGCTGTCCCCGTTGGTGGCGGCACTGGCCATGAGCGTGAGCTCTGCCTCAGTGGTGTTCAATGCCTTGCGCCTGCGCCGGGCCGTGATTGACTGAGCACATTGCTGACAGCCAGGAAGCGGTTTCACTACACTGATCCAGCCTTGCCCCCCACTCCATCACAAAAGCCCGATAACCATGAAAACCATAAAAAGCACATTGCTGCTCAGTGGCCTGCTGGCGCTATCCTGCGGCGCTCAGGCAGAGCAAAGCCCTTCGCACCTGGACACCGTCCTGCAACAAGGCCAACTGCTCGTTTGCACCACAGGCGACTACAAACCCTATACCTTCAAAGGTGAAGACGGCGAATACTCGGGCATCGACATCGCCATGGCCCGCTCGCTGGCCGACAGCCTGGGCGTGAAGGTCGAGTGGGTCCAGACCACCTGGAAAACCCTGATGCCCGACATGCTCGCGGGCAAATGCGACATCGGCGTCGGCGGCATCTCCGTCACCCTGGAACGCCAGAAAAAAGCCTTCTTCAGCACCACCCTGGACGTCGACGGCAAAATCCCGCTGGTGCGCTGCGAAGATCAGGCGAAATACCAGACCCTCGAACAAATCAACCAGCCTTCGGTTCGCCTGGTCGAACCGGCCGGCGGCACCAACGAAGCCTTCGTCCACGCCTTCCTGCCCAAGGCGCAATTGCAGCTGCACGACAACGTGACCATCTTCCAGGAACTGCTGGACAAGAAGGCTGACGTGATGATCACCGATGCGTCGGAAGCGCTGTATCAGCAGAAACTCAAACCGGGTTTGTGCGCGGTCAACCCGACGCAATACATGCAGTATGGGGAGAAGGCATATCTGTTGCCGCGGGATGACATCAGCTGGAAGATGTATGTCGATCAGGGGCTGCACCTGGCCAAGGTAACGGGGAATTACCAGAAAATCCTCGGTCAGTGGATTGCGGTGCCAGAGGCTAAATAGCCCGTTAGTCCATTCCCCGTAGCAGCTGGCGCAGCCTGCGTTCGGCTGCGCAGCAGTCGTAAAATCAGAACACGCGGGTCATCAGGTAAATCACGCAACGGCGAAAACACCCCAGCCGTTGCGTCATTCCTTAGTCGTGCAGCAAGCCCGAGCTGTACTCATTAAAGCTGTTGCCGATCGCGCTCCCACCAAAGTTCACCTTGTTGGGGTTATGGCCATCGAATTGTTGGCAGCCTTCTGAAAAGCAGGAACTGGTGCTCACACCCGAACAGGCGCTCAAGAGCAAAGCACCGGTGATCAGCATGGCTTTGAAGAGGTTCGAGATCATCTTGTTGTTTCCTGTGGGCTGGAGGTGAGGCAGCACGGTCTTAGGTGGTCATCCTATGCCGCGAGCCTGCCCAACTTGATGAAACATTGCTGAGCGACAGCGTTGGTTCAGCATCCTTGTTTTTTCTGAAGCGACACACCTGCTCAATGGCGGCTTTGTGCGGGAGACCTTCGGGTCTGCCGGGTTCCTGGTTTCCCGGTCTTGCAGACCCGCGCACAGCTGCCACCGCATCGATTTGGGCGCTGCTTTCTCATTCCGTTTTCGCGGGCGCAGATCCGGCAGATCAGATAGTGCATATAAACATACACTCGATATTTCAATTTTTTCCAAAGGTGGAAAATTTCCCGGGGTGGGAGCTTTGTGCTCGCCTATACTAAAAAGATTGAACAGTGTCAGCGAGTGCGCTTAACAAGATATTGAAATTATTGAAATTCAGGCGTCTTTTGGAGTGACTGGTTAAAAAACATATTTCTGTGATGATCTGGTGTCGTAACGAGGATTTGACATGAACATTTTATTGAAAGAACTTCTAACCTATCATCACGAAGTGTCTATGAAAATTACTCAGATCAAAGAGTTGCTGAGGAAAATCAGACATGAACCCGATGGAACTGATGACTGCAAGCTGTTGTTCACGATGCTGGAGGCCTTGCATGGTGATGCAGAGCGACACCACCATGAAAATGAAGAACTTATTCGGCTGGCCTTGCTAGCGACTGAGGCGCCGATCCACCAACGGGTCAAGGATATCGAGCGAGATCATCAGGCATTTGGGCGCATTGCTGGACAGTTGAAGATGCTGAAGGATACAACTCACGAAACGAGAGTAATTGCTGACACTATCGATGACTTCATCAAAAAATATTACGATCACATGGACGCCGAGGAGAATATTTTCTTTCCGGCGGCAGATAAGTGGCTTTCAGACGACCAGTGGCAGGAAATCAAGCATCAATGGCATTAATTGGAGCTCGCCTCATACGTTAAAAAATTAGCTACTACTTAGTACTGACCTCACTAAGTAATTACGCGAACACCACGTATTAACTTACAGGGGTGTCCGTATATCGATGGCTCTTTGTTGCAAGTCACTCAACCCCTTCCGCTCCTGTTTTCACTCGCTCTCAACTACCTCCGCTAGACTCACCTGAGCCCCGCAAGCCCAATCCTGATAAACTCCCCACCTCCCAGCCTCGGTCAGGCTGGTCGTTGGTAACTCAGCATCTCTCTTTTACGCAAACACGCTTATTTGAAATCGCCCATTTATTCTCGAGGTAATGGTGACTCACTCTTCGGATCAACGTACTGACGAAAAAAGCCTGCCTCGATTATTGCTCGATCTACTTTGGCAAATCGCCGTACTGTTGATCCCGATTTTCCTCGTGGCGGTACTACCGCTGTTATGGGCACTCGGTGTGGTACTGGGTTGTACTGCCTTAATGTGGCTGACCGCGCGGGCCGGTTGGCAACGAACCGGCCGAGGGGCTGCACGGCTCATGACCTCTGCCGCACTAGGCCTGGGTTTTAATCTGGGCAGGGCTTTGCCGGCGTACTGGGATATTGCGGGGGCAGCGGCTGTGATGTTCTTCGGGCTGGCTTGCGTCAGTCACTTGGAAAGACGTTTTGGCCTGGTCGATAAAACACAGGCCAAGTCGTCACCGCTATCGCCTGGTCAGTCTTCAGGCGGCGCCAGTGCCTGGGGTGGGGACGAACCTCAGCAAACTCCCGAGGGCGAGCCCATCAGGGTGTTCAACTACAGCGAAATCGCCATGGGCGGGCCCGTCCTGTGCGATTACCTGTTTCCCGATGGGGTGCTGCTCCAGGGCCTTGGGTCGTCGGCTCGCTTCTCGAATGACGGACGTTATTTCGCCGCGCCTTTACCCTCGCGCCAAGCCTGGGGGTTGGTGATTCTGGATCGACAGTTGCGTCAGCTTTACCAGTGTTCGTGTGATGAATTTTGGGAACTGGATGCCTTTAACGACGGCATCCTGAGTGGGCGTTACAGTCCGCTGGTCGACAACGGCGCACGGGAGATCAGCCTGGAGCAACTGCTGACGACGGCTGAAAAGGTCAGCCTGGTGCCCGTTATTGACCTTTGGGTTGAGCCTGGTGACTGGCAAAAAAACCTTGCGCTCGACGCGTTCCGGCATACGTCTCCCGATGGTCAGCAAAGTTTGGACGCCTGCCTGGCGCTGCCGGCCAGCCTGCGTGAATTGCCACAGCCTTGCGCCCCGCTGATGAACCCGGAATACCGCGTGAGCATAAACGGTGAGCCCACTTCGTTGCTGATCAGGGCCGATACCTCAATCATCTGGAATCACGATAGTCGCTCGTTCGCTTGCCATGCACGGATGGATGATGAGCAACCGCAAGCCCTCGAATACTGGCTCTGGCACGTAGACCGCGGCTGGCAAGCATTGCCTTGTCCGTGGCTATCCGCCGACAGCGAACCTTCCGTGGGTTGGAGCGCCCCCCTGGAGCTGGATGACCACTACCTGCGGCTATCGTCCTACTTCGACTACCCGCAGCCTGATCGCGGTCGCTATGGTTATGGCTTGTACAGCATACACAGCGACTGTGAGTCTCAGGTGGGCCATGATCCGAACGGCCGGGTGCAGGTTGCGCAGCGGCACCTGACTCGCGTGCGGTTGGCCGTGCCTCTGTTGGGTGATGGACAGCGAGGCGCGACGATGGTCGAGTCGGCACCATTGACTGATGATACGCGGGCTCAATTTAGCTGGCGGCAAGACAACAGCCTGGGGCTCGGGGGTTATACCTGCAGGATTGGGGGCTGGGAGTTACCGGGCGTTTGGCTGCTCGATCATCGAGTTTCAGACACTGGACGTTACATCGCATTAATACCGTTCGCCCTGCCGCCCGCCACAGCAGGTCACGTGGTGGTGGTCGACGCACAGGAACGACAATTGATGAACAGCCCTCCTCTGTTGGTCGCACGATTGTTGGACTTTCGTGGGCCGAGACTGAGCCTGGCAGTGATTCGAGGTCGCCTGGATCAGGATCGGCAAAGCAGTCCATTGCAGCGCTTTGATCAATCGCCACCCGAGGCGGACGATGCCGCTGCATTTTGCCAGTATCGACAGGACTCCCGGCTTTACTACGAGTGGTGTGAGCTCAATGTCAGCCAACAAGGCCTGAGCGCCCTCCCCGATTGGCGCCTGGTTAAACAGCCACAGTCTGCAATCGCCGATGGAAACTTTGTCCAGCCAGCACCGATGGATAAAGATGCCGCGTGGCTGTTCGGTTGTGAAACCGAATACGCCGACAGTTGGCTACGCGTCCAGAGCCCACGCCTGGGCGGGCATTTGCTGACGGCGTCCGGTTGCGCCATCAGCCATCTCGCGCCCTCGATGATCTGGTCCGAGGATGCACGTTATCTCGCGCTGACTCGACTCCATACCAACGTCGACGATGACCACGGAGGTCGCTTGGCATGGCAGATCTTGCTGTTGGATGTCCAGGAGCGAACCTTGAGGCATTCACCTCAGTGGCTCCACAATCGACCACAGTTTGAAGGTTTTAATGCCGATGTCTTGAAGGTGCGACTATTTCTGCGCGACTGGGAAGCCGAGGATGAAAGAGACCGAGGCTCAATCAGCGCAATGAAGTTGAGCGACCTGCTGGCACTCCCCGCCGAGTCCCTGTGCCCGCACGCAGGACTCTGGCTGACGAAGGATCAACTGTGTCACTCCGAAGCGTGGCAAGCATTGGATACATCGGCTTTACGCCATTGGCGCTAGTCACGTTTATCACTGGCGCTGGCATGGCGCGCGAAAAGAGACGAAGCCGACTGAGGCACGTTCGGTTGAGTCACGTTAGATGTCGGGCCTGAGCTTAATCTTGCCTGACAATATCGGAACAGGCGTATCTGTGCCGTGTAACTGGTGCCGCCGTCGGTGCGCTTGCGTGCTCTGATCGTGGCCATAGTCAACTGGTACAATTGTTAAAGGGGTTGGTACATTGTATCAACGCCCCTCAAAACGCCCATTTACCCCCTAAAACCGGCTTTGAACACGTAGAGCGAAATGGTACAGAAATCAGCTACATACTCAGTAAATTCAAGCTCTACAGTGTCTAGACGCTTTAGCGTTGCGCCGATGATGGATTGGACCGACCGCCACTGCCGCTTCTTCCTGCGCCTGCTCTCCAAGCACGCCCTGCTCTACACCGAAATGGTCACCACCGGCGCGCTGCTCAACGGCGACCACGACCGCTTCTTGCGTCACAACGAAGCCGAGCACCCGCTCGCCCTGCAACTCGGTGGCAGTGTTCCGCTGGACCTGGCCGCCTGCGCCCGCATGGCCCAGGAGCACGGTTACGACGAGGTAAACCTGAATGTCGGCTGCCCGAGTGATCGGGTGCAGAACAATATGATCGGCGCGTGCCTGATGGGGCATCCGCAGTTGGTGGCCGATTGTGTGAAGGCGATGCGTGATGCGGTGTCGATTCCGGTGACGGTGAAGCATCGGATCGGGATTAATGGACGGGACAGTTACGAGGAGCTGTGTGATTTCGTCGGCACGGTTCGGGATGCCGGGTGCACGAGTTTTACCGTGCACGCGCGGATTGCGATTCTGGAGGGGTTGTCACCGAAGGAGAACCGTGACATTCCGCCTCTGCGTTATGACGTGGCGGCGCGGTTGAAGGCGGATTTTCCGGAGCTGGAGATTATTCTCAACGGCGGGATCAAGACGCTCGAGGCCTGTCACGAGCATTTGCAGACGTTCGACGGTGTGATGCTGGGCCGTGAGGCGTATCACAACCCTTATGTGATGGCTGAGGTGGATCAGCAGCTGTTTGGCAGCACGGCGCCGGTGATCAGCCGGGCCGAGGCGCTGGCGCAGTTGCGGCCTTATATTGCCGAGCATCTGCTGGCGGGTGGCGCGATGCATCACATCACTCGGCATGTGCTGGGGCTGGGCACCGGGTTTCCGGGGGCACGCAAGTTTCGGCAGTTGTTGTCGGTGGATATTCACAAGGCTAAAGAGCCGTTGGCGTTGCTGGATCAGGCGGCAGAGTTGTTGGAGGGACGTTAATCCCTCGTCACTCGCTTGCAGGTTTCGCGCGCCGGTGTCCGCGCTCTGTCTCGTTAGAAAATGGCCGCTTTGAAATGGCGGCCGTCACTTGTTCGGCCCGAGCGCTCAAAGGTCTAATTCGCAAGCTGGTCAAATCGGTAAGCATTGAGGACATGACCCAGGCCTGCTCAGCACGCTAACCGTCACCTCCATTGAACCTGCCCTCCATTTCAGCATCGTATTTACCGAGACCACGCCCCGCCTTTCAAACATCCGTTTCCAGGATGTTGCCACTGGGGCCTTCGATACGCACATGCACCCTTGAGTGGCTGTCAGCGCTCGGGTAATGTCATTAGACCCATAGGACAGAGCACGCCCATGACTTCCAAGCTGGAACAACTCAAACAAATGACCACCGTGGTTGCCGACACTGGCGACTTCGAAGCAATCGCTCGCGTTAAACCCGTGGACGCCACCACCAACCCTTCCCTGCTGCTCAAAGCGGCGGCCATTCCCGGTTATGCCGAGTTGCTGAACGCTTGCGTCAGCGACTGCAAGGGCGATGTGGGCCTGGCCAGTGACCGTTTTGGTGTGGCGGTAGGGCAAGAGATTCTGAAGGTGATTCCTGGCCGTATTTCCACTGAAGTGGATGCGCGCCTGTCGTTCGACACTGACGCCGTATTGAAGCGTGCGCACCGTCTGATCGACTTGTACGAGAAAGCCGGCGTTGGCCGTGACCGTGTGCTGATCAAGATCGCTTCGACCTGGGAAGGCATCCGCGCTGCCGAGAAGCTGGAAAAGGAAGGCATTCAGACCAACCTGACCTTGCTGTTCTCTTTCGCTCAGGCGGCGGCATGTGCTGACGCTGGAGTTTTCCTGATTTCGCCGTTCGTGGGCCGTATCTACGACTGGTACAAGAAGGCCACCGGCAACGACTACACCGGCGCGGATGATCCGGGCGTGCAGTCGGTGACGCGCATCTACAACTACTACAAGGCCAATGACTACAAAACCGTAGTGATGGGTGCCAGCTTCCGTAATCTGAATCAGATCGAGCAATTGGCCGGTTGTGATCGGTTGACCATCAGCCCTGATCTGCTGGAGAAACTGGCGGCGGATACCGGCAAGCTGGAGCGTAAATTGGTGCCGGGGCATACGGGTGAAGCGCGTCTGAGCTTGAATGAAGCGCAGTTCCGTTGGTTGTCCAACGAGGATGCGATGGCGACCGAGAAGCTGGCTGAGGGCATTCGTCAGTTTGCTCGGGACCAGGAGAAGCTTGAGGCGTTGTTGCAGGCCAAGCTGTGATTTGAGTTAGCTGGATGCAAAAAGGGCGAACCATGGGTTCGCCCTTTTTTTGCGTTGAATTCGGGTAATGGGCTTAGCACTGGAAGATGTGGTGATTGTTAGGGCGCCTTCGCGGGCAAGCCCGCTCCCACAGGGAATTAATCAGTGACGCTCCAGCGCGTTCACCAGGTCATGAAACGCCTCACGGTTGGAGTCGTTCAGGCCCATGAGGATTTTGTGTGCTTCGAGGACTTTGATCCGCACCACTTCTTCGGACTGGTCCTGGTCTGGCAGGTCGGTCAGGCATTCAGGGCATGGGATCGGGCGGTCAACGATGTTGAACACTTGCTCAAAGCCCATGGACTGCAGCAGACGGGTGATGTCTTCGTGGGTGGTGACGACAGTCGGCAACAGGCCGACTTTTTGCCGCGACAGGATCGACAGCTTGGCCAGCAGGCCCAGAGTGGTGCTGTCGATGCTACGGGTTTCGGTCAGGTCGATCACGATGGCGTTGAAGTTCAACGCAGTGAAGATCCGCTCAATAGTCGCATCCAACGCCGAACACAGGGTCAGGCGAACTTCACCGACGAACTTCAGGACGAAGGTGCCGTCCTGCTCGGCGAACTGGATTCTACCGGTACTCATTAAAGATTCCTGCTCAACACCAACAGGGCGATATCATCCGGCATCTCCCCTAGCGTGGCCAATCCAAAAACCTGGCGCAGACCATCCAGGCTGCCGCCCGCCGCTTTCACCCGTTGAGGCAAAGCAGCTTCTTTATCTTTGAGTGTGGGTTCTGGCAAAAGGTCCAGAATGCCATCAGACATCAGCGTCAGGCTGAATACCGGCGGCAGCTCCAGTACGTGGTCTTCGTAGGTGGCTTCATTGAAGAGGCCCACCGGCAGACCACGCCCTTCCAGGTAACGAACACTGTCTGGCGTGTACAACACGGGCAACGGCAGATGACCGCCGATGCTATAGGTCAACAAACCTGTCTCCTCGTCGATGACTCCACCGACCATTGTGACGTGTTTACCCAGCTTACAACTGATCAGGCCCCGGTTGATATGACCAAGGACTTCTGAAGGCTTGAATTCCGGCAATGTGCCGTTGCGCTTGGATTCGAACAGCAAGCGCGTGGTCATGAACTTCAGCAGCACGGTGACGAAGGCTGAAGAGGCGCCATGACCGGAAACGTCCGCCAGGTAGAACGCTACCCGACGCTCGTCGACCCGAAAGTAGTCGACGAAATCGCCCGACAGGTACAGCGACGGGATGATCTGGTGCGCAAACTGGAACTCGTTGATGGTCCAGGGGCTCACCGGCAGCATGTTCATCTGCACCTGGCGACCGGCGTTCTGGTCTTCCTGGAGCAAGTTCAGGCTGGCTTCGAGCTCGCGGTTGGCCTTTTCCAGCTTCTCGCGGTAGCGCTGGTTTTCCAGCAGCAGACGCGCACGATCCAGGGCACGGCGCACGGAGTGCTCGAGTACGGCGAGATCTTCGAGAGGCTTGATCAGGTAGTCCGCTGCGCCCAGGCGCAGGGCCTCGACGGCGTCGTTCATCACACCGGCGCCCGAAACCACGATTACCGGGGTTTGCGGCGACAGTTCGGTGACCTGGCGAATGAGTTCGAGTCCGCCCATCTGCGGCATGCGCAGATCGCAGATGACCAAGTCGGGCTTGTCTTGCTCGAATACCTGAAGACCCTGCTGGCCATTGCTGGCCTGCAGGACACTGAAACCACTGTCTTCCAAGTAGGCCGCGAGGCTCGCACGCACTACTTCGTCATCATCGATTATCAGCAGCGTGGCACTGGTTTTTGGCATGTGGGCAAACGGCGCCAGAATTAGGTTGGCGTAGCAGGCTGGGCATTTGGCCCTGCACACACTACTGGATTCGCTTTCTAGCCTCTCTGCTGCACCGTTTTCGAGCGTTTGCCCTACTCACTGTTCCACCAGAGGTGCCCTTCTAAGGCGCAGACGGTACTCCCATCCGCGAGGCGTTTCAAGCTCACGCCGATGGTCGCTTGACGTCTTTACTTGTCAAATCACCGAGAGTTATAAGAACAGGCAAAACCGTAACCCAAAGGAAGGATCGAGCCCATGAGCCAAACCGATCGGGACTACAGCGAAAAGCGCGATTTCATCCGCATGCGGGTTGATGCCGATGTGTCGCTGATTCATGAAGGCGATGAGGTGCAAGCCGTCTGCATCGACCTTTCCAGCAGTGGCATGCAGCTGGAGGCGCCCCGCTCATTCAAGGTCGGTGACCGGCTCAGCGTGCGGATCGATTCCGATCACGCAGCCCTCAAAGGCCTTGAAGCCGACACCGAGGTGGTGTGGGTGAAAGCACAGGACGGTGGCGGCCAGAAACTCGGGCTTACAATCCTGAAGATGAAATAGCCCTGACTTAACCCCGCAAGCCAAACGAAAGAAGGCGGCCAATTGGCCGCCCTCTTCGTTTTACCGGTCGAGATTAAAAATCGTCTTCGACCTTACCGTCCTTGACCTTGAATTCGCGGTTTTGCAGGTATGCATTGCGAATAAAGGTGTATTTGTCGCCAGTGATCAGTTTCTCGGCCGACAACAGGCTGGCGCGAGTGTCGACGATGTTCAGGCCGTAAATCGAGTTACGTACCGGTATATCGTTGATGTAAGGGTACGGACCGGTATAGCCATCGACATACTTGGAAGGCGTATCACGCAAGGTGCTTGGACCCAGCAGCGGCAGCATCACGTACGGGCCGCTGCCCACGCCCCAGTAACCGAGGGTCTGGCCGAAGTCTTCGTCGTTGCGGTGCAGGCCCATCTTGGTGCCCACGTCGAAGAAGCCCAGCAGGCCGAAGGTGGTGTTGAAGATCAAACGCGCGGTGTCGACGCCAGCCGCAGCGGGCTTGGCCTGCAACACGTCGTTGGCGAGGTTGGTCACATCGCCGACGTTGCGGAACATGTTGTGGATGCCGTCTTCCAGGAACTGCGGTGTGACGAACTGGTAGCCCTGAGCCAACGGCTTCAGTGCGTAGGTGTCGACAAAGTCGTTGAATTTGTAGATCGGGCGGTTGATGCTTTCCCAAGGGTCTTCTTCCGTGGCGGCCTGAGTCGCAAACGGAACCAGCAATACACTGGCACACATACAAAGCTGAGCGAGTCGATTGCTCCAGCGCATAGAAAAACTCCTTGGATTGTACTGACGCGGGCGCTTGGCCCAGCCGCAAAGACCGCTAGTATATGACGGAAAACCCGGTTTAGGCAGCATCGTGCACGATGGTCTACGAACGACGCCTCCTGACGGCGAGCGATTCACATCCGTGTCACTCGATTGTCATCGTCCATGAATAGCCTTGTCGCTATTTCAGGGACGTTTCCATGCCGCACGCCGAAGTCTTGCCCCTTGCCGCACCGAATCTGACCGCCGTGCTGTTCGGTCTCAGTGGTTGCCTGGTGGATTTCGGCGCGCGCACGCGTCAGCACGGCACCGTTTCTGCCGAGCATGCCGAGGTCACGCCCGGCGCCCTGGAGAGCCTGTCCAGCTTGCAGCGACAACGGATTCCCTGCGCCTGGCTTGATGAACTCCCCCCTGCCCTCAGCCATTCTCTGGCCGTCGCACTTCCGGCCTGGATCAAATCTTTGCAACACTCGGAAACAATCAATCCATGGCCGGCCCCGAATGCCTGCTGGCAAGCCTTGATGGCGTTGAATGTCGAGCGCCTGGACGGTTGCGTGCTGGTCAGCGGCGAGCCGCGACTGCTGCAATCGGGCCTGAACGCCGGGCTGTGGACCATCGGCCTGGCGTCGTGCGGCTCGCTATGCGGGCTCGCGCCGAACGAATGGCAAGCCTTGAGCCAGAAGGAACGGGAACACTTGCGCGGCAAGGCGACGGTGCAGTTGTTCGGCCTGGGCGTGCATTCGGTGATCGATCATCTGGGCGAGCTCGATACCTGCCTGGCCGATATCAGCCTGCGTCGGCTCAAAGGCGAAAAGCCCTGACTGAGATCATGCAGGTTGCGCGCGAGTGGATTAATCTAAAGGTCAGCCATAGACCTTTGGCACGCTGCTGCGGTCTATGCCAGTGCCTATCGAGAAAAGGAAGAACGCCATGCCTGCCCGCGAACTGCAAGAACAGCTCAACAAACTGCGCGAGCAATTGGAACAGAATCCGCCACTGACCGAAGCCGAGCGCGATGACCTGCACGCGCTGATGCAACAGATCCAACTGGAGCTTGAGCTGGAAACCAAAACCCAGGACGCCAACCTCGCCGACAATGTGAATCTGGCCGTCGAGCGCTTCGAACTCGAACATCCCACATTGGCCGGCACCTTGCGCAACATTGTGCAAGCCTTGGGCAATATGGGGATCTGAACCTGCCAGATGCAAAAAAGCCCCGCTATCGATAGCGGGGCTTTTTCATATCCGGGATGTGCAAATGCAATCCCACACTGGCTCTTTATTGTCGGACCAAGCGATGGTTCGGCAGTTGCACCTCTTCGGTGCTGCGATACGGGTTGATGTCCAATCCACCACGACGCACATACCGCGCGTACACCGTCAATTTCTCCGGCTTCAGCAACCGCTGCAGGTCGAGGAAAATCCGCTCTACGCACTGCTCATGGAAGTCCGAGTGCTGGCGGAAGCTCACGATGTATTCCAGCAAACTCGCGTGATCCAGCGCCGCGCCACGATACTCCACCACCACGCTGCCCCAGTCCGGCTGACTGGTGACCGGGCAGTTGGATTTGAGCAAATGGCTGTGCACGCACTCTTCAACGATCCGCGACTCATTGCAACGCAGCAGTTCCGGACGCGGATGCTCATAGTTGCTGACACTGATGTCCAGGTCATCGATGCACACGCCCGGCAACGCCACGACGCCTTCCGCCTCTACCTCTTTCAGGCTGCGAACCCGCACGCCCACCGGTTTGCCGGCAGCGGCCGAGAGATCTTTCACCAGCGTCGCTTCAAGGCTCGCGGTGTCGGCAAATGGCGTCTGGTTCAGCGAGTTGAGGTACAGCTTGAACGACTTCGACTCGATGATGTTCGGCGAATCCGCCGGGATGCTGAATTCGCCGATCGCCACCACAGGCTTGCCGGACGGCAACAGCCACGACAGCTCGAAGCAGTTCCAGAAGTCCACGCCCTTGTACGGCAGGGTTTGCGCGGTCAGGCCCAACTCGGCCCATTTCGCGGCGCGCGGGATCGGGAACAGCAAGGACGGCGTGTAGGTGGCGATGTATTCGCTGGATTTGCCCAGCGGCGAATGTTCGGCTGCGGGATGCATGGCGGAAACCTGACTGAAGAATCAGCGGATTCTACCAGCCTTTGCTCCCGCCTTTGAGTGCTTACTGACTGACTGTCAGTTTGCCGACCATGCCGGCCTGGTAATGGCCGGGGATGTTGCAGGCGAATTCCAGGTTAGTGGCCTTGGTGAAGGTCCAGGTCAGCTCGGCGGTTTTACCCGGCTCCACCAACACACTGTTGGGGTCGTCATGCTTCATGCCGTGATCCATGGCGCCATGATCCATTCCGGCCATGGAACCGTGGTCCATGGCCTTCATACCTGTAGGCATCAGCATGCCGCTTTGCTGCATCTGGAGCATTTCCTGCTGATGCCTGGCATGCATCTGTGCATCGCCGAGGTTGAATTCGTGCAGCAACTGGCCTTTATTCACCAGTACAAGACGCACGGTTTCCCCGGCCTTGATATCGATGGTCTTGGGACTGAAGGTCATATCGCCCATTACCACTTCGACGCTGCGGGTGGCCTGGGCGGCCGAGGCCGGTTGACCGAAATCGTAGGTCTGCGCCGGTGAGGCTTCCAGCCCTAAACTCAGAGTCAGCAAACAAGCGGCCAGTGCCAGACGCTTTTGCAAAAACATAGTCGCACTCCAACAAGATGAGGTTCAGCTTGTGGGAAACTCTACCCCGTCGGCTCTGCCAGCTACCTGACAGGCAGATTACAACTTTGTCAGGTTGGCCTGCTTCCTCGCCGCCCACGGTATAACGCACCTGTTCAAACTGCCCGAGTCGCCCATGAAACTGCTGATCGTCGAAGACCAACCGAAAACCGGCCATTACTTACGCCAGGGCCTGACCGAGGCTGGCTTCAACACCGAACTGGTGGCCGATGGCACCACCGGCCAGCAACTGGCCTTGAGCGGCGATTACGCCTTGTTGATTCTCGATGTGATGCTCCCCGGTCGCGATGGCTGGCAGATTCTGCAAGCGGTGCGCAGTGCAGGCCTGGACACGCCGGTACTGTTTCTGACCGCACGAGACGCGGTGGAGGACCGAGTCCATGGCCTGGAACTGGGCGCCGACGATTACCTGGTCAAACCTTTCGCCTTCTCCGAACTGCTGGCCCGGGTTCGCAGCCTGCTGCGTCGCGGCAGCGCCACGCCCCAGGAAACCAGCTTGCAACTGGCCGATTTGCGCCTGGACCTGATCCGTCGCCGGGTCGAGCGTAACGGTCAGCGCATCGACCTGACCGCCAAGGAATTCGCCCTGCTGGAAATGCTCCTGCGGCGCCAGGGCGAAGTTCTGCCCAAGTCGCTGATCGCGTCCCAGGTGTGGGACATGAATTTCGACAGCGACACCAACGTCATCGAAGTGGCGATCCGCCGGTTGCGCCTGAAGATCGACGACGATTTCCCGAACAAGTTGATTCACACCGTGCGCGGCATGGGTTACGTCCTTGAAGAGCGCCCCGCCTGATGCGCCGGCTTTCATTAAGCAACCGCCTGGCACTGCTGTTTGCCGCCTGCACTGCGGTGGTGTCGTTGTTCGCCGGGGTGTTGTTCAGCCGCGCCAGCGAGGCGCACTTTGTCGAGTTGGACCAGCAGTTGCTGGATGACAAATTGATTGGTTTACGCCGGGCGCTGGATGACATTCAGGCCGGCGACGCCGAAGCCAGGTTGGCCGATGAATTGAGCCGACAGGCCGATCTTTCGCTGCGCATCATTAGCAGTGACGGCCAACGCATGTACGACAGCTCGCCCAGCGTGCCCAAAGATTTACCGCGCAAACCTGGCCTGTCGACGGTGAGCGACGATGGCACCGATTACCGCGTCCTGAATGCGCCGCTGTTCCTCGACAAACCCGACTCACCGCAACTGACCTTGTTGCTGGACATCACCCATCACCAGCATTTTCTGCAGCGCATGCAGCACCTGATCTGGCTGACGGTCGGCCTCTCGGCCCTGGCCACCGCCCTGCTCGGTGCCTGGGCGGCGCGCAGTGGTTTGCGTCCGTTGCTGCGCATGAGTGCGGTCGCCAGCGGCGTATCGGCGCAATCGCTCAACGCCCGCCTGCCGGAAGCAGACATGCCGCCCGAACTCGCGGAAATGGCCCACAGCTTCAACGCCATGCTCGGACGTCTCGATGACTCTTTTCAGCGGCTCTCGGCCTTCTCCGCCGACATCGCCCATGAACTGCGCACACCGCTGTCGAACCTGCTGACCCACACCCAAGTCACCCTCACCCGCCCTCGCCCCCTTGAGGATTACCGCGAGGCGCTGCACAGCAACCTCGAAGAACTGCAATGGATGGCGCAACTGGTCAACGACATGTTGTACCTGGCCAAGGCTGACCACGGTTTGCTGATGCCCAAGCGTGAACCGCTGGACCTGGCGGAAGAAGCGGATGTGCTGCTGGAGTTTTTTGCGCCGCTGGCCGAGGACGCCCGGGTGAAGTTGAGTCGTGACGGCCACGCGAGCATGCAGGGCGATCGCAGCATGTTGCGCCGGGCACTGTCCAATTTGCTGGACAATGCGTTGCGGTTTACCCCGGCTGGTGGTGAGGTGCGGGTAAAGATCGTCGAGCAACCGGCAGGCTTGAGCCTGACCGTTGAAAACAGTGGTGAAGGGATTTCCGAGGACCTGGTGCCGCGTTTGTTTGACCGCTTCTACCGGGCAGACCCCGCGCGCCGTGAAGGCAGCAGTGAGCATGCGGGATTGGGATTGGCGATCACCCAGTCGATCATCCGCGCCCATGGCGGGCAGATTCGTTGCGAATCGGCCCAGGGGTGGACGCGGTTTGTGATTGAGTTACCGCAAACCTGATCATTCCCACGCTCTGCGTGGGAATGCAGCCAGTGACGCTCTGCGTCACATCAGGAGCCGAACGCAGAGCGTCCGTTGAGGCATTCCCACGCGGAGCGTGGGAACGATCATTGGGGACTCACGAATACCGCAACGCGGTAGCCGGCTCGACTTTCGCCGCCCGCCACGCCGGATAAACCGTCGCCAGAAAGCTCATGATGAAACCGGCGGAGCAGATCAACAGCACATCTGCGCCCTGCAATTCGGACGGCAAGTTGCTGACGAAGTACACATCGGAACTGAAGATGTGCTGCCCGCTGACCCGCTCCATCCAGCCCACCAGTTCACTGACGTTCAACGCCGCGATCACACCCAGCACACCACCGATCAACGTGCCGACAATCCCGATCACCGTGCCCTGCACCATGAAGATCGCCATGATCTGCCGAGGTGTGGCGCCGATGGTGCGCAGGATGGCGATGTCCGCGCCCTTGTCGTTGACCACCATGATCAGGGTGGCGATGATGTTGAACGCCGCCACGGCGACGATCATCAGCAACAGCAGGCCGATCATGGTTTTTTCCATTTTCATCGCACTGAACAGACTGCCCTGGGTGTGGGTCCAGTCGTCAGCCTTGTAGGCGGCGCCCAGACCGGTCGCGATGTCGCTCGATACTTGCGGCGCGGCGTACAGATCCTTCACCGCCAGGCGCACGCTCTGTACCTGATTCGGTTGCCAGTGCTGCATCTGCGCGGCATCGGCCATGTGGATCAGCGCCATCGAACCGTCCAGTTCGGCACCGACCTTGAACACGCCCACCACGTTCAGCCGCTGCATGCGCGGGGTGATGCCACCCGGCGCATTGCTGACTTCCGGCACGATCAGGGTGATCTTGTCGCCGACGTTCAAGCGAAAGCGCCGCGCGGTGATCTCGCCGATCACCACGCCGAACTCGCCCGGCTTCAAGGCGTCGAGACGCCCCTGAACAATGTGCTTGGCAACGATCGAGACCTTGCTTTCCAGCGCCGGATCGACCCCGCTGACCTGGATCGGCTGCATGGTGCCCTTGTAGGACAGCATGCCTTCCATCTCGGTGAATGGCACGGCGGCGGTGACTTCAGGATTCTTCATCGCCGCGGCGGCCACCGGCTGCCAATCGTCGATAGGGTTCACGCCGACGATGGTCGCGTGGGGCACCATGCCGAGGATGCGCGAGCTCATTTCGCGCTGGAAGCCGTTCATCACCGACAGCACCACGATCATCGCCAGCACGCCCAGGGCGAGGCCGATCATCGAGGTCATCGAGATGAAGGAAACAAAGCGATTGCGGCGCTTGGCGCGGGTATAGCGCGTGCCGATAAAGATCGATAACGGTCTGAACATTCGCTGGGGCACCGTATAAAAATAAAAGACCCGACGCACTGTTCAGTGTGCCGGGTTTCAGCCAATCAGATGGGGGTCAGGCAACCTTCCTGCAAATGCAGGACGCGATCCATCTGGCGAGCCAGGTTCATGTCGTGGGTCACCACCAGGAACGCCGTGCGCATCGAGGTGCTGAGTTCCAGCATCAAATCCTGAATGCCCTGGGCGGTGTGGGAGTCGAGGTTGCCGGTCGGCTCGTCGAGCATCACCAGGCCTGGCTTGTTCACCAGGGCGCGGGCAATGGCCACACGCTGGCGTTCGCCACCGGACAATTCCGCCGGTTTGTGCTCCAGGCGATGGCCCAGCCCTACCCGCTCCAGCAACGCCGTCGCACGCTGACGCGCTTCCGGGATCGCGGTCTTGCCGATCAGCAGCGGCATGCAGACGTTTTCCAGCGCGGTGAACTCAGGCAGCAAGTGGTGGAACTGGTAAACGAAGCCCAGCGACCGGTTGCGTAACAGGCCACGGGCCTTTTCGTTCAATGCCGAGAGTTCTTCACCGGCCAGCCAGACGCTGCCCTTGGTCGGCGTATCGAGGCCGCCCAGCAGGTTGAGCAAGGTACTTTTGCCCGAACCCGACGTACCGACGATCGCCACGCGCTCACCCGGATGCAGTTCCAGTTGCAGACCGGCCAGAACCTCTACCGATTCCGGGCCTTCCACGTAGGATTTGCCCAGGTTGCGGCAGCTCAAGATTGCTTTATCACTCATGCCCGACTCACTCATAACGTAGCGCCTCCGCAGGCTGGGTGCGCGCGGCACGCCAGGCTGGATACAGGGTGGCGAGGAAACTCAGGACCAACGCGGCGGCGCAGACCATCAACACGTCCTGGCTCTGCACTTGCGACGGCAGGTAATCGATGAAATACACGTCGGCGTTCAAGAACTTGTGGCCGATCAGCCCTTCCAGGGCCGCGATCGCGGCGCTGACGTTCAGCGCGGCGAAGATCCCGACCACGGCGCCGATCAGCGTACCGACCACACCAATGACCGTGCCCTGGACCATGAACGTCGCCATGATCGAACCCGGCGTGGCGCCCAGGGTACGCAGGATCGCGATGTCGCCCTTCTTGTCGTTCACCACCATCACCAGCGTGGAAATGATGTTGAACGCAGCGACAGCGACGATCAGCAGCAACAGCAGGCCGATCATGGCTTTTTCCATGCGGATCGCCTGATACAGGTTGCCGTGGGTGCGGGTCCAGTCGCGGGCGTAGTAACGGTCTTCGCCGAGCTGCTGGGCGATGGTCCACGCGGTGCGCGGTGCCTGGAACAGGTCGTCGAACTTCAGTCGCAGGCCCTGGACCTGATCCGGTTGCCAGCGGTGCAACCTGGCCAGATCCTGCAGATTGGTCAGGCCCAGATAGCCGTCCAACTCACCGGCGCCGACATGGAAGATGCCGACCACAGTAAAGCGTTTCATGCGCGGGAACATCCCGGCCGGGGTCACGGTGACTTCCGGCGCGACAAACGTCAGCTTGTCGCCAACCGCCGCGCCGAGCTTGGCTGCCGCCTTGTCGCCGATGACGATGCCGAAACTGCCCGGCGCCAGGTCGTCGAGTTTGCCCTGCTGCATGAAGTTATCAATGATCGACACCTGCCGTTCCTGCACAGGGTCGATGGCATTGAGCAGCACTTTGGAAACCTTGCCGTTGTTGGTCAGCAGGCCCTGCATCTGGACGAAGGGCGCAACCGCCGCCACCTGCGGGTTCTGCTTGACCTTGGCGGCCAGGCTTTGCCAGTCGCTGATCGGCTCGCCGGACTCGATGGTCGCGTGGGGCACCATGCCCAGCACGCGGGTGCGCATCTCATGATCGAAGCCGTTCATGACCGACAGCACCACGATCATCACGACCACGCCGAGGGCGAGTCCGATCATCGAGGTCAGGGAAATGAATGACACAAAATGATTGCGACGTTTTGCACGGGTATAACGCGTGCCGATAAATACGAAGAGAGGTCTGAACATGTCGGGGCTTGTTCGGAGGGAAAAGGAACGTCCTTGTGGCGGGGGTCGATAACCAGCTTTACACTCAGACCACCGCCGCTACCATGGGTTCGCCATGTCGACATTAGATGAAGAAGATCGCCGCGAATACTACCGTATCGAGGACACGATCGCACTGGAAATTCGGCCCCTGTCTGCTCCCGAAGCAGCAGGCCAGGAAGTGTTGCAGGATGCTTCCCCGCTATTCAACCTGCTCAGCGAACTGCACCTGAGCGAATTCGAGTCGCAACACCTGTTGCGCCAGATCAACGAACGCGACCGAGCCATCGCCGCGTTCCTCAAATCACAGAACAAACGCATCGATCTGCTGAGCCAGGTGGTCGCCCTGACCGTGCTCGGACAGATCGGCGAACCGCAGCCGGTGATCATCTCCGAAGGCGGCATCGACTTTCAGCATCCGACGCCCATTGCCGTCGGCGCGCACCTGTCGGTCAAGCTGGTGCTGATGCCACAAGCCCTCGGCCTGTTGCTGCGGGCCCGCGTCACCCATTGCGACCGCAAGGGCGGCGGCTACGACGTCGGCACCGAATTCGAATACCTGTCCGATGCCCAGCGACAACTGCTGGCCCGCTACATCTTGCAGCGACAGGCACAAGAACGACGCCTGGCGCGCGAACAAAACGAAAACGGCCATTAATTAAGGAAGAACCGTGACTCTCATCTACGGCCATCGCGGCGCCAAAGGCGAAGCACCGGAAAACACCCTGACCAGCTTTCAGCAATGCCTCAAGCACGGCGTGCGCCGCTGCGAACTGGACCTGCACCTGTCCAAGGACGGCGAGTTGATGGTGATCCACGACCCGACCCTCAAACGCACCACCGACCGCCGCGGCAAAGTGGCCGAACACACGGCTGCGGAACTGGTGACCTACGACGCGCGCAAGGGCGGCCCAGGCTGGATCAAACCCTGCCCGATCCCGACGCTGGAAGAGTTGTTCGAAAAATGCGATTTCGAGCACTGGCAGCTGGAAGTCAAAAGCGCATCACGCACCCGTGCCGCAACCACCGTGCTGGCGATTCGCGAAATGGCCCAGCGTTTCGGCATACGGGACAAGGTCACGATTACCTCGAGTTCACGCGAAGTGTTGAAAGCCGCGCTGGACCTGGTGCCGGACGTGTCTCGCGGACTGGTGGCCGAGTACGCCTGGCTCGACCCGCTGAAGGTCGCGCAAAACTATGGCTGTGAGATGCTGGCGCTGAACTGGACCCTGTGTACGCCGGAACGCCTGCAGAAGGCGCAGCGTCAGGGGCTGCATGTGTCGGTGTGGACAGTCAACGAGCCCGCGCTGATGCGCAGGCTCGCCGACTTCGGCGTTGACAGCCTGATTACAGACTTTCCCGGTTTGGCCAGCGCCACGCTCGAGAATTGCTGAAATCGGTCTCCCCGGCCGGCTCAGGCCACCGGCCGGAGCCACTCAAAAAAGCCGGTTGAGGCCATCGTACGCCGCTACCCGATAGGCTTCGGCCATGGTCGGGTAGTTGAACGTCGTGTTGACGAAGTACTTCAGGGTGTTCTGCTCGCCCGGCTGGTTCATGATCGCCTGACCGATGTGCACGATCTCCGATGCCTGATAACCGAAGCAGTGAACGCCCAGCACTTCCAGCGTCTCGCGGTGGAACAGGATCTTCAGCATGCCTTGCGGTTCGCCGGCGATCTGCGCACGCGCCATGCTCTTGAAGAATGCCTTGCCCACTTCATACGGCACCTTGGCCTGAGTCAGCTCCTGCTCGTTCTTGCCGATCGAGCTGATCTCCGGAATGGTGTAGATGCCGGTCGGCACGTCGTTGACGAAGCGCCAGCTGCCGTTGTCGACGATGCTGCCAGCGGCCGAACGCCCCTGGTCATGGGCGGCACTGGCCAGGCTCGGCCAGCCGATCACGTCACCGGCGCCATAAATGTTCGGCACGCAGGTGCGGTAGTTCTCGTCGACTTCGATCTGGCCACGGCTGTTGACCTTCACGCCGATGTTTTCCAGACCCAGCTGATCGGTGTTGCCGGTACGGCCGTTGCACCAGAGCAAGGCGTCGGCCTTGATCTTCTTGCCGGACTTGAGGTGCAGGATCACGCCGTTGTCCACGCCTTCGACGCGGTCGTAGTCTTCGTTGTGGCGAACCGTGATGTTGTTGTTGCTGAAGTGGTAGCTCAGGGCCTGGGAAATTTCCGAGTCGAGGAAGCTCAGCAACTGACCACGGTTGTCCACCAGCTCAACCAATACACCCAGACCACTGAAGATCGAGGCGTATTCGCAGCCGATCACGCCGGCGCCGTAAACGATGAGTTTACGCGGGGTGTGGCCGAGGCTGAGGATGGTGTCGCTATCGTAGATACGCGGGTGATGGAAATCGATGTCCGCCGGGCGATAAGGACGCGAACCGGTGGCGATGATGATGTGCTTGGCCACCAGTTTTTCGACCACGCCGTTGGCGCAGACGACTTCGATGGTTTGCTCGTCGGCGAAGCTGCCGGTGCCGAAGAACACGTCGACGCGGTTACGGGCGTAGTAGCCGGTGCGCGAGGCGACTTGTTTGGAGATGACTTTTTCAGCGCTTTTCAACACGTCCGGGAACGAGAACCAACGCGGCTCACCAATGGCCCGGAACATCGGGTTGGTGTTGAACTGCATGATCTGCCGGACCGAGTGACGCAAGGCCTTGGACGGGATGGTGCCCAGGTGGGTGCAGTTGCCGCCGACCTGGCGACGGCTATCGACCATCGCCACCTTGCGCCCTGCCTTGGCAGCGTTCATTGCCGCGCCTTCTCCCGCCGGGCCGGAACCCAACACCACCACATCGTAGTTGTAGACAGCCATGCGTACTCCTCAGAACAGGCCGCGACACCCTCGGCGCCTGCGGCTAAATCACGCCGATCGGCGGCGTGAAGGAACAATTTGGGGCCAGTGCAGAACCCGGACACAGTCTATAGAAGCGTCAACGCCGCGCACATTAACCCTTGGTCGCGTCGTAGGCTAGTTTTGCCTGCACTACAAAGCCATCGAAAAATGCTTTTGCAGCCGCAATCACTCGGTTTTCTCACCGGCCAGGCGCTCAAAAGCCTGATTGGTGCGTGTGACAAAACCTGTATCGGCACGAATCACAAAGAATGCAGCAATGTCATGCGTTTGGGCATAGTCCCAACCCCGTTCAGGGCCAAGAATCAGCAACAGCGTCGATAAGCCATCGGCCATCAAAGCTGAAGGATGAATCACCGTGACTGACGCCAGGGTGTGTAGGACCGGTGTTCCGGTGCGGGCATCGAAGGTGTGGGAATAGCGCCGGCCACCCTGCTCGAAATAGTTACGGTAATCACCGGAGGTGGACACGCCGTAGCCGTCGACGGCAATGATGCGCTCGGCCACTTGCTGATCATCACGGGGTTCTTCCAGGGCGATGCGCCACGGTGAGCCGTCGAGTTTTTTGCCGACAGCCTTGAGTTCACCGGTGGCTTCAGCGAGGTAGTCGTGGATGCCCAGCGCTTCGAGTCTAGCGGCAATCGTGTCGACCGCGTAACCGGCAGCGATGCTATTGAAGTCGACCTCGACCGCGGCATCCTTGCACAACTGGTCACCTTCGATGCGCAGGTGATTATGACCGACACGCTGCTGCACCTCGGCCAGTGCTTCGGCGCTCGGGACTTTTTCCTCACGCGCCTGCGGGCCAAATCCCCAGAGGTTGAGCAGCGGTTCCACCGTCAGGTCGTAGGAGCCGTCACTTTGCAAAGACAAGCGCTCGCCGACGCGGACCAATTCGAGGATCGGCGCAGGCATTGTCTGGCAGTGGTTGGCGGGCAGGTTATTGAAGCGTTCGATGTCGGAGTCACTGCGATAGGTCGACATTTGCCGATCGACATCAGAGAGTATTTTTTCGACCTGGACGCGGACTTCCGCCGGTGCGGGAAGACCGGCATGGCGCACGTATTGGATCGAATAGCTGCTGCCCATGGTCGGGCCGTCGAAGCGTTCCAGGCTATCGCCGTTGCCACAACCGGACAAAATCCCGACCATTACCACAAGCCCTCCCCACCGTCCAGTTAACAAATCTTCATCTCCCCTCAAAACCGCGCCCGCCATTATGGGCTTCAGAGCGCATGGGAGCGAGCCTGCTCGCGATAGCGGTGACCGGTTTTACGATTGCTGCGCAATCGAACGGGAGCAAGCTCCCTCGCCACATAGGTGCAGCGCTTTCAAACAAGATCGACCAGAGTGAGTACCTACACATGTCTTCCAATACGAGCAAAGGCAAAGCGATTTTTCGCGTTGTCAGCGGTAACTTTCTCGAAATGTTCGACTTCATGGTCTACGGCTTTTACGCCACGGCCATTGCCAAAACCTTCTTTCCCGCCGATAGCGCGTTTGCTTCCCTGATGCTGTCTCTGGCCACTTTCGGGGCCGGTTTCCTGATGCGTCCGCTGGGGGCGATTTTCCTCGGTGCCTACATCGACCGCCACGGCCGCCGCAAAGGCCTGATCATCACACTGGCGTTGATGGCCGCCGGCACAGTGCTGATTGCCGGTGTGCCGGGTTATGCCACGCTGGGCGTCGCGGCGCCGCTGATCGTATTGTTCGGTCGTCTGTTGCAGGGCTTTTCAGCAGGCGTGGAACTGGGCGGTGTGTCGGTGTACCTCGCCGAAATCTCCACACCGGGCCGCAAAGGCTTCTTCGTCAGTTGGCAGTCCGCCAGCCAGCAAGCCGCGGTGGTATTCGCCGGCCTGCTCGGCGTGGGTTTGAACCACTGGCTGAGCCCCGACCAAATGGGTGAGTGGGGCTGGCGCGTGCCGTTCCTGATCGGCTGCATGATCGTGCCGGCGATCTTCGTGATCCGCCGTTCGCTGGAAGAAACCCCGGAATTCCAGGCACGCAAACACCGCCCTACCCTGCGGGACATCGTCCGCTCGATCAGTCAGAACTTCGGCATCGTCCTCGCCGGCATGGCGCTGGTGGTGATGACCACGGTGTCGTTCTACCTGATCACCGCCTACACCCCGACCTTCGGCAAAGCCGAGCTGCATCTGTCGGATCTGGATGCGTTGCTGGTGACGGTGTGCATCGGCCTGTCGAACTTCTTCTGGCTGCCGGTGATGGGCGCGCTTTCCGACAAGATCGGCCGCAAACCTCTGCTGCTGGGCGCGACGATTCTGGCGATCCTCACGGCTTATCCGGCGCTGTCGTGGCTGGTGGCGAACCCCAGCTTCAGCCACTTGCTGATTGTCGAACTGTGGCTGTCGTTCCTGTATGGCTCGTACAACGGCGCCATGGTGGTGGCCCTGACCGAGATCATGCCGGTAGAAGTGCGTACGACCGGTTTCTCCTTGGCCTACAGCCTGGCGACCGCAACATTCGGTGGTTTCACCCCGGCGGCCTGTACGTACCTGATCCATGTGCTGGACAACAAGGCAGCGCCGGGGATCTGGCTCAGTGGCGCGGCGGTGCTGGGGTTGATCGCGACACTGGTGTTGTTCCGGGGCAATCGGCATGCGTTGCGCACGGCGCAAGCGGCTGTCATCAGAGGCGCTCACTAAAAGGAACGCAGTCAGGTGCAGAACCTGTAGGAGCGAGCTTGCTCGCGAAGAGGGAGTGTCAGTAAACACTGATGTTGCCTGACACACCGCCTTCGCGAGCAAGCCCGCTCCCACATTTAATCGGCGTGCCCCATAGGTTTTAGTTCGCTTCGGTCCACATGCAGCCAAGGCGGCCCCTCTGCAAATCTGGCCTCCAGCCATGTCTTGAACGCCATGAGCGTCGACTGCGCGATGTTCAGGCAGTATCGGTATTCGATTTTAGATGAACAATATAGGCTCACTGCAGTTCATTACTGCACACAGTGCAGCAGTCAGAAACCTTCGGCAACAGGGCCACAGCAAGGGCCAGGAGAATCAGTGCCACGGCGACGGCAAACGTTATCCGCATGCCGCTGGCGACGGCTGCGGGAGACGCGCTGGTGATGTCTGTCGTCGCCGAAGCAAGCGCAAACACCGCGCCCATCACCGAAGCTCCAGTGATCAGGCCGAGATTGCGTGACAGGCTGAGCATGCCGGAAATCACGCCGCGCTGGTCCGGGCGGATGTCGGTCATGATCGCGGTGTTGTTGGCCGCCTGAAACAACGCGTAGCTGGCCGTGATCACCGCGATGGGCGCGAGGTAACCGAGGAGGCCGAACCCCGCTGGCATCATTGATAAAGCACTCGCGCCGAGCGCCATTGTCGCGAGCCCGAGACGGGTCATGCGCCGAGTGCCAAAACGGTCCACCAGGCGACCGGCCGGCACGCCGGTCAATGCAGCCACCAACGGTCCGACCGACAAGGCGAAACCGACAAGTGCCGTGCCGAGGCCAAGCGCACCCGAGAGATAAAACGGCCCGACCACCAGCGTCGCCATCATCACCGTCGAAACGAGCGCGCTCATGGCCAGGCTGGCGCTCAATCCCTGTTGGCGGAACAGCGCTAATGTGATCAATGGCGATGCGACCGTGGCCTCAACGAAGATGAAAAGCCCAACGCCGAAAACAGCCGCCAGCAGCAGCGCGATATTGAGCGGTCCAAATTCACCGTGCCCGATCGTCATGGCCAGCGCGTACGCTGCGAGCGTCAGCGCCAGCAACAACGTGCCGGCCTTGTCGAACCCCACCCGCCCCGCTTTCACTCGCTGAACATCCGCCGGCAAATAGCGATATGCGAGCCAGATGTTCAGCACACCCAACGGTATGTTGATCAGAAAAATCGCTTGCCAGCCAACGCCGGCAATCAACATCCCACCGAGCGACGGCCCCAGCGTGGTGCCGATCGCCGACATCGTTCCGAGCAACCCCATGGCGCTGCCGGTCTGCGCTTTCGGCACCGTCTCACCGACAAACGCCACGGTCAGCGCCAGCATCATCGCCGCCCCAAGCCCCTGCACCGCCCGGGCGCCGACCAGCCACCCAAGCGACGGCGCGACACCGCAGGCCAGCGATGACAGGGTAAAAATGGCGATGCCCACCAGTAGCAAACGCCGACGGCCGAGCATGTCGCCGAGCTGTCCGACGCTGACGATCAGCGTGGTGATCGCCAGCAGATACGCCAGAACAATCCACTGCACGTGTTGGAAGGAAGCATCGAACGCCTCGGCCAACGTCGGCAATCCCGCATTGGCGATGCTGGTGTCGAGTGAAGGCATCAACATCGATAGCGAAAGACTCGCAAGCGCCCAGCGCACCGAACCTGATTGAGTGATGGATTTCATTGTCTGGCCACATCTGAAAGGTAGAGCAGCAGCGTATGCCCGTGCGTGACAAGGCGGAAGGCGCAGCATTTGCACTTGATAGATGCGTTTGACGCCATGTCAGCCCCGCACCGTGCTAACGTTGCGGCATGACCACTCCCGATCTCAATCTGCTGATTACCCTGGACGTGCTGCTCGCCGAAGGCAGCGTCGCCCGCGCCGCCCAACGACTGCGGCTGAGCCCGTCGGCCATGAGCCGAGCGCTGGCGCGGTTGCGCGAAACGACAGGCGACCCGCTGCTGGTCCGGGCCGGACGCGGCCTGGTGCCGACGCCACGAGCGCTTGAATTGCGCGAACACGTCAGTCGATTGGTGCAAGACGCCGAAGCGGTTTTGCGCCCCGCCGAACAGCTCGACCTCATGCAACTGGTTCGAACATTCACGCTGCGCACCAGTGACGGTTTCGTCGAAAACTTCGGCCCGGCGCTGATCGCCCGCGCCGGTGAGCAAGCCCCCGGCGTGCGTTTGCACTTCGTGCAGAAGCTGAGCAAGGACAGCGCCGCACTTCGCGACGGCTCGGTCGATCTGGAAACCGGTGTGGTTGGCGGCACGACCAGCCCGGAAGTGCGCACCCGTGCATTGTTCGAGGATCGTTTCGTGGGCGTCGTTCGCACGGGGCATCCGCTGAGCGAGGGCGAGATTACTGCCTCCCGTTATGCCGCTGGCCGGCACATCCTGGTCTCACGGCGCGGGCTCGACAAAGGACCGATGGATAAAGCGTTGGAAGCGCTGGGACTGCAGCGGGAAATCATCACCGTCGTCGGCGGTTTCTCGGCCGCCCTGGCGCTGGCTCGCGCCTCGGACCTGATCGCCACCGTGCCTGCCCGACATACCCAAAACCTGCGCACCGGCCTGCACAGTTTCGAGCTGCCGTTCGAGCTGCCGCCGATCACCATTTCGATGCTGTGGCATCCACGGATGGATGCCGATTCGGCGCATCGGTGGCTGCGTGATTGCCTTCGGGCGGTGTGCGCGCAACCTTAGGGGTTCGGACGTCGGCGCCATCACCGGCGAAGTCCCCGTCGACCTACAATGGATCATGGACAACGATATCCAGATCAGCGGGTCGGCCTGGTTCACCACGGGCCAGGGTCAGGAACTGCCTCTTTGAGTAATCCAGAATGAAGATAAGAAGAATCGTGACCGGCCACGACGAACAAGGGAATTCCGTGTTCGTTTCCGACGACTATGCCCCAAGGGCGCAATCCTTTGCCTCCATCCCGGGGCAAGCGATGGCACAACTGTGGACCACTCCCGCCAATCCGGTACTCCTTGCACAGGAACACGATCCCACGCTCGATTATGCGTCGCTGATTCCTCCTCAGGGTGGCACCAGCATCGCCATGTTTGATTTCCCGCCTGACACCGTCATGCAGAATCTCGTAGATGGCATTAAGGCTTTTGAAGAGCTGAGCGCCGCACTGCCGGGCCTGATCGAAACGTTTGAGCCGGAAAATCCGGGCATGCACACCACCGCCACCATTGATTACGGAATCATTCTGGAGGGTGAGATGTGGCTGGAGCTGGATAACGGGCAGAGCCGTCTGGTAAAGGCAGGCGAGATCGTTATTCAGAACGGCACCCGGCACGCCTGGCGGAACAAAAGCGAGCGGATAGCCCGAGCACTTTTTGTGATGATCGGCACGTCGCGTCCAGAAAAAACCTGATGGGTAACCGAAAAGGGCAACCAGAGGAAGCAGGTGGTGTTGATGCTGAGCCAGACGCCAGTGGGTTCAAGGTTTTACGCCTGAACTGAGCGTTTAATCTGATGCTTGGTACGTGTCCAAACACGCACTCGTTGTAGCAGCTGCCGAACGCAGGCTTCGCCAGCTGCTACAGATCGCATACGACCTTCAACAGGTATTTCCCCTCAACCCTTCCTTTTCTGAAGCCCCTTCAACCGCACACTCGCCCGCTGCGCCGCCGCCATTTTTTCCGGGCGCTTCATGCGTTTCCACTTTCTGATGTCGTCCTTGGTGCGACCACAACTGACACACAGTTCACCACTGAGCTGGCAAACGGAAATACACGGATTTTCGATATCCTTGGCCACGGCTCAACCTCGCGTCGAGCGCTTGGGCGCCAGGCGTTGCTGCCAGTTGCCGCCATTGGCGCGCTGACATTGCTCTTCAGAATCAAACTGCACATGGGCCGCGACCGGGCTGACGAGAACGTCCGCTTCATTTAATGCTACGGCCGTCAGTTCGACCATGCGCTCGCCCTGCCCGCTCTCCAGCGCCTGATCCTTATGGGCCTGCGTATCGAAGACCCAGATCACCCGCAGGCTGGATGGAAAGGCGTCGTAATCGATTTCGTGGGTCAACCAGCAAAACCCGACTATTTCCGCCTTGGCTGTTTCGCACGCCTCGGTCAGAGTGGCGACCAGGCGACGTTCGATGTGTGCCTGATCGCGTTTGCTTAAAGACATCGGGTGGATCCTTGGGTGGCGGTCAACGGAAAAGGCCCATCATACGTGACCTCACTCGCCTTTTCGGCTCGTTCCGTAAACAAGACACGGAACGAATGCGAAGTTGATTTTCTCCTCAGACCTGCCGCCATCGTCCTACTTGCTTGTCTTTCGCATGTGTATCAGCGCGACACGGCGCCCATCCTGCGACACCCGCTCCTCAACCCCAAACGGCACAAACCCGAGCTGCGGATACAAAAGCAGCCCCGCCGTGTTCTCGTTGAAACATGAAAGCTGCACCTCGCTTGCCCGATGACGTTCAAACGCCAGCCCCACCATCGTTTCCACCAAAAACCGCGCGACACCTTTCCCCCGAGCCTTGGGCGAAACGATCACATTGCCGATTGAGCAAACGCCATCGCGCTCAAACGAATAAAAGTTAGCAAAACCGACAACAGCATTATCCCCTTCAACCACCGTTGAGTCCGAGCGTTGAGCTATCGATGCAAGCAGCTGAGCCTCCGTCAGCGGGTACTGTGCCTTCGGGAACATGAAAAAAAGCTCTTGGGGCGTTTGAGGAAAGTCGCAAATCGTCAACACGTCTTCAGCACTGACGGGGCGGTGGGTTAGCAGCATTGGTTTGGTTCCATCCAAAGGTCGATGCGACAGATTACGTTTTGCCGGCGCTGGATAAAAGAAACGCGTAACAGCGACTCCATCTCGACGGCTCAGATAAAAGACTATCCCTATCACCTCCCAATACTCCCCCTATTAGCTGACTGCTTTATAGGCGTCTACCCTTACTGGAGCGCTGGCATCAGCCGGCCGGTTGAGACCTGAGAAGAGATACGAATGAGTCAGGAAACGTACTAGGCTTGCCGTGGGCCACCGTGCTGGCAACTCGATTGCCGCTATCCGGATTTCCCGTGTGACCACGACGATCAATTGATCGCACGGCCGCAGCCTATGTCATTGATTCCGCTCGTCGCTATTGCGTGCCCACCCCGGGCCGGATAGCCGGATGAACACGACCAAAGGTAGCGCACACATGGCAAATGAATCGAAATGCCCGTTCAAACACGCCGCCGCTGGCGGTGGTACGACGAACCGCGATTGGTGGCCGAACCAACTGAATCTGAAGATCCTGCACCAGCACTCGCCCCTGTCCGACCCTATGGACGAGGGCTTCAACTACGCCGAAGCGTTCAAAAAACTGGACTTTGCGGCGGTCAAGCAAGACCTGCATGCACTGATGACTGATTCGCAAGACTGGTGGCCTGCGGACTTCGGTCACTATGGGCCACTGTTTATTCGCATGGCCTGGCACGCCGCCGGCACGTACCGCGTCGGTGACGGTCGTGGCGGTGCCGGCTCCGGTCAGCAGCGCTTCGCCCCGCTCAACAGCTGGCCGGACAACGTCAGCCTCGACAAGGCGCGGCGACTGCTTTGGCCGATCAAGCAAAAGTATGGCAACAGCATCTCCTGGGCTGACCTGATCGTCCTCACCGGCAACGTCGCGCTGGAGTCCATGGGCTTCAAGACCTTTGGTTTTTCCGGCGGTCGGCCAGACGTCTGGGAACCGGATGAGGACGTCTACTGGGGCACCGAAAACAAGTGGCTGGGCGGTGACGTCCGCTACGGCAAAGACAAAGAAGCCACGCAACAACCCGGCGAACGCAACCTGGAGAACCCGCTCGCCGCCGTGCAAATGGGCCTGATCTACGTCAACCCCGAAGGCCCGGAAGGCAACCCGGACCCGGTCGCTGCGGCGATAGACATCCGCGAAACCTTCGGGCGCATGGCGATGAATGACGAAGAAACAGTGGCGCTGATCGCTGGCGGCCACGCTTTCGGCAAAACCCACGGCGCCGGCCCTGCCGACAACGTCGGTGCCGAGCCCGAAGCCGCTGGTCTCGAACAACAGGGCCTGGGCTGGAAGAGCACTTTCGGCAGCGGCAAAGGCGGCGACACCATCACCAGCGGCCTGGAAGTGACCTGGACCACCACGCCGACCAAATGGAGCAACAACTACCTGGAAAACCTGTTCGGCTTCGAGTGGGAACTGACCAAGAGCCCGGCGGGCGCCAACCAGTGGACGGCGAAAGGCGGTGCCGGCGCGGGCATCATTCCGGATGCTCACGACCCGTCCAAGCGGCGTAATCCGACCATGCTGACCACGGACCTGTCGCTGCGATTCGACCCGATCTATGAACCGATTTCGCGGCGCTTCCTCGCCAATCCGGATCAGTTGGCCGACGCCTTCGCCCGCGCCTGGTTCAAACTGATCCACCGCGACATGGGCCCCCTCACCCGCTACCTCGGCCCGGAAATGCCCAACGAAGTACTCCTGTGGCAAGACCCGATCCCGCCGGTCGACCATGCCTTGGTCAACGACAGCGACATCGCCGCACTCAAGGGCAAGCTCCTGGCCAGCGGCCTGACCGTCTCGCAACTGGTGTCGACCGCCTGGGCAGCGGCTTCCACCTTCCGCGGCTCCGACAAACGCGGCGGCGCCAACGGCGGACGCCTGCGCCTGGCCCCGCAGAAATCCTGGCAGGCCAACCAGCCTGAGCAACTGGCGAGCGTGTTGGCGAAACTCGCAAGCATCCAGAACGAGTTCAACAACGCGCAAACCGGCGGCAAGAAAATCTCCCTGGCCGACCTGATCGTGCTGGCCGGTTGTGCCGGCGTCGAACAAGCGGCAAAAAATGCCGGCCATACCATCACGGTGCCTTTCACACCGGGACGCATGGACGCCTCGCAAGAGCAAACGGACGTTGAATCCTTCGGCTACCTCGAACCCGCCGCCGATGGCTTCCGCAACTACCTCAAAACCCGCTACAGCGTACCGGCCGAGGCCCTGCTGATCGACAAGGCCCAACTGCTGACCCTCACCGCGCCGGAAATGACCGTGCTCATTGGTGGCCTGCGCGTGCTGAACACCAACGTCGGCCAAACCCAACACGGCGTGTTCACGAAGCAACCGGGAGCGTTGACCAACGACTTCTTCAAAAACCTGCTCGACATGGGCGTGGAATGGAAACCGGTCTCTGAGGCCAATGAAGAGTTCGAGGGGCGCGACCGCAAAACCGGCGATCTCAAATGGACGGGGACGCGTGTTGATCTGGTGTTTGGCTCGAATGCACAGCTGAGGGCGTTGGCTGAGGTTTATGCCAGCAACGACGCGAAGGAGAAGTTTGTGAAAGACTTCGTGGCAGCCTGGGTCAAGGTGATGAATCTGGATCGGTTTGATCTGAGGTGATGCTGGCGCTCAATCCAGCGTGAAAAAAGCCCACTGACCGTTACTGGTTCAGTGGGCTTTTCAAGTCTGGGTACACGACGGCTGTCACGCCATCAACGTCGCCCTGGCTCAAGCCAAAGTGGAACCGAATCACTAGCGATATAGGTATTTCCCAACTAGGGTTCTCAGTAGCGCATCACCGACGTGGCGAACCGAAGGAGCCAGATCAATTGATGAGGTCTTTTTGTGTCGCGGTCGCATTCGTAGCGCCCATCGTGTTGTCCACCACGGTCACGGCTGAAGTACTTGCGCATAAGACAGCGCTCGCTTTTGTTGCCCAAACCCATGTGGGTGACAGCCTGCCAACACTGGCACTGCTGGCGGCAAAGAAAACACAAACCTTTGCGATGCTCATTGAAAAGTTAGGAAGTGAAAAAGCACACAGTGCCGTATCGAGCGAAATTGACGCGCTACTTCCGCAGTACCAGCCGAAATGGAATCAAAATCTTGCCGCGGCTTATGAGAAGTCTTTTACTGAAGAAGAGCTGTTATCACTCGCGTCTGAAGGCCAGGCATCCAAATACGCTGGCAAAGTGCTGGAACGGCGAACTGACATCGGCAGAGACATGCAGTCCAGCTCTACCCCGATACTGATTGCCCTTGTATCCGAGGCACTTAAAGCGGCCTATTCCAAGCATATTCGTTGAGGCGGTCTTGGCCCCCCTGCCATCAGCTTGTCCGAAGAAAACCAACGCCTCCCAGTGTGGAGGCGTTGTGCTTTTTGCTGATCGCAGGACGAGACTAAACGGGAGAAATCGTAGCCAGCGCACCAATCAAAATGGTCAACACCAGAAATCCACCCAGGAAAATTGCCATCTTGCCCATGGGGCCTCCTACGCTATGAGTTTGCGGTGCAGCGGTTGGCGTAACTGCTGACCGTGCTGTCATTGTGAGCCGCGGGCTGATCCCATTACAGATGCAGATAGCCAAGAAAAATACGGATCAGATCCGACGCATCAATCCACAATGAACAACTTCGCACCGCTGGTGGTAAACGAGCGGTGCCCCTCGGCATCGTTGCCCACCTGATAGCTCATTCCGGCAGTCAGTGTGAACTGGCGGCCATCTTCCAGTTCTGTGTGTAGCTCGCCTTCCAGGCACAACAGGATATGACCTCTCCAGCACCAGTGATCGGCCAGATATCCGGGGCTGTATTCAACCATCCGCACACGCGTTGAACCAAACTGGCAGGTCCGCCAATAGGCCATGCCCGTCTGGCCGGCATGTTCGACCGGTTCGATCTTCGACCAATCGGTAGTCCCAAAGGGGATGGCGGTAAGGTCCATTATTGCCTCATCAACTTGAAGTGAATACGGACCCTATCAACCGGGCCACGCTGCCGATAGACACAGATAGCCCACATTTACGGAATACAGGCTTGAGAGCAAAAACTAGTTGCCCCGCCCGCCACCAAACGACCACTCATCTGCCGCTGTCGTGGTAATCACCACCATCACGTCCTCAGAATCGATGCCCGGCGCTCGGCCCAGTTTCTCGACCAGGTTGCGATAAAAACGCTGTTTCGTCTCGATGTCTCGAGGGCGACCGGCAGTAATCGCGATCAGCACAAAGTCATCACTACGAGGACCGCCCAGGTAGTCGGGATCAAAGATCAGCTCGCCCGTTTCATGTTGGTGAATGACCTGGAATCGATCAGCCATCGGCACTTCGAAGCTTTCTACCAAGGCGTCGTGCAGCCCTTGTGAGAGGGCCTGTAAATACTCGGCAGACTTTCCCCGGTGCAGTGAAATACGTGCAAATGGCATTAAGACCTACTCCTGAAAATCCAACTGACAGGGGAAAACTATCAAGTCGCGATCATTCCGAATATCAGATTTAATAGCGGCCTTAGTCCCGAATTAATGGATGATTCGATGCGCCGTCCGACCTTCGATCTTGATGTGCTGCGTACTTTCGTGACCGGCGTGGAGTTCAACAGCTTCGCCAAGGCGGCGGATCGGCTTAATCGCTCGACGTCTGCCGTGAGCGCACAACTCAAGAAGCTTGAGGAACAGGTAGGCACACCAGTGCTGTCAAAATCCGGTCGAGGGCTGGTGTTGACGCCGGTGGGTGAAACCCTGCTCAGCCATGCACGCCGACTGCTTGAACTGAACGACAGCATTTTCCAGACCCTGCACGAAAGCCAGACCGCCGCCACGGTACGCCTGGGGCTTCAGGAAGACTTTGGCGAACACTTTCTCAGCGACATTCTGCGACGCTACGTCAAGATGTACCCGATGGTGAGCCTCGAAGTCAGGATCGCGCGCAATGCCGAACTGCTTGCATTGATCGACAGCGGCGGCCTGGACCTGGCCCTGTCTTGGGACACAGGGCACAAGTCCCCCTATGCCACGCACCTGGGTGAAACGCAGATGCACTGGATCGGGCCTCGTGACTCGCCCCCCATCAACCGCTCTGTCGATTCCCCCCTGCCATTGATCATGTTCGACGCCCCTTGCGTGTTGCGCAGCGCGGCCACCCAGGCACTGGATGAGGCGCGGATTCCCTGGCGAATCGCGCTGACCAGCCCCAGCGTTGGTGGAATCTGGGCGGCCGTTGCGGCCGGTTTGGGCCTCACGTTGCGAACCCGCATTGGTCTGCCAGGGCATCTCGCCGTGATTGCCGGTCTACCCCCGCTGCCGACCCTCGGCTATGTGCTTTATCGAGGGGCAGAACACTTGGCGCCTGCCCCCCGACAATTGGCTGCGTTGATACAAACGAGTCTGCAAGAGCAGGCGTTCAGTATGACTAGAGGCTCCCCCGCTTGATGCTGCCTAAAGCAGGTCGCTCAAAGTGTCGTACTTGTAGTACTGGCTGTAATTCAGAACATCTCGAGGTGTCACCTTTTCCGGAAAAGGGCTGTACATCGGGTCATCGATCCGATGGAACTTGAGCGTATCGGGAGCCGCTGCGTCAGGTACGTAAGCGGCGGCGGGATGCTTCGCTTGCCATGCCGCCCAGAGCCGGTCGACATTGCAATGATGCAGAAAGAACACCGGGTCGTTTGGCGAAGACGACAACCCCATGTCACCGCCGACCCACACATGGACGTTGTTGTGAATGCGTTCTTTGCCAGTCCATCCCTCGATGTAGTTGCGCGCACCACCGGTGGATTGCGCCGCGTCGTAGGGCACTTTGTCATACAGGGTATTTTCCTGGATGACCTTGCGTACATTGGCTCGGCTGGGCAGCGCCCCACCTCCCCCCAGATAACGCACCAGGGGGCGGTTTACCCGGCCCAGTTCCATGGTGCGGCCATCACCCATCAGTCGTACCCGCCACTTCCCGTCCACGAACTGTCCAAGGTACTGATTCGACCAGATGACTGATGTCCTGGGGTCCTGAAGTTCCGCGTCAGTGTTCCAGTCCCAATATGGAATTCGAAAGTGTGGGTCATTTACCGCTTTGCGAAGCAACGATTCCAGCCGCACTAGAAAGTAGCGATGCCACGGTAAAAATGATGGGCCTCCATGCGCAGCATTCCTGGCCATCTGCCCCGCAGGCGTTGAAATCATCATGGCCCGGTGGTGCCAGGCCACCAAGGAGTCATAAATCGAGAGATTGGCCTGCCCAGGCCAGGGATTCAGCGCAGGGTCCTTGAGCAGCTTCACCCCTTCGACGTATTTCTGAAGCGCCGCGAGATCTTTGACAGCATTAGACCTGATCATGATGTGCTCCGTGATCATGGTGAACGGGATGGTCGGAGTGCTCTCCCCCGTCGCCATTGCCCTTGGCGAAAGACTCGGGATAGGCATCGATCACCGCTGTCATCAAATCGAGAGCCGATCCGTAAGAAACGAATGGAGTGGCATGCGTATGGACCTGTCCAGCATCGTCCACAAACAGATGCGCCTGGACCGGGGCCCCATCCACCTCCACCTGGTAGGTGGTCACGATCCGGACAACGTGCCCTTTGTGATTAATCTCGCGAACCGTCCTGGCCTCATGGCCTGCATGCGGGTCCACGTACTCGGGAAACTGCTCCTTGATCCACGCAGGGTGCATTTTGTCAGGATCAGTGATGGATATCTCGGCGAGAGCAGCTATGTCGGGCGGGCTCGACAGCACGTTGGCTTCGGTAGCTGAGGGTTCAGGGCTGGAGACATTTTTCCTTGTCATGATTCCTCCTGGAGTGTGCCCCCGGACGATTGCCCGGACTGGCTGGAGAAAGTGTAGTTGGTGATGGGTAGACATGCTGTTGAAGCCAGAATAATGGGACCGGATGCATCTCTCCTGGGGGGGCGGACATTCAGTTTGAACACGGCTGCCAGTCCTCTGATCCCTTGCCAGGAAAGAATGATCAGAAAGACCAGTGGTGAGCCTTGACTTCATGGCTCCCAGTTATATGCCTGAACTGGTTGAGCACAGGCAGTTGGTGACCGTAGATACCGTCTTGAACTTCACCTACTCCTGCGGATCAATCTGACCCAACAGGATATTGACGTCAAAAAACAGAAGTCGCGCGATTACAGCTAAGGGGTTGGGCGTAAAATATAGGCCTATGATTTATATAGACTTTTAAAAAAGTCGGAATTGGTAGCGCAGAGTTATCTAGAGGCTTCTATTATTTCGTTATCGCCGAATTCGGCCCAATCATTGTTATGCGTCAACGACAACGCAAGCCCTTAATCAATAATTATGGGAGGGTAACATGTCGACAAAAAAAATAACTGCCTTACTCGTGCTGGCTTTTAGCTTTTTCGGAGTGACGAGTTGTGCCAACATAAGAAATTATTCAGAAGTCTCAAGCGAAAGAAACAAGAGCATTGTTCCTGATATTGACTATTATGACCTCGCATACAATGTAGATGTTATTGTGCTTCCTACAGAAATAAAAACCAAAGAAAATGCAGATACAGACAACAACTTTTCAGGTGAATTACAAATTTCAAACTGGGGAAATTCCATCAAGAATGCGACCCAGAAAGAAATTCATAACAGTGATCGCTTTATCGAATTTGGACATTACAGCGGCCGCATTGAAATAGGTACAGAAATATCTTCAGTATCTATAAGCAACGCCCGAGGCGGGACTCGTTCGAAATGCAATGTTGTTTACACATATAAAGATTTAGCGGCAGGAAAAATACTCTCCAGGCATGACAGTACCATTGAATTAATAGCACCACCCTCTGCCATACCAAAAACCAGTAATAGCTTTTCTTACAGCCTTGATCAACTGACATACGCTATTGCTCGCGAGGCGATTTCTGGCCTCATTCGATTGTCGCCTGTTGCCGACATCCAGCTAACGCAGAAGCAAGTGAAATTTTATAATTCAAATATCAAAAGAAAACCCAACCAAATTATTAGCTACGTGCCGATTGACAGTCTTATCCACAAGAACAAAAAAGAACTGAACTCTGCTTTTTCAATGGCCAAGAAAACGCAAAAAAATAGCAATAAGTCGACAAAAAAAAACAAGCCAACAGTTAAATTAGACACCGTCTCCGCTCCCGCCGCCCACCCTCTGAAATCTAATAAAGCTAGTGATACACCCACCGCAAACACCGTGACATCGAGTGACAACACTGTCAGTCAGAACTCAAGCCAGGCTGCGACTAAAAACAAGAAAGACGATAGTAATTCAAGCGAAATAGCTAGTTCATCGGAGCGCTTGAAGGATGGGGCCATTAAGAACAATGAGCCCAATGATGACAGCAGTGGATATATAGCCACCCCGGAAAACCATCAACCTCAAATCGATGTATCGGCAGAGCAAGAAAGAGCATTGGATGAATGTTTGAAGAAGGAAAAAGAAAAGTTACAGGGAGCGACTGACAATGCCGCATCACGTACCGGATATACAACCGTGTCGGGACTCTATCAACCTCAAAACAAGATATTAGCAGTGCAAGAAAGAGCAATGGATGAATGTTTGAAGAAGGCAAAGGCAAAGTTACGGTGAGCGACTGGCAATGCTGCTTCACGTACCGGATATACAGTCGCGTCGGGACGCCCACCAACCTCAGAGCATTCAAACAAACTCCACAGCACCAAAAAACATATGGATTCAAGAACGACGAGGGACACAATGAGCAACTCATTCTTGGCTTCCATAATACAATGGACAAGTGTAACTCTTCTGATACTGATTATTCTTCGATGGCTCATGAAAGAGCAGATAAAGGAACGGACGACTGAGGAATCAGGACTATTGAGATTACCGAGAGGCGTCCTTATTGTTGGCCTTACTTGCCTCTTGGGATTCTCCGCCTTGGCAATTATCTCAAATATCATCAGCAATAAAACGACTACTGCGTGGACAACGGCTGGCTTTCTCAGTTTTGCGCTACTGGGACTCTATCTAGTTGCCGTTTATTTTCTCGAACGACACGAAGTCTCGGAGCACGGCCTTACATTCGGCCGAGTGTTCCGAAAGCACGGATATTTAAGTTGGGTCGAGGTTTGTAGTGTTCGATACTCTAGGAAGATGAATTACTTTCGGCTGGAAACGCATATGAGCAGTGTCGCGCGGATCTCGATCCTCTTCATGGGACTTCCCGAATTTGCAAAGCTGGTCCTCGTTAACGTCCCCCTTGAAATGATAGAACCTGGAACCTTGCCGGTTTTGGAAGCAATCGCAAACCGCAGCCCTGTTCAGTAAGGGAGGCGAAGATTTTTGGATTCAGAAAAGCAGGCGTATTACGCAAGGTTTGAGGCTACGGATAAATGGATAAAAAGCCTGGAATTGATGCATGACGATGAGTGAAACCGCTCTCCTCAGGCCTGCTTCACAGCCTAACGGGGGCAAGCCCCCTCGCCACAAAAAACGCGCCAAACTCAGGTATTGCGCTACCTGCCAGAGCTGAATCCCAGACACAAAAAAGCCCACTGACCGTCACCGGTCCAGTGGGCTTTTGACAGGGCCTCTAGTTACAGAGCCATATCCGTCGCAGCATTCTCTTTCACAGCCTTAGGCTTCTCAGCCGGAGCAGCAGGAGCCGCTGCCTGACCAATCACCGGCGGCGGAGTCAGCTCCAGCACCTTGGCGGTGTAAGCCCACTCTTGAGCCACTTTCTCAGGGCTGTTGTTCAGCTGAGTGCCGTAGCTAGGCACGATCTGATGCAGTTTTTCCTGCCAGGCTGGGGTGGCAACCTTGTCCTTGAACACTTTCTGCAGCACGGTCAGCAGACCGGCGATGGTGCCGTCAGCGGAAGCAACGATTTCGGTACCCAACTTCAGCACGCCACCCGCGGCTTCATCACGCTTGATGATTTGCACGCGTTGACCGGCTTGCCACAGACTGCCCTTCCCTACGGCATGATGAAGGAATTCCGATTTTTCCATTGACCTCTGAGAGGTCTCTTCAGCAAACAGGGCCTTCTGCTAGGCTAGCCGTCAGGATTAAAGGGCCACAGGGAGAAGGCAGGGTGCCTCACATTCGACACGTTATGGAAAAACCACCCAGAAATATTTGGAGACGCAGCTCCGTGCAGAACCAACGGCGCCAAAAACTTCAGTGATCAGTGTGCTATCAACCTCGGCGTGGCACTACGCCGGGCAGGTGCTGATCTCGGCAAGCTCAAGGATGTCCGCCACTGTTGGCAGCACCCCAAGAGCGAAGGGCATGTACTGGCAGCAGAAGAAATAGCGCAAGCGTTAAGCCAAGCCAAAATTCCCGGTATGCACGCCATCAAAAAGATAAAGCCAAAGGACTTCGAAGATGATCTTGAAGGGCAACAAGGCATCATTTTCTTCAAGGATTTCTGGCGCCGAGGAAACGAGACCTTCGGCAATCGCAGCGGCGATCATATTGATCTATGGAACGGACGTAGACTCACGGACTGGCTGAGCTACCCTCGTATTCAGTTGGGGTTTTCCATTGAGGGCAGCTTCTCCGACTACCACGAGTCGAAGGAAATATGGTTTGGGAAGGTCATATGAAAACTGTTAAAGGGGCGTTGTTCGTCATTCTTATTGTTGCCCTGGCCATTGGAGCGTTTAACTTGATATTCGTGGCAGTGTCTGGCTACTTTGGGCCGTTCTACGAGAGTGAGGCAGACCAAAGTCGAAACTTTGCAATTTGGCTTTTGGGTAATGCGGGGGTTGGGTTGCTTTCGGTTTTCATGGGTGTCGTTTTGTATCGGCGATATCTTCGCAGACACAAAAAAGCCCACTGACCGTCACCGGTTCAGTGGGCTTTTGACAGGGCCTCTAGTTACAGAGCCATATCCGTCGCAGCATTCTCTTTCACAGCCTTAGGCTTCTCAGCCGGAGCAGCAGGAGTCGCCACCTGACCAATCACCGGCGGCGGAGTCAGCTCCAGCACCTTGGCGGTGTAAGCCCACTCTTGAGCCACTTTCTCAGGGCTGTTGTTCAGCTGAGTGCCATAGCTTGGCACGATCTGGTGCAGTTTTTCCTGCCAGGCTGGGGTGGCAACCTTGTCCTTGAACACTTTCTGCAGCACGGTCAGCATGATCGGTGCGGCAGTCGATGCGCCTGGCGATGCGCCCAGCAGGCCGGCGATGGTGCCGTCTTGCGAAGCAACGATTTCGGTACCCAGCTTCAGCACGCCACCGGCGGCTTCATCACGCTTGATGATTTGCACGCGCTGGCCGGCTTGCCACAGGCGCCAGTCTTCGGCTTTGGCATTCGGGAAGTATTCTTTCAGGGCATTCATGCGGTCTTCGTCAGACAGCATCAGTTGGCCTGCCAGATACTCGACCAGTGGGTATTCCTTGATGCCGACGCGGGTCATTGGCCACACGTTGTGCGTGGTGGTGGTGCTCAGCAGGTCCAGGTACGAGCCTTCTTTGAGGAACTTGGTGCTGAAGGTCGCGAATGGGCCAAACAGGATGACGCGCTTGCCGTCCAGGACACGGGTGTCCAGGTGCGGAACCGACATTGGCGGTGCGCCAACGGAGGCTTTGCCGTAGGCCTTGGCCAGGTGTTGTTCGGCGATGGCCGGGTTATCGGTGACCAGGAACGAGCCGCCAACCGGGAAGCCTGCGTATTCCTGAGCTTCAGGAATGCCGGACTTCTGCAGCAGGTGCAGTGCACCGCCGCCCGCGCCGATGAACACGAACTTGGCGTCGGTTTCGGTTTTGGTGCCGTCTTTCAGGTTTTTGTAGCTGACGCGCCAGCTGCCGTCTGCGTTCTTGGTGATGTCTTGCACTTCGCTAGACAACTTCAAGTCGAACTTCGGCGTGGTTTGCAGGTGCGCGACGAACTGGCGGGTGATCTCGCCAAAGTTCATGTCGTTACCGAGCGGGCTCCAGGTGGCCGCGACTTTCTGGTTCGGGTCACGCCCTTCCATCATCAGCGGAACCCATTTCTTGATCACTGCCGGGTCTTCGGAGTACTGCATGCCGGCGAACAGCGGGCTTGCTTGCAGGGCTTCGTAGCGCTTCTTCAGGAACTTGATGTTGTCATCGCCCCACACAAAGCTCATGTGCGGAGTGGAGTTGATGAACGAACGCGGGTTCTTCAGCACGCCTTGCTGAACTTGCCAGGCCCAGAACTGACGGGAGATCTGGAAGGCTTCGTTGATTTCAACGGCTTTCGTGATCTGAACTTTGCCATTCTCGTCTTCCGGGGTGTAGTTCAACTCGGCCAGGGCGGAGTGACCGGTACCGGCGTTGTTCCAGCCGTTGGAGCTTTCCAGGGCGACGCCATCGAGGCGCTCTACCATTTCCATCGACAAGTCGGGTTCCAGCTCATTGAGCCATACACCCAGCGTTGCACTCATGATGCCGCCGCCAATGAGCAGCACATCGACTTTCTTTGCCTCCGCGTAAGCGGACGTGATCCCCATCGACAAAGCCAGCCCCAGCAGGGCTGTGTTCAGTTTCTTAAACATTTGTAGCACCTATGATAAACGCCATCCGCCTCCAACCCTCATTCATGAGCAACCCAGGTTCACGGGTACGCAGGCAGCGTGCCGCGGGTTTCTGCATTCAGAAAGATTTGAAGGTGGGCACACAAGGCCGACGTGTCTCCATCGACCTCAGTTATATGTCCCTCGTGCACTGACTTCTTATCATTATTGGCTCAGCTACTTGAGCGACATTGATTCTGCCGCACGTCTGTGGACGTACGAACCGAATAAGTCAAACCAAGTTAATGCGACAGAATATCACGCCTCGGCCAGCCTGCGCGCCCGAAAGGACTCGACAGTCTAGACGGGACGAGGCCCGCGCTCGGCGTTTTTGCTCAAACGATCCAGCACAAACGCCTTGGCGTTGCGCGTCATTTGGTCGAGATGCCGGTCGCGTTGCTTTTCCGCATCGATCATTGCCCGCTTGCCGTGTTTTTGCAGCAGATACGTATGTATCTGCCGCACCTCCAAAGAACTGTAGATCGAGGTGACATCCAACAGGCCCATCAGGCCTTCGGTGCCGTGATCCCGGGTGTTCATCAGCACCTGAGTGCCGCGCACGCCCAGCACTTGAAAACCCATCGACTCGAACCAGGGCACCTTGGCGACGGTGCATGTCAACTCGGCATGGGGGTAGCGACCGAGCATGTCTTGCAGCATCGCCCGCGCGACACCCTGTCGCCGGTGACTGGCCTGCACCGCCATGTACGCCACGCCGCAGGCCTCGGGATCGTCCTTGACCGGCAGGTACAGCAAAAACCCGATGACCTTCTCGGGATCTTCATCATCCATGGCGACGATCAACTCGACCGCAATGCCTTTGGCGCCGCCGAGCGCTTCCAGGTAGAGATGAACCTCATAGCCCACCGCGTATTGATAGACGTTGTACAACGGGTTGCTCGGCGCGATGCCTACCATGCTGATGTCGGTCAGGTTGTCGACGACCATCTGCAGAATCTGGCTGTTGATGGGCTCCGGGCATGGAGTGGCAAAGTGGGTGAGCTGGGGCATTGCGTTTCTGACTCCGGATCAAGGCTTACTGAACATCAGCCCGGCCATTGTCACAGATCGAGCCCCTCGCAGGAAAATCAACGCTGCGGCGCGACGATGCGGAAGCGGATGTCGATGTCGTTGGAGACCACCGTATCGGCCCACTCCCCCTCCCCGATCTTGAAGTCACTGCGTTTGAGAATGATGTTGCCATCGAAAATCCCGATGGCCTGCTCCGGCTTCAACAGCACCTTCACCTGCAACTCGCGCGTCATGCCCCTGAGGTTAAGTTTGCCGGTGATCAGATAGCGTTGATTGCCCAGCGCTTTTACCCGAGTCGATTCAAAGGTCGCCACCGGATAGTCCGCCGTGTTGAACCAGGCAGGCTTTTGCAGCTCGGTATTGGCATCGCTGCTGCCGGCGTCGATGCTGGCAAGGTCGATGGTCATCCTGGCATGGGCCGCGGTGGGGTTTGCCGTGTCGAAATCGAGCGTGGCGTCGAATTTGCCGAAGGTGCCGTACACCCTGGAGCCGAACTGGTTATAGGTGAAGGAGATCTTGCTGGCGGTGGTGTTGACCCGGGTGTATTCAACGGCTTGGGCACAGGGCAAGACGCCGATCGTGAGGATGGCGAGCAATGCGGCTAAACGCGGGAATCGAAGAGACATGGAATTCTCCGGGTGGAATGCCCTTCAGGGATTGAAGTGCAGCACCCGTGTGGCTGCGATAGCTGGACTTAAGCAAATATTCGAGGGTTATTCCAGCCCAGCAGAGCCCCTGCTCCTCAAAAGCCCGGCCCCACGGGTCTTTGGACTCGCCGGAAAGCCCGATGTGCCTAAAGTTGTGCTCTTGGCCGCCGACTCCCTTTTACTAACTCCTCTTACGAAGGACCGTAAAGTAGTGAACCTACAGCGTGAAATTGACGAGGTTTACGAAAGAAAAGCCTTCGAACGGCCACTGTTCTATTCCTACCCGGGAGGTTTGCGATTCAGCCTTTCCGAAAAGGGAACTGCCATTGAACAGTTTCTCCTGGCGCTTCAAAAAGCACGGTGCATTTGCGAGGACATATTCTCCGAGGAAGGATCGCTCGTTGTCTGTCTTCGTGTTCGTTCCAGAGCAAATCCATTTGCACACCGACCTGTTCTAGCGGAGCTTCGGGCGGCCGGTATCAAGATCCCCTCGAATCATTCCCGATGGCTTAACCCCATTCATCCGGACAATTGGTTTAATGAACATGAAGAAGAGCATTGGGCAAATGTCGCCTTTCATGCCCCATTGTCGCTACTTCAGAACTTTCTATGGTGTGCATTGGCGAAGGACATTGGAGACATTCGGCCCCGCCCGTTTTGTGACATCTACTTTTTCAACCTGAACCTGCAGGTTATGGCATTTCCCTACGATGATCGCGGCATGGATGTCGTCGGACCGAACAGGACTGCCCTGGCGCAGCTGTATCAGAAACATCAGCGTTTTTTACTAACCCATGATCGACCAGTGATGGATGAGGTATTCGGAGTCCAGGAACCCCATTGTAGATAACGCTAACAGCGACGCCTGGACTCCAAAAAATTTGGGCTCGATGGGGCGTGAAACAACCCGAACTGCTCTTCGATAAAGGAAAGTGCAATGCCACCGCTGATATGGGACCCGTTTGACCTTTTCAACGTACTTGGGGTTGCTCCTTCTGAAGGAGAGTCCGGGATCTCGCACCAGTACATCGTCGAACAGGGCGCTGTCAGACTGCAATTGACCATTTGGCAATTTGATTGCGATGTTGAAGTCCAGCTGTGGGCGGCTCCGCTACCAAACCCAATAGTGCGGTACTCAATGCTCGATTGCCCGGGTATACGCGTCGTTAACGATAAACGTGGTCGTTTTTTAGAGTTCGCTGCGTCTAATACCTTCTCGGGTCGCTACGACGGCTATTCAGTCATTCCTTACGGTTTAAGACTCTGGATTGATCCGCAAATTTTTCTTGAGCCATTCACCTACTCGTGATTGGTGCTCCCACGTCTTTACCCAGCCTGCCATTACTGGATAATGGCCCCCTGCCACAACCAGGCTCTGACCTTGATTTCTCAAGGTTTTATATTGCTACAGCCTGACAGTCACCTTCAAGGACGGACGATCGGCTACGGAACAAGGAATCAGCACCGTGATATCCCAGCAAGACTCAGCAATACCGCTTACCCGCACTCAGAAATTCACCTCGTTGATCACCCGCGGCATGGCAGGCCTCAGCGTCGTGCTGGGCGCCATGTGGGCGTTAATCACCTATGCCGTGCCGGACCCGAGCGTGTTCGGTTTCAGCTTCATCAGCTGGAAAAACGTGGTCCTGCTGGTGAGTGCATTCATATTTCTGGGAGCCGTTTCAATCGGCTGGCAGATTCGTAATTTCACGCCGATGCTCCGCGGCGCGTTGCAGTTTTTCATGATCGCCGGCTTGTCTTTCGGCTTCTTCATCCTAGGCACCGAATACGCCAAGCCCTCTTTCGAGTTCGCCAAACTGCAAGCCAAAATAGTCGAAAACGAAGGCAACAACCTGCTCGGCAAACGCATGGAAGTGCTGGATAACATTCGCATCGAACTGGAGGGTTGCGAGAACATCGGCCGTCTGCCCACCTGCACTTTTGAACTGACCAATCTGAACGTAGACCGCAGCTTTCGCTTCGACGACGGCACCCGGCTATTCGACGAGTCTGGCGGTCCACTGAAGTTCGAGTCGATCCGGGTGGGCCAGGTCGAGGACAACGCCTGGCTGCGCTTTCAGCTGATTCGCAACGTACCTACACGCGTTACGCTGATCTTCCAGCAGAGCAACAGCAAACTCAGCAAAACACCAGCGATCAAGTTGGTGTTTCGAGATGGGAATGATGAGACGCTTACCGTCAAATTCAGTGAGATTGTAATGCGCTAGTTGTTGGAATAAAGGCTCTCTACTGACCACTACGGCGCAGGCACATACTCTTCGGTAATAACGAGACTATGTATAAGCCCCAACCACCCACTTCACTTTCTCCAGCACCTCCCTGAGCGCCCCCATCTCCACGGAGCCCAGCGCCAGGCGAAACGCATGTGGAACGTTGGCCGACGTGGCAAACGGTTCGGCGGTTGAAACCGAGACGTTTTCCCGCATCAACGCCATGGCGATCTGGTCGGCCCGTGCGTCTTCCGACAATGGCAGCCAAAGAAAATACGACGAGGGGTGGCGAATACAGCGCAGCCCCGCCAGTACCTCGCCGGCCACGATTTGCCGGGCCTGCGCGTCCCGGCGCTTTTCGGCTTCCAGTTGCATGACGGTGCCGTCGTCAAGCCAGGTGGTGGCAATCGCCGTCATCACACCCGGGGTATTCCAGGTGGTCGCTTTGATTGTGCGTTCCAGCGCGGGCACGTTCTGCAGGGGGGCGGCGACGAAGCCGACGCGCAGTCCGGTGGCCACGCTTTTGGAGAGCCCTGACACATAAATCGTCCTCTCGGGGGCGAGTACCGCCAGCGGCGCGGGTGGATTTTCGGCGAGGAAGGCGTAAGCGGCGTCTTCTATGATCAGCAGCCCATGCTGGCGCGCAATCGTCACCAGGTATTCCCTTTGCTCGGCACTCATCACCCAGCCCAGCGGATTGTGCAGGGTCGGCATCGTGTACACAGCCCGCACGCGTCGATGCCGGCACAGGCTTTCCAGCGCTTGCAGATCAGGCCCGTGATCGAGCACCGGAATGGGCACGATTTCAAGGTGCAGTGTGTCGGCCAGGGCCTTGAACCCCGGGTAGGTCAACGCGTCCGCGGCAATCACGTCACCGGGTTGCAACAGCGCCATCATCGTCACGGCCAGCCCTTGCTGGGCGCCGGTGACGATCAGCACTTGCTCAGCCTCGACCGTCAGCCCTCGAACGCGCAGATGGCGCGCCACAGCGGCGCGCTCATGGGGTCGCCCGGCGTGAGGCTGGTAGCGCAGCAACGCTTCCAGATCACCGGCCGAGGCGAGTTGGCGCAGGGCATTGCGCAACAGTTCTGCCTGCCCGGGTAGCGCCGGATAGTTGAAGTTCAGGTCGGTCATGCCGGCGGCAACGCTGTGTTGATCGATAGCCTGGTTGGGCGACCACGAGGTTTCCCTGACGAACGTCCCCCGCCCCGTCTCCCCGCTGACCAGGCCCATGGCTTCCAGCTCCGCATAGACCCGGCTAGCCGTCACCAGGGCCAGGCCTTCCGTGGTCGCCAACTGACGGTGAGTCGGCAAGCGTGTGCCCGGCAACAGGCGCCCTGAACGAATATCCGCGGCAAACGTATCCACCAGTGATTTGTAGCGGGAACGAGGCATGAGCAGATGTATCCATGACAATATTTTGATTGTATTGAGTTTCGTCCATACGATGCCTTCCATGCAACCTGAGCATGAAGGGGATCCAGAATGGAACGCACATCGAACCTGCAACAGCACACCACGGAAAAGACCGCGAGCGGATGGCTCAACGGGTTCATTGGCGTGCTCATCTTCAGCGGCTCGCTGCCGGCGACACGGGTGGCCGTTCTACAGTTCGACCCGGTCTTCCTGACGGTTGCCCGGGCCAGTATCGCTGCCATTGTGGCGCTGTGCTTGCTGTTGCTGTTCAAGGAAAAACGCCCGGCCAGGCATCAGTTGCTCTCCCTGGCCATCGTGGCCCTGGGCGTTGTATTAGGGTTTCCGCTGTTGACCGCGCTGGCGCTGCAATATGTAACGTCTGCGCACTCCATCGTCTTCGTTGGCCTGTTGCCGCTCGCCACCGCAGCGTTCGGGGTCTGGCGCGGCGGCGAGCGGCCCCGGCCGGTGTTCTGGTTCTTCTCGGTGCTGGGCAGCCTGCTGGTGGTGGGGTTTGCCGTCTCCCAAGGCCTGACGGCCTCTCCTGCGGGAGACATTCTGATGTTGCTGGCGATCCTGGCGTGCGGGTTGGGCTATGCCGAAGGTGCGAAGCTTTCCAAGACTCTGGGAGGCTGGCAGGTGATTTCCTGGGCGCTGGTGCTGTCGCTGCCCGTCATGGCGCCGTTGACCTGGTTGCTGGCCCCGCCTTCGCTCTCGGCAATTACCCCGCCTGCGTGGTTGAGCCTGGCTTACGTGTCGCTGTTCAGCATGTTGATTGGCTTTGTGTTCTGGTACCGCGGGCTGGCTCAGGGCGGGATTGCCGCCGTCGGCCAGCTTCAGTTGCTGCAGCCGTTTTTTGGCCTGGCACTGGCGGCCACGTTGCTGCACGAGCAGGTCAGCGTTGCCATGCTGGGGGTGACCGTGGCGGTGATTCTTTGCGTGGCCGGGGCACGAAAGTTCTCGAAATAGACGGCTCGCGTGGCGAAACAAATCGGCCAGGGGCTTTTTTTAGAGCCCCTTTTCTGTAGTGGCCAGAGCACTAAAGAGGCCCCGTCAGCTCCACACTGTCGCGGTACTCCGGCACCGAGACCGACCAGCCCAGCTCCAGGCTGATGCGCCGGCGCAATACATCCGAGGCATTGGGTTCGCCATGTACCACATAGGTGTGTTTCGGTGGCCGCTTGAAGCCGCGCAGCCACAGCATGATTTCATCGCAGTCGGCGTGTGCGGACAGGGTTTCCATCGGCACCACTTCGGCGCGGATCGGCACGTCTTTGCCGTGAATACGTACCGACGGGGCGCCTGCGATGATCTGCGCGCCGCGGGTGCCGCCCGCCTGAAAGCCCGGCACCAGCAGCGTATTGAGCGGGTTGGGCGCCAGCGCCTTGAGGTGGTGCAGCACCCGCCCGCCAGTGGCCATGCCGCTGGCGGCGATGATCACCGCGGGTGTGCGCTGCTGGTCCAGGTCGATGGAGTCTCTGGTGGAGCGCACAAAACGCGTGACACGGCACATGCCTTCGCACTCTTCCAGGGACAACCGGTGTTCACTGCGAAAGCGCTGGTACAAGCGTGTGACGTCGGTGGCCATGGGGCTGTTGAGGTAGATCGGCAGATCGGGAATCGCGCGTTTTTGTTGCAAGCGATACAGGTGATACATCAGCAACTGCGCGCGACCGACCGCGAACGATGGCACCAGCGTGATGCCATGGCGCAGCGCGGTACGGGTGATGACCTCGGCCAGTTGATCTTCCGGGGATTCGTCGGGATGCCGGCGGTCACCATAGGTCGACTCCACCAGCAGATAATCGGCCTGCTCGATCGTCTCCGGGGCAAACATCAATGGATCGTTCGGCCGCCCCAGATCCCCGGAAAACACCAGGGTCATGCCATCGGCGACGACTTCCACGGTCGCTGCGCCCAGAATATGCCCGGCACCGCGCAACAGAATGCTCATCCCCGGGACAATGTCGACCCGGTGGTGCAACTGCACCGGCCGCAGCAATTTCAATGCCCGCTCGGCGTCTTGCTCGGTGTACAGCGGCAAGGCCGGAGAGTGTTTGGAGAAGCCGTGGCGATTGGCGAACTCGGCCTCTTCTTCCTGCAAGCGGCCGCTGTCGCACAGCAGGATTTTCACCAGTTCACAGGTGGCTGGCGTCGCATACACCGGGCCGCGATAACCGTTGCGCACCAACACCGGCAGGTAGCCGCTGTGATCCAGATGAGCGTGGGTCAGCACAATGGCTTCGAGGTCGCGAACCGGCAACTGGAACGGGTCCCAGTTGTGCAAGCGCAGTTGTTTATAGCCCTGGAACAGACCGCAATCGATCAGCACATGCTGGTCGCGATGTTCCAGCAAATACTTGCTACCCGTGACCGTGCCCGCAGCACCGAGAAATGTCATTCGCATGGCCGTTTCCTTGAGCATTCATGGAGCACTATTGATCGCTCCTTTGCGCTTGTGGGCAGTTGATTTTTATCAATCGAGGTCACACTGGTTCATCTTCTTTGTCGAGCCGCGGCAATGGCTTGATGATCGTCAGGCTGCAAGGCGACCGGTTCAATACGCTTTCCGCCGTACTGCCGATGAATATATCGATCCCGCGATGGTAGGTCGTTCCCAGCACCACCATGTCGAAGGCATGTTGTTGCGCGAAATGGGCAATGACTTTGGGAGGGATGCCAGGCAGCAGATGGCGCCGTTGTTTCTCGACTCCGTAGCGTTCGGCAAGCGCTTCAAAGGCCTCCAACTGGGCATCGTTGACGGCGTCTTCCAAACTGCCATCGAGAGTCGCCGTCGGCACATTCACTTGCGCCTCCCCCAACTCCGACCAGCCGCTGACATTGAGCAGGTGCAAGGTGGCGCCGCAAGATTCGGCCAGGCTCGAAGCCAAGTCGAGAATCCGGTCATTGAGCCCCTGGGTCAGTTCCTCCAGATGGGACAAGTCGATGGTCGCCAGTATGCTCAACGGCTTGGGATTTGTGGCATCGATGACCAGGTGCAAGGGCGCCGGACAGTCGCGCAGCAACTGCCAGTCCAGCGGACGATGGAAGGCGCGATCGAGCGCTGATACGCGGTGGGTGTCCTTGATCACCAGGTCTGCATGGAAGTCATTCACGTACTCCAGCAGATGCGCCAGGGTTGGTCTGGCCCACACCACTTCAGTGCTCACTTGCACGCCTTCGCGTCGTTGAAACCGGGCTTGCTGCTCCAGCCATTGACGATGTACCTGCAAGTAACCCTCCCGCGCCTGGGCCATGGCGTCGTGGTCAAACAGGCCGGCCGCCGCCAGCGCCTGGACATAATCGAAAGCGACAATGTGCAGCATCGCACCGGTTGCACAGGCCAGGGCCCGCGCCCGATCGAACGCCGGGGTGCGGACCATTTCGGTCGGGGCAATCAATAGCAAACGTTGAATTTTCACCCTCACCCACCTCATCTGGATAGCTTCAGGTTGTGGCTCAAGTATCGGGGGGCTCTCGCCAGGCGGCTCTGATTTTTATCAACTAATGGCCGGCCAGCGATCGGCTTACCGCGCGACGCTCGAACCCGGCTGCCTGACCGCCAGAATGCTGCCCGGTACCGAGTACAACGCCCGCTCGGTGTTGCTGCCAATCAACCGGTCGATCCCCACGCGATGCACAGTGCCCATCACCACCACATCCGCCAGGTATTGCTCGACAAACTCGCTGATCACCGGCACCGGCAGGCCCATGACAAAGTGCCGACGCTCGGGAGGAACACCGTAGCGATCCGCCAGGGTGATAAACGCCCGGTGCAGGGATTCGCGCAGCTCCTCGACGAAGTCCATGCCCCAGCCACCGGCGATCAGCGGCGCATCGCCATTGAACGCCGGCGACAAGTCGTAGGCGTACAGCAGGTGCAGCGGTGCATCGCATTGCAGCGCCAGTGCGTTGGCCGTCTGGATGATGGTGTCGTTCAGGCCACTGATTTGCGTCGCCGGATCGAACGGGTCCACGGCGGCCACGACCCGGTGCGGCAACCCGTAACGGACCTGATTGACCAGGTGCACGGGGATCGTGCATTCGCGCAGCAGATGGCAATCGAGCGGAGTGATGAACACCCGTTTGAGCGCCGGTTCCAGGGTGACATCCTTGATCAGCAGGTCGGGCTTGAGGTCTTCGATTGTCTTCAAAATATCCAGCAGCGGATGGGTGGTGAAGACCGCTTCAACCGTTACGTCCACGCCCTGCCCGCTGAGCCGCTCGACCTCGTCGGCCACCCAACGATGACAGTGGCGCAAATAACGCTGATACCCCGCCTCGTCGATTTTTTCTTCCCATAAATGAACAATCGGTGCCGGATCGACAAAGGCCCGCACATCCAGCGCGGCCCCGCTCGCCTTGGCCAGCGCGACGGCCCGGAGCAAGGCAGGAGACTGATGCAGGGTCCGGTCGGCGATCAGTAACAAACGTTGATATTGCCCCATCTCACACCTCCGCTCGAAACCGGTCCCTTACCCGCCGGCATGGGCCAAGACTGCGCCCGTTGCCCCCTCCCCGAGGTTGATTTACATCAAATACCCGCAAATGAACGCCCTCGTGACGGGTGTCTGATCCAGATCAGATTCAAGGGCTGCCAGTGGCGTAGAAAGGAATCAACCGCGTGATGGGTGAATACGCACCGACCTTTCAAACAAGATGGAGGATCATCCATGCTCACTGTCAAAGACCATAATGATCGGGCCGCGGCCGCCTATGCCGCAGTCCCCGGAAAATACTGGATCGAAGCGCTCAAGGACGGCCGCCATGTGCTGATCCGGCCACTGCTGGAAAAGGACCGCGAACTTGAATACGCCTTCATCAAGCGCCTGTCGCCCGAGTCCCGGCACATGCGTTTTCTCGCGCAGATCAACGAGCCCGGCGCCGCCATGCTCGATCAGTTGATGGACACCGATAACAAACAGCGCATGGCTTACATTGCGCTGGTTCACGAAAACGGCAAATTGATCGAAATCGGCATCAGCCGCTACGCCGCCACGTCGGAACATGAGTGTGAGTGCGCGGTGACAGTCGCCGATGAATGGCAGCATCTGGGCCTCGGCACCGCCTTGATGGAGCATCTGATCAAGGCCGCCCGCAGAAACGGCTTTAATCAGATGTATTCGATCGATGCTGCAAGCAATACCCCCATGCGCGACCTGGCCAAAGCCATGGGTTTCGAGCGGCACAATGACCCCAACGACAGTCGTCAGGTCATCCATCGTCTGTATATGTCATAAAAGCCGATTGCCCCACGACGTACCGGCCAACGGTCCGCCGTGGGGCAAGTCTACGTTCAGGGTTACAACGACCTGTCGGGTTTGATCGCCAGCACACTGCAAGGGGCTCGGTGCAAGAGCTGTTCGGCAGTGGTCCCCAATAGCTTGTTCAACCCCGAGTGCTGCACCGTCCCCATCACAATGACATCGGTGTGATGGTCCTCGACGAACTTGCAAATACTCGGCACTGGCGCACCTTCGATGAAGTGCCGACGCTGCGACGGCACGCCGTGACGCTCGGCCAGCGCCGTGAACGCCTGGTGTTGCGCCGTGCCCATGGCTTCGTAAAGACCGGAGGCCAACGGGAGTGCGCCAACGCCCATGTCCAGGGCATACACGGCTGTCCAGTCATACGCATGCACCAACTCGATCTGCGCCTCACACTGTTCAGCCAGCTTGGTGGCGGCGTCGATAATCTGGTCATTGAACACCAGGTCCTGCTCTTCGCTGCGCAGCACATCGACGATGGCCAGCACGTTACGTGGCCGCGCGTTCCGGGCGTTGGTCACCAGATGCACCGGCACCGGGCAATCGCGCAACAACTGCCAATCCAGCGGAGTGAAAAACACCCGTTTCAACGCCGACTCTTCCTGGGCGTCCTTGATGATCAGACTCAGCGACATCTCGTTGACGAATTGCAGGATCTCCTCGTAAGGGTGCTGTACCCACACCACCTCGCTGGTGACCTCGACGCCGTGCTTGCTTATCAAATGGGCTTGCTCGGCAAGCCATTGCCGATGGGTTTGCAAATAGCCTTCCCGGGCCTGGGCAATTTGCTCGGGGGCGAACAGGCCGGCGACGGCCAAGGCCTGCAGGTAATCGAATGCCACGATGTGCAGCGGCGATTGCATCGCGCGGGCCAACGCGGCGGCCCGGTCGAACGCCGGAGTACGGGTCATGGAATGGGGGGCGATCAACAGTAAACGCTGAGTCTGCGACATGGGACACCTCGGCACGCGGCCATCTCGATGCAATGAGTAGAACCCTAGAGTGATCGCGGCAGATTCGGGCGACTTGATCTTTGTCAGCTACAGCGCTCGGATGCCCGTTAATGCAGCAACATGCCCACCCACATCGCCAACGTCAGCAAGACCTGGCCGGGAATGACATACGCGGCGAACCGTCGCCCACCGCTGACCCAGGCCACCAGGCATTTGCTCAGGGAGTTACTGCTGATGGCAACCAGCGTGGGCCCGGCAATGGCGTCGAACGGCAACAGTCCGGCCTTGGCCAGGGCGCCAATGGACGCCGTCGAAGAATGGGCATCGGCGAAACCGGTGAGCGTCGTCGTGACCATCACGCCCACTTCGCCAAAGTGATTGAGCACCATCGAAGACACAAAGGTAACGCCGGTCATGGTCAGTGCGATGACCAACGCCAGCTTGAGGTTGAACGCACCGCCGACCTTGACCGGCTGATTGTCGCCACTCGCAGGTTTGGGCAACATCAGGCTCAAGCCATACAGCGCCGTGGCGGCGGCACCCAACAACAGCGGCCCCCACATGTAGCGCAATAGACCGATGTCGACCGCCCCCAGGATCAGGCCGACCTGAATGATGGTCGCCAGGTTGGACAGCATCGCTGCCGCACTCAAGACTTTGATGTTGCCTGGCTCCTTGGCGACAAGGTGCCCCATCGCGGCGATGGTCGCGATGCTGGAAGCAAACCCGGAGGCGATGGCGCTGACCACATAGCCGTAACGGGCACCCAGGGTACGAACGGCAATATGCCCGACCGCCCCGACGGCCATCAGCAACACCGTCAGGGTGCAAATGGTGCGCAGATTGATGGCGGCATAGGGGCCGATAAAGCGATCCGGCGCCAATGGCAACACCACCAGGGCAGCGACCAACAGCACCAGACCGTCGCGCATCTCCCTTTCAGTCAATTGGCTGCGCGCAAAATGATGCAGTTTCTGGCGATACGTCAGCAGCCCCGCCACCACCACGCCGATGGCGATGGCCAGTTCGGGCGCGCTGTTACACAACGCCCCCAGTGCCAATACCGTGAATAACGCCACTTCACTGGTGACACCAGGGTCAGTGCCCAGGCTTCGCCAGTAAGCCACAGTGACCAGCAAGGCCACCGAAACCGCCATGATGCCCACCAGCAAACCACCACCGATTTGCATCGCCACATAACCCAGCAACGCGGTGATCGCGAACGTACGCAATCCGGCACAGGCGCGACTGTCCCCCCGCCCCTTGTGCCGTTCACGTTCAAGGCCGACGAGCATGCCGATCCCCAGCGCAGCTGCCGCCCCTGTCAGGCCCAAGGTTTCGTTCATATGACTCCTGTCCGGGTATAAGCCACAACCCCAAGACTGCACCGGCATGACGCAGGAGAGATTGATAGTGGTCAATGTTTTATAGATGGACCTGGCGCCCCCCGCCACACGTCGGGCTACAAGCTGGATCACTCGCCAGATTGATAAAGATCAATCCCGGCCCCCCGGTCAGCGGCAGGATAAAAGCCAGAGGACCACTGCCCAAACGCAGGGGTGCCAGTGAGTACAGGAATATCTACGATTATTGACGGGAGTTTGGTCATGTCTGAGCATTCACGCTTCATGCTGGTCGTCTCGCCCCTGATGGAAAACAGCCCCGCGTTCGACCGCGCCGCTGCATTGGCCAAGGCCTCGGGCGCGGCCCTGCATATCGTCGCCTTCGATTACCTGCAAGGCCTGGCAACGGCGAGCATGGTCAACGAACAAGCGCTGGAGGAGATGCGGCTGGGGTATGTCGAGCGCCATCGGCAATGGCTCGAAGAACAGGCCCGCCCCTTGCGTAAAATCGGGGTGCCCGTCACCACGGAGGTGATCTGGGTTGAACGACCTTTGCAGGAAATCCTCATTCATCTCAAAGAACAGCCGATGGCGGTACTGATCAAGGCACTGGAATACGAGTCGCTGCTGTCACGCATCATGTTCACGCCCCTGGATATCCATTTGCTGCGCGAATGCCCGGTACCGCTGCATTTTGTCAGCCACGTGAAGCACGCGCTGCCGCGCAAAATCGTCGCCGCGGTCGATCCCTTCCATAGCAATACCCAGTACAAGGATTTCAACGACAGGATTTTGCGCGAGGCCTCAAAACTGGCCAGCACCTGTAACGCCCAGCTCGACGTGATCTACGCCCACGATCTTTCATCCCTCAGTGCGGACGAGTTCGATTTCGACAGTAGCTCAGCGCTGTTTTCCCCAGGCAAAGCCAAGACACTGTTTGATGCTCAGGCCGATGCCTTCCGTGAACTGGCTGAGCGCAATGGTATTGCGCCAGAGCAACAGCACATGATCATGGGCAACCCGACCAAGGTTCTTACCCAATACGCCGATGCCTACGACATCGACGTGCTTGTCATGGGCCGGGTCGGCCACCGGGGCGTGGGTCGACTGGTGGGCAGCACGGTGGAGCATCTGCTGTACAAAATGCCGTGCAGTGTCTGGGTGGTTTCACCTGAGGAACTGTAGAGGGCTGTTTCGCACCTGGCCTACCAACCTTTCAGACAAAGGACATCACCATGAACGACTTGAGTCTGCGTCAGAGCATTATGGATGAGCTTGAATTCCAGCCTGAGATCGATGCCGCCAACATCGGTGTGACCGTGGACAATGGCGTCGTCACGCTCACCGGGCACGTTAAGAGCTACGCGCAAAAAGTCAGCGCGGAACGCGCGGTAAAAAGCATAAAAGGGGTACGCGCCGTGGCCGAAGAAATTCAGGTCAGGCCGATGAAAAGCGCGGGCACGGCGGACGACGCCATTGCCTCCCGCGCCTTGAATATCCTCACCTGGAGCTCCGACATTCCCGAACAGGACATCAAAGTCATTGTGCAGAAAGGGTGGATCACCCTTGAAGGCGAAGTGGACTGGCAGTACCAGAAAGAAACCGCCGAGATGGCCGTGCGCAAGCTGTCGGGAGTGGTAGGTGTGGACAATCGGCTCGTCCTTCGTCCGCAAGTGAACGTAGACGATATCCAGCGTCGTATCGAAGAAGCCCTCAAACGCAATGCCGAAGTCGATGCCAAGGCAATTCACATCAAGGTCGAAGGCGATGTGGTGAAGCTTGAAGGCAAGGTTCATTTGTGGCGTGAGCGTCAGATCGCCGAACGTGCCGCCTGGTCAGTACCGGGGGTGAGGCAAGTGGATGATCATCTGCGCATTGCCTGAGTCAATGAGCCCGGGGAACCTGTAATTCCCCGGGATACCAAGCACTTGCGACGGGCCAACGGTTCTCCGTTTGTCGATTGCTTCCGGCGATCTTCCGAACGGAATCCGTGCCCTGGCGCACAACACCTATGCTTTATATATAACCCCCATGGCGCCATTGACATGACCGAAGTCCGCCTGCTTCAGGGTCAACACCTCAAGGCTGCCTGTTCCAATTGCAGTGTATTAGAGTTTTGCCTGCCTTTTGGTCTCGACAAACTGGAACTCGAGCGCCTGGACAAGCTGATTTTGCAACGGTTCAAGGTCAGGAAAGGCGCCCCCCTCTACCGCGCAGGCGATCCCTTGCACTTGCTGTATGCGATCCGTATTGGCTCATTCAAGACCAGCGTGCTGTCGCTCGATGGCCGCGAGCAGGTCACCGGATTCCAGTTGCCCGGCGAGATGCTCGGCCCGGACGCCATTAGCGCCGAAGAGCACACCTGCAATGCATTTGCTCTGGAGGACAGTGAAGTCTGTCCCATCCATTTTTCTCAGCTGGAAAAACTCGCCCGGGAGCTGCCGGCACTGCAACACAACCTGAACAGGTTTCTGAGCCGTGAAATCGTCCGCGATCACGATCTGCTGATGATGTTGGGCAACATGAACTCGGATGAGCGTCTGGCCGCCTTTCTGCTGAACCTGTCGCTACGCTTGAGCATGCGTGGCTACTCATCCAGCGAATTCATACTCAAGATGCGGCGCGACGAAATAGGCTCCTACCTGGGGTTGCGCCTGGAAACCATCTGCCGGGGTATCGCCCACCTGCGGGAACAGGAGCTGGTGGAAATAGCCGGTCGTGAGGTCAAGGTGCTGAACATGCACGGGCTCAAGCAGCTGGTCGCCGGTTGCCATTCGGTGGCCCTCCACTGACGCAGCATAGCTTTTCAGCGCTTATCAAGGTAGCGAAACAACTCTTCCTCCTGATCGAAGTGCAGTCGCACGAGGGTATCCAGGCGGATCAACTGATGCTGGATCTCATCGACAGAAGCTGTTGCAGGGTCGGCACTGAAATCTGTGCTCATGCGCGCCAGCAAATGGATCAGGCGAAAGATCTCGCGGTGGACGTGGCTCATCGCCGACATGGGGTCCTCGCCGGGCAGGCTTTGCGTCAACAGCGGATACAGGTTTTTTTCGTCGTCCCGTTCATGGCGGGCCAGTGATTCCTGCAGGTTTTTTACCAGCGCCAGCAAGTCGCTCTGCGCTTGCTCGAGTGGGCGCTGGGCGAAGTCGCTTGCCAGTTGATGCAGATCGCTGAGTACCGAAGCGAGCTGGTCGTGTTCGTCCTGCAGGTGATCGATATGCTCGGCGGCCAGCTTGCGTTGGCGCAAACCCGGTAACGGCCCCAATGCACGCAAGGCATTGAAGATGATCACCACGTCGATACCCTCCTGCACCACGGCACCGACCAGCGGTGGCAAGTAGCCGAAGGCGGCTACCCCCATGGCCAGCACCGACATGCCCATGCCGGCCAATACGCCTTGACGGGCGATGTGGCGAGTCTGACGGGCGATGTCCAGCGCCTCGACCAGACGGTCCAGACGATCCACCAGCAGCACCACACCCGCCGCTTGCGCGGACGCCGTGGCACCGCTCGCCCCCATGGCCACCCCGACATTGGCCGCCGCCAGGGCGGGGGCATCATTAATACCATCACCGACCATCAGTGTGCTGGCGTGCTGGCAGGCATCCTGTACCGCACGCACCTTGTCCCCAGGACTCAACCCGGCACGCAACTCGTCGATCCCGGCCGACAATGCAATCATCTCGGCGGTTTCCACGCGATCGCCCGTGAGCATGACGATCCGCTCGATGCCTCGGTTGCGCAGTCGGCGCAGGGTCAGCGGGGTTTCCCGACGCAGCTTGTCGGAGAAGATCAGCAGGCCCGCGAGTGCCCCGTCCACTTCAACGAAGCTGCCGCTGCACGCCAGGTAATCCATGCGACGCAACATGGTGGCAGCCCAGTCGCCAACCGGCGATTCATTTTGAACAAAGGACAACGTGCCGAAACGCACCCGCAGGCCATCGATCAACCCGCAAAGACCAGAACCCGGACTTTCCTCGACCGCCTGCGGCACGCTGAGCGGCAATCCACGCTGACAGGCGGCCTCGACGATGGCCTGGGAGATGGGGTGCGTCGAGGCCTGCGCCAGTGAAGCGGCCAGGCTCAGCAGACGCTGCGGATCGAGCGCTCCGTTGGTCTCGATCGATTGCAGACGCGCGTGGCCGCTGGTCAACGTGCCGGTCTTGTCGAGAAACACTTGCTTGACCTCGGCCAGCGCTTCCAGGGTGACGCCGTCCTTGATCAGGATCCCGCGCCGCGCTGCCCTGGAAATACCTGACATGATCGAAATCGGTACAGCCAGGATCAACGGGCAAGGCGTGGCCACCACCATAACTGCCAGCGCGCGCAAAGAGTCGCCACTCAGGTACCAGGCGATGCCGGCAATCAGCAATGTCAGCGGTATGAAGAACAACGCGTAACGGTCGGCCAAACGCACAAAAGGCGCGCGCGATCGCCGTGCGGCTTCAGCCAGGCGCACGACCCCGGCGTAGGTGCTCTGCGCTGCGGTTCGAGTAGCTGTCAGCAGCATTGGCGTACCGACATTGGTCACCCCGCTGGGCAGTAGCTCTCCTTCCAGGCGGGTGACCGGCAATGACTCGCCGGTGAGCGCCGACTCGTCAAGAATCGCCGTGGGGCTGAGTAGACGGCCATCGACCGGTACCACTTCCCCCAGGCGCACAAGCAGCGTCTGATGCGGCTGGATCTGCTCGACCGGAATCTGCCGTAAATTGCCGTTCTCCTGCAGCCAGGCAACGCGTGGCGCCCGGTCGACCAGCGCACGCAGTTCGCGTTCGGCGCGTTGTTGGGTGAAGAACTCCAGGATGCGCCCCGACGCCAGCATCAAGGCAATCACCGCCGCCACCAGCGTCTGCTGAAAAAACAACGCGGCGGCAATCGACAGCAGGGCGATCAGGTCCACACCCGCCTCGCGCCGGGCCAGGCGCCTGACAATCTCGACGAGCAGCACCAGGGCCATCACCAGACTGCCCGCGGCCCAGCAAATCGAGGCCCAGTCAGACTTGTGAGCAAGCTGCGCAATGCCCCCGGCCAGTAGGGTCAGGGTGGTGAGCAGCAATAAAACCGGGTCCAGCCACTTACTGAACATCGATGTGGGTTCCTCAAGAAACGCTGCGCAGCCCTCGTTGTACAAATGCCTGCGGCTCATCGCCGTCATGGGTAGAGCTTAGGTCTGGAATGCCCGGCATGTTCGCTGCGCGCTATCAATTGAAGCCTCGTCTGGCGTTAGCGCAATGGCCGCTGCGGGACAAAATCGCTGTGTGCTTTCTTTCTGATTTAAATCAAACAGCCAGGGGCCGTTCACGTAGACATTTAGAGTCAGCGTTCACACCGTCGTATCTGCGGTCAGCGCTCTTTCTTTCGTTTCGTGGAGGCCTGACATGGCGACTCATCTGCACGGCACGCAACCGATTCTCCCGCCGACTGCCCCCCAACCCCTGGCCGGCAGTTGGCGACAACTGGAGCCTAAACGCCTGTCCCTGAGCCTGCTGACGGCTCTGGTGATCGGCTCGATGATCGGCAGCGGCATTTTCAGCCTGCCGCAAAACATGGCCGCCAGTGCGGGTGCCGGTGCCATCCTGATTGGCTGGCTGATCACCGGCGTCGGCATGCTGTCGCTGGCACTGGTCTATCAAACCTTGTCCAGCCGTCAGCCGACCCTGGACAACGGCGTGTTTGCCTATGCCCGGGCGTTGGGCGGTGAGTTCCTCGGCTTCAACTCCGCCTGGGGCTATTGGATCAGCGCCTGGGTCGGCAACGTCAGTTACATGGTGATTCTGTTTTCCGCGCTGAGTTTTTTCTTCCCGCTGTTTGGCGAAGGCAACAACAAAGCGGCGATTGTCGGGGCGTCCGTGGTGCTCTGGTCATTGCACTGGATGATCCTGCGGGGCATGCGCACCGCGGCCAAAGCCAACGCCCTGACCACACTGGCCAAAGTCGTGCCCTTGCTGCTGTTTATCGGGCTGGTGATCGCGGCCTTCCAGCGTAAAACCTTCATGGTCGACTTCTGGGGTTCTCCCGCACTGGGCAGCACGCTGGATCAGGTCAAAAGCACCATGCTGGTGACCGTCTGGGTGTTCATCGGGATCGAGGGTGCCAACGTGTTTTCCGCCCGAGCGGCAGAACGCGTCAATGTCGGCCGTGCCACCGTTATCGGTTTCGTCATTACCTTGTTGCTGCTGATTGCGGTGTCCCTGTTGTCGCTGGGCATTCTCGGACAACCGGAGCTGGCGACCCTGAAAAACCCTTCGATGGCGGGCGTACTTGAGGCAGTTGTCGGGCCGTGGGGCGCGATGCTGATCAGCATCGGCTTGATCATTTCAGTCGGTGGCGCCCTGCTCGCCTGGACGCTGCTGGCAGCCGAATCGATATTCACCCCGGCCAAGGAAAAGGTCATGCCGGGTACGCTCGCCATGGAGAGCACCCGTGGCGTGCCCGCCAATGCGCTGTGGATCACCAACGGCTGCATACAGCTGTTCCTGCTGCTGACGCTGTACTCGAGCGCCACTTACCTGACCCTGATTTCCCTGGCCACTTCGATGATTCTGCTGCCGTACCTGTTCAGCGGTTTGTACGCATTGAAACTGACCTGGCAGGGCCAGACCTACGCCGGTCACCGTGGCCTGCAACTGCGTGACATGGCCATTGCCTCGGTCGCCACGCTGTATTGCCTGTGGTTGCTGTATGCCGCCGGGCCTAAATACATGTTGCTCAGCGCTTTGCTCTACGCCCCCGGCTCGTTGATTTACCTGGGCACCATGAAAGCTCGTCAGGGACAAGCGCTCAACGGCCCCGAGACGGGACTGTTGATCATTATCTGGGTGGCGGCAGCCATCGCCGGCTGGATGTTGTGGTCCGGAGCACTGGCCTTGTAAGGGCGAGTGCCGGGTTGTTGTTTTGTCGTGGTGGGCCGAAACCAATGCTCGCGGCTCACCTTATTCGCCAAGAGGAGAAAAGAAAATGAGCAACTCCGTGAAGAAAGTACCCGTTCATACCGAAGCGAAAGCCGCTCCGCGCCCAAAGACAACTGAACTGATGCGCCCCTTCGAAAAGCTTCGGCAACAGGTCGACCATCTGTTCGAAGACTTCAGTCTTGGCTCGGGGTTGTCGCTGTTCAACCGTGGACTGTTCGATGTCGCCCCCCTGTGGGACCGGGAGTTGATCGGTCAGAGCATGCCTGCGGTAGACATCGTCGAGAAAGATAAAAGCTTCGAAATCACTGCCGAGCTTCCCGGCATGGATCAGAAAGACATTGAGATCAAACTGTCCAATGGCAGCCTGATCATCAAAGGGGAAAAGCAAGAAACGAAGGAAGAAAAAAAGAAAGGCTACCATCTCAGCGAACGTAGCTATGGCTCCTTCGAACGGATGTTCAACCTGCCCAAAGAGGTGGATGCCGATAAGATCGAAGCCAGTTACAGCAAAGGCGTACTGAGCATCTCGTTGCCGAAAAAGCCTGAAGCCCTGAAGGCTGACAAGGTCGTGCCGATCAAAGGCAACTGAGTCCCGGGCCTGCCCCTTGTCGGGAAACCGACAAGGGTTTTTTTATGGGTACCAGACAACCTCGCCCTTCATCTCCTGAACGTTGTGGTGCTCTTATCGACCAACCAATGCCTTGAGCTCGGCCAGCGAGCGGGTATTGATCACGTTGTGTTTTTCCAGCCAGCCACGGCGTGCCTGAGCGACGCCATAACGCAAGTTGGCGAAATCAGCGGCGCGGTGTGCATCCGAATTGACGCTGATCAGCACACCTTCATCCTTGGCGTACTGGCACTGCAGGTCGAACAGATCCATGCGTTGCGGTTGCGCGTTGAGTTCCAGGCAGCAACCACGCTGAGCGGCAGCCTTGATGATTGCCGGCAGGTCCAGGTTCAGAGGATCGCGTTCGTTGATCAGGCGACACAGGGGGTGGGCCAGGATGGTGAAGTAGCGATGGTCCATGGCCCTGAGAAGGCGTTGGGTCTGTTGACGCAGCGTCAGGCCGAAATGACTGTGGACGGCGCCCACCACCAGATCCAGGCGTCCCAGAATATCGTCGGGTAAATCCAGGTGGCCGTCTTCGAGAATGTCCACCTCGATACCCTTGAGCAACGTCATGCCCTGCAAGCGGCTGTTAAGCGCATCGATTTGGTCGATTTGCTTCAACAATTGCTCGACTCCCAGCCCATGGGCCACCCTGAGGGACTGTGAATGGTCGGTGATCGCCAGGTATTCCAGCCCGGCCTCCCGGGCCGCCAGCGCCATCTCTTCCAGGCTGTTGCCTCCATCCGAAGCGCGGGTATGCGCATGAAGGTCGCCTTTGAGGTCGGTCAACTCAATCAGCCCAGGCAAATGGCCGGCCAATGCCGCAGCGACTTCGCCACGGTCTTCGCGCAGTTCCGGCGTGATCCACGGCAAGCCCAATGCCTGATAGACCGAAACCTCGGTGGTGCTGGCCAGGCGATTTTTGGCCCGGAACACGCCATATTCATTGAGCTTGAGCCCCAGCTTCTGAGCCCTCTGACGAATCGCGATGTTATGAGCCTTGCTACCGGTGAAATACACCAGTGCAGCGCCATACACCGCCGGCTCGACGACACGCACATCCACTTGCATGCCTGAGTTCAGCATGACGCTTGCACGCGTGTGCCCCTTGACCAGTACGGTGGAAATGTCCGGATGGCTGATGAACTGCGTGGTGACATCCACCGAAGGCGCTGCCGCCACCAGAATATCGATGTCGCCGACGGTGTCGCGCATGCGTCGCAGGCTTCCGGCAGTGGTTGCTTGCTCGACTCCCGGCATCTGCTGCAGGTATTCGGTCAGTCTGCGCGGCACTCAACAGCCGCGCTTCCATCCGCTCACCGAAACCGGGCAAATGGCGAATGCGACCCTGTTGAGCGGCCAGACAGAGCTGCTGCGCAGTTTCGATACCCAGGTCGTGATAAAGGTTTTTGACGCGCCTGGGTCCCAACCCGGCAATGGAAAGCAGCCCGACCAGCCCGGGTGGCAATGTCGAACGCAAGCGTTGGCGTAGCGAGCAATCACCGGTGGTCACGATTTCATTGATCTTGCCGGCAAGATCAACCCCGATCCCGGTCAGTTTGGGTAGCGGCTCGCCACGAGCGAGGGTTTTCGCCACGTCAAAGGTCAGCGCCCTCAGGGTCCGTGCTGCATTGCGGTAAGCCCGGATCCGGAAGGGATTGGCGTCCTCGATGTCCAGCAGGTCAGCGATTTCATCAAAAACCGCAGCGATATGATCGTTGTCGACCACCTGACCGCCGCTGGTCGGGGGCGGCAAGGCCGACGAAGGTGCCTGGAAAGGCGCGACAGCGTGCTTCATGGCATGACTCCCATCGCACAGGCTTCATGAAATCAGCATTACCGATCCAGCCTTCCCGGCATTGATATAGGTCAGACAGCAACCGAACACTCATCGGCCATTTCGTGCACCGACTATTGATAAAACTCAAATGCTCGACTGCATTCAGGCGTAGGAATGATTGAAGAGGCGGTACAGGCCCGCGACGTCGAATGGATCGAAAACAACCCCGTGCGAGCCCTGCCCTGACAGTCGACGTGATGCCGCGCCGCATCGCACGTCGGGCAATCCACCCTTATGGGGATGACGTTCATGAACACACCTTCCCAGAACATGCTGAACCAGCTGTATGGCACGCATACCCACATTGACGAGGCCTCCATCGTCCCGCTCTTGCGCCAATACGCCGAACCCCTGCCGGAACTGAGTTCACCGGCCTTTGGCGAAATGTTCGACCGCTTCGCCGATGCGCGCGTGGTGATGATCGGTGAAGCCAGCCATGGCACCAGTGACATCTATCGGACCCGGGCGGCGATTACCCAACGGCTGATCGAGCAACACGGATTCAATATCGTGGCCGTTGAAGCAGACTGGCCGGACGCGGGCCATGTAGACCGTTATGTCAGAGGGTTGGCGCGCTCGGCGTGGACGCGGCACATTTTCAGCCGGTTCCCGACCTGGATGTGGCGCAACACCGATGTGAGAGCGTTCACCCATTGGCTGCATCAATACAACCACCAACACGCACCTGAACAGCGCGTCGAGTTTCGCGGTCTGGACGTTTACAGTTTGCGCAATTCCATCCATGAGGTGCTGAGCTATCTGGACCGTGTCGACCCGCAACTGGCACACGAAGCACGGCGTCGCTATGGCTGTTTGACCCCGTGGCAGGATGATCCTGCGCTGTACGGCCACTTCGTCGAACGCGACGGCATAATGCCCTGCGAGCATGCGGTGGTCGAACAGCTCAATGCCATGCTCGCCGAGCAACTGGCCGGGGATATCAAGGACGATGAAGCGTTCTTCGATGCGACCCAGAACGCCCGGGTCATCCTGGCGGCGGAACAATATTACCGAGCGATATATCGAGGTTCGACGGCCTCCTGGAACCTGCGCGACAGGCACATGTTCGACACGTTACGTGCGTTGCTCGAACACCGCGGTCCGCAAGCCAAGGCCGTGGTGTGGGCGCACAACTCCCATATCGGCAATGCGGCCGCGACAGAGATGGGTTGGAAAGGTCAGTTCAATATCGGTCAACTGTGCCGCAATGCCTATGGGCGCGATGTGGTTCTGATCGGCATGAGCACCGACCGTGGCCAGGTGGCCGCGGCCGACGACTGGGACTGCGAGATGCTCATCAAGGACATCCGGCCCTCCCGGCCAGACAGTTGGGAGCGCAAGTTCCTCGACGCCGGCGTCCCGGCTTCATTGACCGACTGGCGGGATCCACAGCGAAAAGAGCTGCGCCGGGCCCTGTCCAAACCGCTGCTGGAACGGGCCATCGGTGTGATCTATCGACCCGCCAGCGAGCGCAGCAGCCACTACTTCGAGTCAGTGTTGACCGAACAATTCGACGCCATGGTCTGGATTGAACAGACGCAACCGGTAACCGCGTTGCCCCTGCCAAAAAGCCAGGCGCTGGAACCGGAAGACGAAACCTTTCCATTCGGCATATGACAGGCATCGGACGGTGGTCGTCTGCGTGGGATGACTACCGTCGCAAATACTGCTCGAACCAGTCGCCGGCCAGTCTGGCGACTTCTTCGAGGGTTCCTGCTTCCTCAAAAAGATGTGTCGCGCCGGCCACCACTTCCAGCCGCTGTTCGCACTGCAGGGCGCGACTGCTTTGCACATTGAGGTTGAGCACCACCGGATCCCGCTCGCCGACAATCTGCAAGGTCGGCGCCTTCACTCGGGACAGCGCCTCACCCGCAAGATCGGTCCGCCCTCCCCGGCTCACCACCGCATGCACCACGTCCGCCCGCTCGGCCGCTGCCAACAGTGCCGCCGCGGCACCGGTACTTGCGCCGAACAATCCGATCGGTAGCGGTTGCAGTTCGGCGTCCCGACCAATCCAGTCGATCACCTTCACCAGTCGGTTGGACAGCAGCGCAATATTGAAACGCAATTCCCGGGTCTGGTTATCCAGGTATTGCTCTGGCTCCGTGAGCAGATCGAACAGCAACGTGCCCAACCCTCGCTCAGCCAGCGACAGCGCAACCTGTTGATTACGCGGGCTTGAACGACCACTGCCGCTGCCATGAACGAACACCACCAGGCCGCCAGCGTGCACCGGCAGACGCAAGTCGGCAGACAGCTCCACGTTCCCCAGGTCCAGCTTTCGATAGCGAAGCTCAAACATCGGAGTTCTCCTGACCGGAAGCACTCGTGCCGGATTCTCTGCGCCAGGCCCGATGCAAAAGATCGATGACTTCTTCGTCCGAGGTCTGGGAAAAATTCAAATACCAATTGCCGATCGACATCAGCCACTCGGGGGTGAGCGGGCAGATCACCTCATCGACTTCGCTAAACAGCGCCTCTACCGTCTCCGGTGGCGCCACCGGCACGGCGACGACAATCCGCGACGGCGCTTGCAGGCGCGCCGCCTGGACCGCCGCCATCATCGAGGCCCCGGTCGCCAGGCCATCGTCGACCAGAATCACCACCTGATCCTTGAGCGCCAAGGGGGCACGCGAGCCCCGGTACAGGCGTTCACGACGCAACAGCTCCTGGGTTTCCCGTGCCACCACGTTATCGAGCGTGCGCTGATCGATACGGTTCGCCCGCAGCGTATCGTCATTGACGATCTGGATACCGCCACTGGCAATCGCGCCCATGGCGAACTCCTCATGGAATGGCACCCCGAGCTTGCGGACCAGCATCAGGTCCAGGCGAACCTCCAGGGCCGTGGCAATTTCATAGGCCACCGGCACGCCGCCACGGGGCAAGGCGAGAACGATGACATCGGGTCGATGAGCGTATTTGAGCAGCGGCTCCACCAGCCTTCGACCGGCATCAACCCGGTCACGCAGGAGGGTTTGCGTTGAGGGACTATAAATCACTTGAAAACCTCCCCAGGCGAGCACACCTGTCGGTTCGTATCACACAGCCTTGACCTCTCCACGTCCTTGCGGGATCAAGCATCAGTTTTTATTAAAAATCCTCCGCTGGAGTCTCCTTGTCGTTGATTTTTATCAAGCTCGCGCGCAAGGCCAACCCTGTCCGCGCAAGGGACCGGGCATTTCATTTCGCCGTTGTTGATCAATATCAATCAGGCTGGGGCGCAATGGATTACGTTGCCAATAGTGGACAGCGCCGCCCCGCAGCGGCGCGCTATGGGAGACTGTCATGCCGACCTTATTTGCGAGCCCGCGATTGCGCTTGTACGACAGCGATGAACTCGATTCGGTGTTGCAGGCAATGGCGCGCCAGGCCGCGGCACTGTTGCCGCCCACTCAAACGGCACTGATTGGCATCCAGCGCCGCGGCGAACCTCTGGCGCAGCGTTTACAGCAGCATCTGTCACATCAGACCGGCCAGCCAGGACTGCCGCTCTACCCCTTGAAGGTCAAGCGCTATGCCGATGACCTCAAAGTGCTGCATGCCCACACCGAACTGACCGAAAACCCGCAGCTGGGCGAGCTGGACCTTGCCAGCACCACCCTGCTCGTTGTCGACGATGTGCTGTTTGAAGGCCATTCGCTCCTGCGTACCTGCGCGTATCTGGCGCAACTCGGTGCTCGTCGGGTCTACACGGCCGTATTGGTCGACCGGCACGTCTGCCAGCAGCCGATCCATGCCGATATCGTCGGCGTGCATCTGCAAGTGGCCGCCACTGACATCGTCGAATGCAACGTGCCCCCTTACGAAAGGGAGTTTTGTATTGAAGTCTGGCGGCATGGCGCCGCGCGATGACGGCGCAACATGCGTAATCGAACAGTGAGTAGCGCTTACGGTTTGCTTTTTTCGTCCTGGTCGCCTTCCATCATTCGTGGTCTGACCATGTGCATCGGCATCTGCCAACGGTCATTGCCGTAGAGCCGGTGATGCACCACCGTCCAGAACAGGTCGAAAATGGTTTTCTGCTCAGCATCCAATACCCCGTAGAAAGTTTTGGTACGCACCAGCGCAGCATCCATGCGCTCCAGATGCGCCTCCATCCACTTGGTTTGTGTGCGCAAACGCTCTATCTCTCTGGCCATTCTTTCGGGGGTCGTTTCATCCGTCGACGCCCTCTTCGTGCTCGCGCTTTCATCACGTTCGGCCTTGGCCTTTTCCTGATGCTGATTGGCGTCCGCCATGACCCCCGTGGCCCATGTGTCCCAGGCAGCCATTTGCTCCGGCTTGAGATTGAGCTTGCCCTTGAGATCGTCCAGGGTTTGTTGCGTGTATTTGACCCAGTCGAAATCCTGAAAACGATGATACATACCACCTTGCGCAGCAGACGTCGGCGGGTTGGCGAAGACGCTGGTAGAGGGCACCAGCAACACGCTTGCCGCCATCAAAATGCATTGGCCGATCAGGCTTGATCTGTTCATTTCAGTTCATCTCGATACCGTGGGTTGATTCGAGAATAGGAGTCGGCCTGGGGGCGTATCTGATCCACATCAGAAAACAGGCAGACCGTCGGGCAAGTGGATAAACGGTCGAGCTGCCCCGTAAGAGGAGCGGCCAACAATCGTTATCCACGGTGCTGTCACCCAATCCAGCGGATCACGGGTTCATTCCGGGGCACGGGCGCGGGGGCAGATTTCGGGTGCCCCACGATGATCGGTGCCACTGGCGTCCACTCGGTGGGAAGGCCAAGTGCATGCTTTCCTTGCGCAGTACCGAGAAACCCCTGGGCAAAACCGATCCAGCAACTCCCCAGCCCTTCAGCGTAGGCCGCGAGCATCAGGTTCTCGGCAGCCAGTGCGCAGTCTTCGACGACCCACTGACCCGGCGCGGTTCCCGAAATCAGGATGAGTACCGGCGCGTGGTAGAAGATTTGATAGTTTTCATCATCGAGCAACGTATGGAAGTGCTCGGGCTGGGCCTCGGCGGGTATCGTCGCCAACAGGTGAGCCTTCGCTTCGCGCGAGACCCGATCCAGCAGGCTCTGGTCGCGTATGACGGTAAACGTCCACGGTTGTTGGTTCATCGCGCTGGGCGCCTGCGCAGCGGCACTGATCAAACGACGAATGATGTCTTCATCAACCGCTTCTGTCGTGTACTCCCGTGTCGAGCGACGGCCCAAGATCGCCTTATTGATGTTCATGGGGGGCATACCTCAAAAGAGTGTCATATCCTTTATAAAGTCATCCGCCCACGAGGGCTTGCTGTTGATCTAAATCAAATCAAGGCACAACCGGCCTCCCGTTTTGTCTGACGACTCGCCCCCCTCGGAGCGGACCACATTGCGCGAAATTGATCTGCACCAGATAGACGATGAACGCTCAATACACACTGCAAGCGTCTGGCTCGCGCAGGAGCGCTGACATGTGCGGGAAAATCATGGCGTGTATCGGTGGGAGTGTCGCGTTCCGGCTGCTGATCCGCATCATGCTGACAAGCGTCTGCGCACTGGCCTGGAGCACGGGCGGCGCCGCACAGAGCACCGCACAGAACGTCGAACCACGCGTCACGATCCTCGTTTACCACCGTTTCTCGGACACGGCGGACGACTCGATGACCGTGCGCATGAGCACCTTCGAAACCCAGTTGCGCGTCCTGCGCGAGCACGGTTATCACATCGTGTCGCTGCGCGAGGTGGTCGACTGGCTGCGCAATCCCGATGCGACGTTAGCGTCGAAGCCGGTGGCGATCACCGTCGACGACGGGCATCGTTCGGTCTTCGACAAACTGCTGCCCGTCATCCAGCGCGAGCGTTTTCCGGTGACCCTGTTTATCTATCCATCGGCCATCTCCAACGCGTCCTATGCGCTGACCTGGGAGCAGTTGCGAACCCTGAAACAGACCGGGCTCTTCGACATCCAGTCGCATACGTACTGGCATCCCAATTTCAACGTCGAGCGCAGGCACCGCACGCCGGCGGATTTCCAGCAATTCGTCCGTACCCAACTGCAAAAATCACGTCAACGCATCGAGTCGCAAACCGGTGCGCAGCAGGTCGACATGCTCGCGTGGCCGTTCGGTATCTATGACGACGAGTTGATCGCACTCGCCTCCGAAGAGGGTTACGCAGTGGCCTTCACACTAGACGCGCGCAAGGCTGACCGGCACGCGCGACTGCTCGCCCTGCCGCGCTTTCTGATGAGTGATGCCTATGGCGCACACGCGTTCGCGCAGTTGCTCGGTGAACCGGACACTCAGCCGACAACAGGGAACCCGCGATGACCGTTATCCGCGCATTGAGGCGCTATGCGATCCCGGCGCTATTCGTCGTCACGGCCCTGCTGACCGGGCGAAGCGCACTGGCTGTCACCGGTGTCGTGCTCGACTCGAGCACGCAGAACCCGCTCGCCGACGCAATCATCACGACCTCGGCCGGCGTGATGCGTACCGACGAAAACGGGCGGTTCGAGACGGCCGAGGCGGTCGAGAGTGTCGCCGCCCGCGCCCCAGGGTATTTGCGCACCGAGGCCAAAGTGAGCGACGAAACGCCCGTGACGCTCGCACTGACCCCGTTTCGCCCCAAAGCGGTCTATCTGTCGGTGTTCGGTGTGACCAGTTCGACCCTGCGCAACAACGCTGTCAGCCTTGCTGAAAACACCGAGATCAACGCATTGGTGATCGACGTCAAGGGTGACCGTGGCCTGACGCCCTATCGCAGTGCGGCGCGCGAGGCAATCGGCGCAACGGCCCACTTGACCACACGGGCACCTCAGATGCGCGACTTGCCGGCATTGCTTGCCAAACTGCGCGCGCAACACCCGTACCTGATCGCGCGCATCGTGGTGTTCAAGGACGATCCATTGGCCAGTGCGCATCCAGAGTGGAGCGTGCACACCGCTGACGGCCAGCCGTGGCGGGATCTCGAAAAACTGCAATGGATGGATCCGTTTTCGCACGAGGTCTGGCAGTACAATCTCGATGTCGCCGAGGAGGCCGCGCAGATGGGTTTCGACGAGATCCAGTTCGACTATGTGCGTTTTCCCGACAAGAGCGGGCTACGCTTTGCCCTCCCCAATAACCGCGCCAACCGGACCGCGGCGATCATCGGCTTTCTGCAAGCCGCACGCGCACGGCTCGCCCCCTACAATGTATTCGTCTCCGCGGACATCTTCGGCTACGTCTGCTGGAACCTCGACGATACGGCGATCGGCCAGCAAATCGAACTGCTGGGCGCGGAGCTCGACTACATTTCGCCAATGCTGTACCCGTCCGGTTTCACATGGGGGCTGCCGGGCTTTACCAACCCGACAGCCGACCCCGGCCAGATTGTCAGGCGTACCCTGGCGGAGGCGATGAAGCGCACCCACCTGCCGGGCGTGCGCTTTCGTCCCTGGTTGCAGGCCTTTCGTGACTATGCCTTCGATCGTCGCCCGTTTGACGCGGCCGCGATCAGTGCTCAGGTTCACGCCGCCGACGCAGCCGGCACCGATGGATGGATGTTATGGAACCCACGCAATCACTACGAGGCCGCCGACTTGCCACAGCGCTGAAGCGCTGGGCGATGCTGCTTGGCCTGGCGATGGCGGCGCACATCGCATGCGCCGCTGATCTCGATGCGACGACGCGCCTACAAGCCGCACAAATCGTCGAGGGCCAGATCGCCGCCGGACGCGTTCCGGGGGCGGTTGTCCTGATCGGTGACGCCACAAAGGTGTTCTATCGTCAGGCCTTTGGACAACGCACGACGACGCCCCCCCGCGAGCCGATGACGCTGGACACCGAGTTCGATCTGGCATCGCTGACCAAAGTCATCGCGACGACCACGGCCATCCTGCAACTGGCCGAAACGGGCCGCATCAACCTGGACGCCCCCGTTGCACGGTATTGGCCGGCCTTTGGGGCGCAGGGCAAAGAGGCGGTGAAGGTGCGTGACCTGCTTGCACACACGTCCGGGCTGCGCCCAGATTTGCCTGGGCGGCCACCCGGTGCGGGCCGCAAAGGTGTGTTGAGCGCCATCGCGGCGCAGCGGCTGCGCAACGCACCGGGTGCCCAAGTCATTTACAGTGACCTGAATTTCGTGGTGCTCGGCGAGCTGGTCGAACGCATCACCCACAGCTCGCTCGACGCCTATTGCCAGGCTCACATCTTCGGGCCGCTGGGCATGCGCGACACGGTTTTTCTGCCCGATACCCTGCGAGCGATACGCAGCGCACCGACACTCGCCACCAAGGCTGGCACGCTCCGGGGGCACGTACACGATCCGACGGCGCAATGGATGGGCGGCGTCTCCGGCAACGCCGGGCTGTTTTCCACGGCGGACGACCTTGCGCGTTTCGCGCAGATGGTGCTGAACCAGGGGCGCGCAGGCAGCCGGCAGATTCTGCGGCCGGCGAGCATCGCCGCCCTGGCGAGCGCCGCTTCGCCGCTCGACAGCGTGCCGTGGCGCGGCCTCGGCTGGGAACTGGCCGCACCGTTCGTATCGAACCATGATCGTCTACCGCCGATTGGCGTCATCGGCCATACCGGATACACCGGCACGGGGCTGTGGATTGATCTGGTGACCCGCCAATTCATCGTCATCCTGAGCAACCGGGTGTATCCCGATGACAGCGGTGACGCGCGCCCGCTTCGTGCGCAATTGCTCGCATTGATGGCCAGTCGCGGGGCGCCTGCAAGCGGCGCGCAAATCGGCCGGTTGTTGCCCTCAGCGTTGCCGGCGCTGCGTGCCGCCGATCGCCTGCCCACCTCGACGGGCCCGGTGCAGACAGGCATTGATGTGCTTGAGGCACAGCAGTTTGCCCCGCTCGCCGGCCTGCGCGTGGGCCTGATCACCAATCGCAGCGGATTCGACGCCAAAGGCCGACGTACCGTCGACGTCCTCGCCCACGCGCCAGGTGTCAGGCTGGCGGCATTGTTCTCACCGGAGCATGGGCTGAACATCGACGTGGACGAACGAGTCGGCGACACCCGCGACCCGGCGACGGGCCTCACCGTGCACAGTCTCTACGGCGCAACGCAGCGCTTCCCGGCCGGTTCGCTCAAAGGGCTGGATGCGCTGATCTTCGATATTCAGGACGCCGGCGTGCGCTTCTTCACCTATGAGACGACACTCGGCTACGCACTCGAAGCCGCCGCGGCGCAAGGCATTGCGCTGTTCGTGCTGGACCGGCCCGACCCGCTCGGCGCACAACGTTTCGGCGGCCCGGTGATGGACAGTCGCCGTGAATCGTTTACCGGCTATTTCCCTGCACCGCTGCAGCCCGGCATGACCGTCGGCGAGCTGGCGCGTCTATTCAATCGCAACAAGCACATTGGTGCGGATCTGCGCGTTGTGCCGATGCTGGGATACCGGCGCGCGATGACCTTTGCCGACACCGGGTTGGGATGGGTGCCGCTCTCACCGAACCTGCGCACGCTCTCCCAGCTGGACCTGTACCCGGATATCGGTTTACTCGAAGGCGCAAATCTGAGTGTGGGGCGTGGCACGCCGCATCCGTTCGAGTGGGTCGGCGCGCCGTGGATCGACGCGACCCGGCTCGCAAACGCACTGAATGCGTTTGACGTCGGCGCGCATTTCGAGCCGGTCGACTTCGTCCCCACCGAATCAAACTGGCACGGTCGGCTCTGTCATGGTGTGAGCATCACCCGCCTCTCAACGCCTGCGCAACGCCCTGTAGCCAGCCTGGGGCTGACCCTGCTCGCCACCTTGCACACGCTCTATCCCCACATACTCGACCTGGCGGCGACCCGTGATTCAATCGGCTCGCAAAGCGTGTGGCAGGCGATTCGCGATGGCGCGACACCTGACGCGGCGCAAGCGCTCGACGCGGTGCCACTTGCGCGCTTCGCGCGGCTACGGCAGGAGGCTTTGTTGTATTGATGGGCAGCGTCATTGGTTGCCTATCGATGGCTGTCCAGCCTATTGGGTTTTGTCGGGCCGTCCCTAGATCGCCAGGACGCTACATGGCACCTGATACAGAATATGTTCGGTCGTGCTGCCCACCAGTTTGTTCAATCCATGGGACTGGACTCTGCCCATCACGATCACGTCCACCTGATTTTCCTCGGCAAACTCACTCAGCGCCGAGACCGGGTGCCCCAGAATGAAATGCCGGCGGTCAGAGGCCACACCGTACCGACCGGCCAGCGCCAGGAACGATTTTTCCAGCTCCCTGCGCAGCTGCTTGGTCAGCTGCGACAGAGTCAGGCCGCCGCCGCCCATATCGCCCAGATAGTCTGTCGTGTCGCAGGCATACAGCAGGTGCAACTCGGCATTGCACTGCAGCGCAAGGCCATTGGCCTGCTGGATGATCCGGTCATTCAACTCTTTGTCGGCATCGGTACCCGAAGCGTCAACGGCGGCCACGATCTTGTGCGGCAAGGTATGGCCACTGCCGCCCATCAGATAGACCGGCACTGGACAGTGGCGCAGCAAGTGCCAATCCAGCGGGGTGAAGAACGCGCGCTTGAGCGCCGATTCATGCTGAACCTCCTTGATCAACAGGTCGGGCTGCATTTCCGTGACGTGATCCAGAATGTCCTGCTGCAGGTCATCGGCCCAGGCCACTTCTGCCGTCACCTCGATCCCCAGGCCACGGATATTTTTTGCCTGATACTTCAACCAGTCGCGGTGGTCCTGCAGGTAGGTTTCCCGCGCCGTTTCCCGCACGCCCTCTTCAAGCAGCGACAGAATATCCAACGACTTTATCAAGGCAGCGATATGCAAACGTGCCCCGCTGGCCTTGGCCAGGGCCGCCGCATGTTGTATCGCAGGAGACTGGCGCAGGGCCGGGTTGATGATCAATAACAACCGTTGATACTGGCTCATGATCTGACTCCAGGCAGGTGGGCTTCAACGCGCCATGGCCTGTTGCGAGGGCGCGGTCGTTGCGCCCTCGCTGGACCAGGCACCAGCGTCACCCCAGACTCCTCCGTTGGAATCGCTTTGGCGTTGATATAAATCAAATACCCTCGCCGGGCAGGTTACCGGCAGCAGCCCTCCATCATGAGTCGCTCTTGTTCATGGTTTTCAACCATTGCTGGTGGGCTTGACGGTATTTGTCATCCGCCAGTTTTTTCGCTGCAGAAAATCGCTGTATCGTCTGGGTCGAAACAGGCTCGCTCAACAACGCATAGGCTTGTTTGCTCAGTCGGTCGGCTCCGGAAAAGAGCTCCGCGCAACGATTGATTGATTCAGAACAGGCGGCGGATTTTGTCGTTGAATCATTGGCGATCATGGTCGTACTCCTCGATCCCGACCTCCTGTCATTTCTTCAAGTTTTGTAGCGTCGAGTACACCTTCCCCCGGTTCTACTCGTCACGCGTCCAGTCGATGTTCACCCCGAACTCGTCATCGCTGTACTGATAATCGGCGTGCCCCTTGAAGGCCGCTTTCAGTGCATGACCCAGGCGGTTCGCGAGATGGATGCCCGTGGTGGTCACAACCAGCGCCCCCTCCGAATCGGTCAGACTCATGATGCGCTCCAGGGCATGCTCCGCTTTTTCCTTTTTCTCGGTGTTTGCGATCAGGTTGATGATTTCGTTCCGATGCGCGGGCAAGAAGCTGCCCGATAGCGTGAGCGTACCCGCCGGATGATTGTCATTGGTACGCTGACAGGCTGGACAGGTCACTGATTGCGCATCATGAACCACCGTGTTTTCAGGAACTTTCCAGGTCCAGTTACCTGCCTGGTAAGCGGCCCCACACTGCGGGCAGACGGCAGAGCCTTCGATTTTCGGCAAGCAATAAGGATCATGGGCCGGTGTTTTGAACAGCTGGTTTTTCTGACTCTGCTGAAACTTGTCCATGGTCTTTCCTCGCAAATGAGTTGGCTAAAAATCCCACGCGAACCGTGTTTTCAAATCGCCCCCCCTTCCAGTCAGGTCCACTGAAAACACGGTGGATTTGAAGATTTCATTTGGGCCCGGTTTGCTGCGGCGCAGGTTGATATTTGTCAATTCGGGCCAACAACCGACGGTCGATCATCCGAACGGTACGTACTGCGACTGCACGCCTGCCTGTGTGACTTTGTTGATAAAAATCAACGCTGCACGTGCCATTTCATAGAAGCTGAAACAATGCAGAACTCTTCAGGAGAACAACCTGATGGCTCACACTAAAATCCTGTTTCGTGCTGGCGCTCGCGAGAAAATCCTCAGCGGAGCCACACAATTGGCGGACGCTGTCCGGGTGACCCTGGGACCGAAATCGAAATCGGTGTTGATCCAGAATAAATGGGGCAATCCGACGGTCTGCAACGATGGCGTGACGATTGCCAAACGGATCGACCTGCTGGACCCCGAGGAGAATCTGGGTGCGCAAATGCTGCGTCAGGCGGCGGAACGCACCGGCGAGGCCGTGGGGGACGGGACCAGCACATCGACGGTCCTGGCCCATGCAATCCTGGCCGACGGCATCCGCAACGTCGTCGCCGGTGCCAGTGCGATCGACCTCAAGCGCGGTATGGACCGGGGGCTTTCTCTGGTCATGCAATCACTGCTGGCGCAATCGCGCCCGGTCAGCACGCCCAAGGAAAAGGCCCAGGTGGCCACGCTTTCGGCCCACAACGACGCGGTCATCGGTCAGCTGGTGGCCGACGCTCTGGATAAGGTCGGCATTGAAGGTGTTGTCAGTGTCGAAGAGTCCAAGACCACCGAAACAGTGGTCGAGGTCATGGAAGGGATGCGCCTGGATCGTGGATATGTCTCGCCCTACTTCGTAACCGATACCGAGAAGATGCAGGCCGAACTCGACGATGCCTACCTGCTGCTCTGTGACCATAAGATCGGCGTGCTCAAAGACCTGCTGCCATTGCTGGAATTGATTGCCAAAAGTGGCCAGCCACTGGTCCTGATCGCCGACGACATAGAAGGTGAAGCGTTGACCACGTTGGTGGTCAACCAGATTCGGGGAGTTTTGCGCGCGGTGGCGATCAAGGCGCCAGGTTTCGGTGATCGACGCAAGGAAATGCTTCAGGACATTGCCGTTCTGACCGGCGCAACCCTGATCTCCAATGAGTTGGGGATCAGCCTCGAACAGGTGGAATTGAGCCAGTTGGGCCGGGCTCATCGCGTCGTGGTGCAAAAAGACAGCACCGCGCTGATTGGCGGCGCAGGTGCACGCGAGGCTATCGAGGCGCGCCTGCAACAGATCCGCGTACAAATGGACAACACCACCAGCGATTACGACCGGGAAAAACTTCAGGAACGCCTGGCCAGGCTGTCTGGCGGCGTGGCGGTGATCCGCGTCGGCGCGCCTTCCGAAGCGGAAATGAAATCGCGCAAGGATGCACTCGACGATGCGATTTCCGCGACCCGGGCAGCGATCGCCGAAGGCATTGTTCCAGGTGGCGGCCTGGCGCTGCTCAAGGCGGTGCCGATGATCGCAGCCGAGGAAGCCAGCCATGAGGGCGATGTCAAAACCGGCCTGCAGATTCTGCGCCGGGCTCTGGAAGCACCGGCCCGGTTCATCGCTGAAAACTCGGCGGTGGATGCCGGCGTGGTCATTGCCCGCATGCTCGCCGAACCGGGCAACGTGGGCTTCGATGCGGCAGCCAATTGTTATGTGGACATGTACGAAGCCGGCATCATCGACCCGACCAAGGTGGTGCGTATTGCCCTGGAAAATGCCGTGTCGGTTGCCAGTGTCCTGCTGCTCACCGAGGCGACCATGACGGATATTCCAGAAAAGGAATCGCCTGCCCAGCCACCGTTTCCTGAATGACCGGCACGAGGTGAGGTGATCCAGACCCGAGGTCTCTGTGCACATCATCCGGCGCCCTGCGCGAGGGAGAAGCTGAAGCAGGCTATCTTTATAGTAAACGGGATGGCCGCTGGCTTACCGATATGCGTTCACACTCTGAGCCAAGGCCATGAAAAAGAACGACCGGTGGAACCTGTCCTACTTCGCGATCGCTTTTATCGTCATGGGCCTCATGCAGGTCTTCTTTGTCGAGCGCCAGGCCGTGCAGCCCCTGCCCTACAGCCAGTTCATGCAATTGTTGAACGAGCAAAAAGTCAGTGACTTGCAGATCGACAAGGACCGGATCAGCGGCAAATTGGTGGAACCCATCGACGGACGCGACCGGTTCTCCACGGTGCGGGTCGATCCGGCGCTGGCGACCGAACTCTCCCAATCGGGCGTCGGCTTTACCGGGGTCAATGAAAACACCTTTATGAACAGCCTGTTGGGCTGGTTGTTGCCGTTCATAATGATCATGGTGTTCTGGCATTTCCTGTTTCGCGGGATGGCGGACAAACAAGGCCTTGGCGGGTTGATGAATGTCGGCAAGTCGCGGGCCAGGATCTTTGTCGAACGGGACACTGGAGTGACCTTCGCCGATGTCGCGGGCATCGACGAAGCCAAGGCCGAACTGGTGGAAATCGTCTCGTTCCTCAAGGACAAGGCCCGATACGCACGCCTGGGCGCACACATTCCCAAGGGCACCTTGCTGGTGGGCCCGCCAGGCACCGGCAAGACCCTGGTGGCCAAAGCCATCGCCGGTGAAGCCGGTGTGCCGTTTTTCTCGATTTCGGGGTCCGAATTTGTCGAAATGTTCGTCGGGGTCGGTGCGGCCCGGGTCCGCGACCTGTTCGAACAGGCCCGCCAGGCCTCACCCTGCATCATCTTCATTGATGAACTCGATGCGCTGGGCAAGATGCGTGGCGTCGGCGTGTTGGGCGGCAATGACGAAAAAGAACAGACCCTCAACCAGTTATTGGCCGAGCTGGACGGCTTCGATCCGCGTGAGGGCGTGGTTTTGCTGGCTGCGACCAACCGGCCGGAGGTCCTTGATCCGGCGCTGTTGCGCGCAGGGCGCTTCGACCGGCAGATTCTGATCGACCGTCCCGATCGCAAAGGGCGGCAGTCGATTCTTAAGGTTCATCTGAAGAAAATCACCGTGGAACCAGGCCTCGATAGCGCACGTATCGCCGAAATCACCACTGGTTTCACCGGCGCCGACCTGGCCAACCTGGTGAACGAAGCAGCCATCGTCGCCACCCGTCGCGGTGCCGAGGCGGTCAGCCTGAACGACTTCACCGCCGCAGTGGAACGCCTTATCGCGGGGCTTGAACGCAAGAGCAGCCTGCTCGATGCCGACGAGCGCCGGGTGGTGGCCTATCACGAGATGGGGCATGCCCTGGCCGCGAGCAGCCTGCCGGCCATGGACCCGGTGCATAAAGTCTCGATCGTGCCCCGGGCCATCGGCTCGCTGGGCTATACCTTGCAGCGACCGACCGAGGATCACTTCCTGATCAGTTGCCAGACACTCAAGGACCGGATTGTCGTGCTGATGGCCGGACGCGCCGCCGAGGACCTTGTCTACGGCCAGATCTCCACCGGGGCCGCCGACGATCTGGGCCGCGCGACCGATATCGCCCGGCAACTGATCACCCGCTTCGGCATGAGCCCCGAGCTCGGGCAGTCGGTGCTGGAAAAGCAAACCCCAACGTATCTGGGAGATCGCATGGCCACGATGGGCGAAAAGGATTATTCGGAACAGACAGCCCGGGAAATCGACCTGGGTATTCGCGCCCTGCTCGATGAAGCCTACCAACGGGCCAAGGCGCTGCTTCAGAGTCGTCGGGCCGACCTGGACGAGGGCGCCCGCCTGTTACTGGAAAAGGAAACCCTCACGCCCGAGGAGTTCCCGGCGCTGATGCCATTCAAGCCCACCCCGGCATTACCAGCCCCGTGACGCTGCGAACAATCGCCCGCAGACGGCGCCCTGCCCCCATCGCTGAAGGCCCATCATGTTCGCAGTCACGCTAATCAACACGTTGGTGGTGGTCATCACGGTGGTGATCCACTACGAATGCCTGCTGCGTCTGAACGATTGGCTGCCCAGGCTCAAACTCTGGAGCCGCTTTCGGATCGTCGTCGGGGTATTCGGCGCCATGGTGGCCCATGCGTTAGAGGTCTGGTGTTTCGCGCTGATCTATTACCTGCTGATCCGCTCCGGTGAATGGGGTAGCCTGCGCGGCAATTTCGATGGTTCGTTCATGGACTGCGTGTACTTTTCCTTCACCACGTTCACGACTATCGGTTTCGGCGATATTTCACCCATGGGTAACCTCAAGTACCTGACCGGGTTGGAGGCACTGACGGGGCTGGTGCTGATTTCCTGGACCGCCTCGTTCCTGTTTCTGGAGATGCAGAAATACTGGAAGAGCAAGTAACGCCCGGCGCCGCCCATCAACCCTGATTGCCCGGCGCAGGCGTCCATTGCCACTCCATCACTTCGGGCATGTCCTGCCCGTGTTCGATGAGGTAAAGCTTGTGTTTCTCCATCGTCGCCCAGTAGCGCGCCCGGGCGGTCTGAAGTTGATCGTGCAGCCGGGGCACGCGTTCGATGACATCCAGGGCCAACTGATACCGATCCAGATTATTGAGCACCGCCATGTCGAACGGCGTGGTGGTTGCCCCCTCGTCCTTGAAGCCGCGAACATGGAAGTTTTCATGATTGGTGCGCTTGTACAGCAGCCGGTGGATCAGCGCGGGGTAGCCGTGGAAAGCAAAGATCACCGGCCGGTCGACGGTAAACAGTTCATCGAAGACGCTGTCGGGCAAACCGTGGGGATGGTGGTACGACGGCTGCAGGACCATCAGGTCGACGACATTGATCACCCGCACCCGCAAATCCGGCACGTATTCGCGCAGCAAAGTGACCGCCGCCAGGGTTTCCAGGGTCGGAACGTCGCCGGCACAGGCCATCACCACGTCCGGATCGCTGTCATCGCGGCAGGCCCAATCCCAGCGTCCGATACCGGCCTGGCAATGACGAATGGCGGCATCGATGTCCAGCCACTGCCACTCCGGTTGCTTGCCGGCCACGATCACGTTGATGTAGTTGCGGCTCCTGAGGCAGTGATCGGCCACTGACAGCAGGCAATTGGCATCGGGCGGCAGGTAGATCCGGACCACGTCCGCCGTTTTGTTCGCCACCAGATCGATGAACCCCGGGTCCTGATGGGAGAAGCCGTTGTGGTCCTGGCGCCAGACATGGGAGGTGAGCACATAGTTGAGCGAGGCTACGGGTTTGCGCCACGGCACTTCGGCGGCGGCTTTCAGCCATTTGGCATGCTGGTTGAACATCGAGTCGACGATGTGGATGAACGCCTCGTAACAGGAAAACACCCCATGCCGGCCGGTCAGCAAATAACCTTCGAGCCAGCCTTCGCACACCTGTTCGCTCAGAATCTCCATCACCCGGCCATCGGCCGACAGATTGACGTCATCAGGCCCCAGCGGCTCCATCCACGCCTTGGCACTGACCTCATACACCGCATCCAGCCGGTTCGAGGCGGTTTCGTCCGGGCCGAACAGGCGAAAATTGCTCGACGTCAGATTGCATTTCATCACGTCGCGCAAAAACCGGCCCAGCACCCGCGTGGCCTCTGCCCGCAGGCCACCGGGCGTCTCGACGTTCACCGCATACTGGGTGAACCGTGGCAGATCCAGCGCGCGCAACAGCAGCCCACCGTTGGCGTGGGGGTTGGCGCTCATTCGCCGATGGCCGGTCGGCGCCAACGCCGCGATCTCGGGCAACAGGGTGCCATTGGCGTCAAACAATTCGTCGGGGCGGTAGCTGCGGAGCCATTCCTCCAGTTGCCGCAGATGCTGCGGCTGCTGGAAGTCGGCCAAGGGCACTTGATGCGCCCGCCAGGTGCCTTCGACCCGCTGGCCATCGACGAATGTCGGCCCCGTCCAGCCCTTTGGCGTACGCAAGATCAGCATTGGCCACAGGGGCCGCTCCAGCGTCCGGGACGACGATCGTTGACGCGCGCCCCGCTGAATGTCGCGAATCTCCTGCACGATGGTGTCCAGCGTTCTGGCCAGGGTTTGATGAACCTCTGTCGGGTCATCGCCTTCGACGAAATATGGGTCGTAGCCATAGCCGTACATCAACGCCGACAACTCCTCCTCGCTGATGCTGGAGAGCACCGTCGGGTTGGCGATTTTGTATCCGTTCAAATGCAGAATCGGCAGCACCGCCCCGTCACGCGCCGGGTTGAGGAACTTGTTGGAATGCCAACTGGCCGCCAACGCCCCGGTTTCCGCCTCGCCGTCGCCAATCACACACGCCACGATCAGGTCCGGGTTGTCGAACGCGGCGCCATAGGCATGGGCCAGGCTGTAGCCCAGCTCGCCGCCTTCATGGATCGACCCCGGAATCTGCGCCGACACATGGCTGGAAATGCCATACGGCCAGGAAAACTGCCGAAACAGTCGGGCCAGGCCATTGGTATTGCGCCCCACCGACGGGTAGAGCTCGGTGTACGTGCCTTCCAGGTAGGTCTGGGCCACGATGGCCGGCCCGCCATGCCCGGGGCCGGCGATGAAGATCATGTTCAGGTCGTGGGCCGTGATCAGGCGATTGAGGTGCGTATAGATCAGGTTCAACCCCGGCGTCGTGCCCCAGTGCCCCAGTAACCGTGGCTTTACATCCGTCAGTGTCAGCGGCACCGCCAGCAGCGGATTGTCCTTGAGGTAGATCTGCCCGACCGCCAGGTAATTGGACGCCCGCCAGTAGGCATCCAGCCCTTCCAGCTGCTCGGCACTCAGAAAATCGCTCATGACGTCCTCCGCCTGGGCTTCGGTTTAAACCGCAAGACATGCGTCGATTCTGGGTGTCTGCACGGCCTAAGACTTGATTTACATCAAATCTTAGGCCGTCTATCCCGGCTCAACAGGAACAAGCTTTCCCCCGCTCATCGACTCTATCTGTAAACGCCCGATTGAAACGGGGGATCCGAACTATGCTTTAAGCTCCTGTCAGGGGGGGAACTTTTGCAATGCCTGAAACCCGGCCATATCAACATCACTATCTGAAAGCCGCGTGCTCCAATTGCAGTGTTCTGGAGTTGTGTCTGCCGATTGGCCTGACCAGCAACGAAGTCGAACGACTGGATACCCTGATCATTCAGCGTGTAAAGGTTAAAAAAGGTGCAGCCCTGTACCGGGCCGGCGATCCGTTGCGCTCGCTCTACGCGGTGCGGATCGGTTCATTCAAGACCAGCATGCTGTCGGTCGACGGCCGCGAGCAGGTCACCGGGTTTCAGATCCCCGGCGAGATGCTCGGTCTGGACGCTATCAGCGACGATCATCACACTTGCAGTGCCTTTGCCCTGGAGGACAGTGAAGTCTGCCCCTTCAACTTCGCCCAACTGGAGAAACTCGCCCTGGAGCTGCCCTCGTTGCAGCACAACATGAACAAGATCCTGAGCCGGGAAATCGTCCGGGAGCACAACCTGCTGATGATGATGGGCAACATGAACTCCGATGAACGCCTGGCCGCCTTCCTCCTGAACCTGTCGCAACGGCTGAGCATTCGGGGGTACTCGTCCCGAGACTTTGTGCTGAAGATGCGTCGCGAAGAGATCGGCTCCTACTTGGGCCTGCGTCTGGAAACCATTTGTCGGGGCATCGCTCATCTACGGGACTCGGAACTGGTCGAGATTTCCGGGCGTAACGTCAAAGTGCTGAATCTGGACGGGCTCAAGCAACTGGTCGCCGGCTGCCACCGGGAATCCCCCCTGTAACGCCTTGCGGTGCATCGGCTTTTGGAGAATCGTCATGCGCGCCATGGTTCTGCATGCCCCCGGCCAGCCGCTGCAACGGGAAGAACGTCCCGTGCCGCAGCCCGGCGCGCAGCAACTGTTGATCAAGGTTTTGGCCTGTGGCGTGTGCCGCACCGACCTGCATTTAGTGGACGGTGAACTGCCGCAAGCAGTGCTGCCGCGGGTGCCGGGCCATGAAATCGTCGGTGAAGTGACAGCGGTGGGTGGCGACGTTTCGCCCGACTGGGTCGGCAAGCGCGTCGGCGTTCCCTGGCTTGGCTGGACGTGCGGTGAGTGCACGTTTTGCTGCTCGGGCCGGGAAAACCTCTGCGACCGGGCGCAGTTCACCGGCTGTCATCGGGATGGCGGTTATGCCGACTACACGGTTGCCGATGCCCACTTCTGTTTCCCCCTCCCGGACACGCTCTCGGCCACCGAAGCCGCACCGCTGCTGTGCGCCGGGCTGATCGGTTTTCGCGCCCTGCAAATGGCCAAAGGTGCACGCCACCTGGGCCTCTATGGCTTCGGCGCGGCAGCGCATCTGGCGATTCAGGTGGCGCGGGGCCGAGGACAGCAGGTGTACGCCTTCACTCGACCGGGCGACAGCGAGGGCCAGGCTTATGCCCGGACGCTGGGAGCCGTGTGGGCAGGTTCCTCGGATCAGCCGCCACCGCATCCGCTCGATGCCAGCCTGATCTTCGCCCCCGTCGGTGCGCTGGTGCCGCTGGCGCTGGAGGCCAGCGCCAAGGGCGGTTGTGTGATTTGCGCCGGCATCCACATGAGCGACGTCCCCAGCTTCCCCTATCGACTGTTGTGGGGCGAACGCAGCGTCCGCTCGGTGGCGAACCTGACCCGCGAAGACGGCACGGCGTTTTTTGCAGAGCTGCGTCATACGCCCGTGCACAGCGACGTCACCTGTTTTGCCCTGGACGATGCCAATCAGGCGCTGGCAAGCCTGCGGGCCGGTCAGGTCAAAGGGGCGATCGTGCTCGTCCCCTGACGCTCGCCCCTGCCGTTCGGTGTTTTTTCCGGCACCGTCCACTAACAACGCTAGGCTTACGGATGACGCGGCGATGCCTCGTCATTCTGCAGGGAGCGCAAAAAATGGAATTAATTGACCGTTGGCAGCCTCTCTCTCTCAGGACAGCCTGTATCAGGGAGGAATGCCGCCATGCAGATTTCTAATCATTACAAATGGTCTGCCTTGGCAGCCATTGCACTGACCCTCTTCAGCGTACTGATATTTTTGCTGATCAAATCCTACACGTACGACACATCGACCTACTTCGAGTCGCGCGACTTCGTGCGTCAACTCAAGCAATACGATGCCAATTGGAACGTGAAGCTCCTGCGAGCAAAAATCGGCATGAACAACAACCTGTTGCTGGTGGCGCCGCCTGAAGCGGAAGAGCGCTGGCAACAGCTCGATAGCCTCAACGCTGTCGGCCCGCTCCCGACCCTTTGGCAAACCCGACGCCAGGGTTATCTGGAAGCGGTAGAAAACAAAGCCCGGTTGGTTGAGCAATTCAAACAGCACAACACGGCCTTGCGAACAGCATTCGAGGCCCTGCCTACGCTGGAAGATGCCATTCGGGTGCTGCAGGAAGATTCCAACGACAAACTCTCGTCGGTGGATGCTCGGGCGGCGTCAGTGGTGTTCGATCTTACCTTGGACACCCTTGAGTACGCCCTCTATGTCAGCAGCGAACGGGCTGAGGAAATCTCCGGGCATCTGGAATATCTGAATGAGTACATCAATCAACTGCCGCCTGAACGGCGCCCGACTTTCACTGCACTTGTAGACGCTGTGAATGCCATTGTGCGAGAGCAGCCCATCGTCAATGACCTGGTTGATCGCATCAGTGTCATTCCGGTCGCACAGCAACTGGACAGCATCAACGAGTTATTGAACGAGACACAACGGCGCACAGCCGCGACAGACCGCCAATACCACCTTTACCTGGGGATCTGCGCCGGCATCATGGCGCTACTGTTGCTGTACCTGGCCGCCCGTCTGATTCGCAGTTATGCGCTGATCAACAAGATGAACAACCAATTGCAGACAGCGAACGAGCGACTGGAGCAACGCGTCGAGGAACGCACCCATGAACTGTTGGAAGCCGAGCGCGAACTGATCGACGCCGCGCGGATGGCCGGTATGGCAGAGATCGCGACCAACGTGCTGCACAACGTCGGTAATGTGTTGAATAGCGTTAACGTCTCCGCGGAATTGATCACCCGCAAATTGTCGACCAGCAAAACCCTCGGCCTGGGAAAAGCGGTAAAAATGATCAATGAACATGCCGAAGACCTGGGGCAGTTCATGACGCACGATGAAAAAGGCAAACTGCTGCCCCTTTACTTCAATCAACTGGTCGATTCCATCGCGACCGAGCAATCGAGCATCGTTGACGAGCTGGCGCAACTCACCAAGAGCATCGATCACATCAAGGATATTGTTGCCACCCAACAGGCCTATGCCGGCGCCGCCCGGCTGGTCGAGCCGTTGAATGTCGTCGATCTGTTCGAAGATGCGTTACGCATGAATTCCGGCGCCTTGAGCCGGCACCATGTCACGGTCATTAAAGACTACCAGGCCACACCGACCATCATCGGCGACAAACACCGACTGTTGTTGATCCTGATCAACCTGATCAGCAATGCCAAATATGCGATGTCCAGGGTCAGCGATCATCAGCGCCGTATGACGCTGGGCGTCAGGATTATCGATAACGCAACGCTGCGCTTCAGCGTAGAGGATCAGGGCGAAGGGATCGCCGCCGAGAACATGGCCCGCATCTTCAATCACGGCTTTACCACGCGCAAGGAAGGTCATGGGTTCGGCCTGCACAGTTGCGCACTCGCGGCGGTGGAAATGAACGGGCACCTTCGCGTCCATAGCGATGGACCCGGCCAGGGAGCGATTTTTACCCTGGAAATTCCGCTGGAGATGGCGCAAGTAATGCCAGCCGCCGTAAGCCTGTAGCAGCTGCCGAGCAGCGGCTGCGTTCGCTGGTAGCAGCTGTCGAGCCTGCGAGGCTGCGTTCGGCGGCGAAGCCGTCGTCAAACCAGAGCTTGCGGTGCATCAGGCAGACCGCGTCAGTCGGACTCACGACTGCTGCGCAGCCGAACGCAGCCTCGCGCTGCTCGGCAGCTGCTACAAGGTAGCCGTCACCCCACCAGCGCAATCAATTGCTGGCGCTGTGCATCCGTGAGCATCGGGCCAAAACCGGCACCGGCGCTTTCCGCCATGTAGCGCGGGTTGCCGGTGCCGGGGATGACGCAGGTCACCGCCGGATGAGCCAGCAGGAACTTGAGCGCCAGTTGCGCCCAGCTGTTGATCCCCACTTGCGCAGCCCACCCCGGTAGCGGTTTGCCTTTCAATCGAGCGATCAGGCCGCCGCCACCGAAGGGCCGATTGCAGATCACCGCCACACCGCGCTCACGACACAGCGGCAGGATTCGCTTTTCGACAGCGCGGTCGTCCAGGGCATAGTTGATCTGCAAAAAATCCATCGGCTCGCCTTTCAACACCGCCTCCACTTCGTCGTAGGCCGACGCCGTGTAATGGCTGATGCCGATGTAGCGGATGCGCCCTTCTGCCTTCCATTGACGCAAGGTCGGCAAATGGGTTTTCCAGTCCAGCAGGTTGTGAATCTGCATCAGGTCGATCCGGTCGGTCTGCAACAGTTTGAACGACTGCTCCATCTGCGCGATGCCTTCTTCGCGGCCACGGGTCCAGACCTTGGTGGCCAGGAAGGCCGGCGAGCGAGGGCGATGGATCGACAGCAGCTCACCAGTGGTCTGCTCGGCGCGACCGTACATGGGCGAACTGTCGATCACCTTTCCACCCTTCTCGAACAACGCGCTGAGCACCGCCTGCAGTTGCTTGTAAGCAGCGTCGGCAGGCGTGACATCAAAACCGCGATAAGTACCCAGGCCGACGATGGGCAACGGCTCGTTGCTGGAAGGAATGGCTCGGGTCAGCATGTTCTTGCCTCCGTGTGGCGAGGGGGCTTGCCCCCGTTCGGCTGCGCAGCAGTCGTAAACCATTGCATGTGGTGTACCGCGATTGCAGGTTTTGGGGCCGCTTCGCGACCCAACGGGGGCGAGCCCCCTCGCCACAGGTGCTCGCACCCACACGGGCATTGGGCGGCGCTTCTGCACAGCTGAAATTGCTGGACTACACTCTGGCGACGCTCCAGCAATAGCTGTCTCAAGGCCCGAAGCAGTCCATGCCGTCCACTAAACTTAGCCGAATGTCGCGAACCCTGGTGTCTCTCTTCGCTTTCATTGCCGTTGCATACCTGCTGCTCTGCGTCGCGCTGTTCGTATTTCAACGGGCCCTCATCTACTACCCGCAACCTCGCGCCATCGACACACCCGAATCGCTTCTTACCTTGTCAGTCGCCGACGCGCAGGTGCTGGTGACCGTCAGGCCGCACGACGGGCCGAAGGCGTTGATCTACGTTGGTGGCAATGCCGAGGACGTTTCCCGCAGCCTGCCTGGGTTTTCGCAAGCGTTTGCGGATCATGCGATCTACTTGCTGCATTACCGAGGCTACGGTGGCAGTACCGGGTCGCCGTCCGAGGAGGCGATTCAGCGTGACGCCATGGCCTTGTTCGACTATGTCTACAACAGCCATCCCGATATTGCAGTGATCGGACGCAGCCTGGGTTCAGGCGTTGCCGTGCGCCTGGCCAGCCAGCGCCCGGCGTCGCGGCTGATCCTGATCACGCCCTACAACAGCCTTGAAGACCTCGCCGCCCGCCAGTTTCCCTGGTTCCCGGTGAAATGGCTGTTGCAGGACAAGTTCGAATCCTGGAAATACGCCGCTCACATCACCGTCCCGACGCTGTTGGTTGCGGCCGAGCACGACGAAGTCATACCGCGCGCAAGCACAGACCGGCTCTACACCCATTTCGCCAAAGGCGTGGCCTCGCTGCAGGTCATACCGGACACGGGCCACAACTCGATCTCCGAGAGCCCCAACTACCTGCAAATGCTAGGCGCCGCGTTGTGAGCACCCTCATACCAGCACGCCTTTAAGCAGGCGGTCAGAAAAACGAAGTAATTACTTAACGTTTTTTTTACAATCCAACTGGCAGGGTATACGGCTGCCATTTCTGCGGCTCATGATGTGCACTGCACAGAACTTTACCAATACAATGGAGCAAGGCATGGAGCCAATGGTGGCAAAAAGCCCAAAAAATATACTGATCAGCGAGTACTTACAGGGGATTGTGATGCAAAAGCGCCCTTTGCGCAGAATCGGAATCAGTCACGCACAGGCGCAGGCCTCATGACGGTTCTGGTTACTGGCGCCGCCGGTTTTATTGGGTATCACACCGTCAAGCGTTTGTGTCAAGAAGGCCTTGAAGTCGTCGGTATCGACAATCTCAACGACTATTACAGCGTAGAACTCAAACACGCACGGCTCAAAGAGCTTGAATCCTTGCCGGGCTTTCGTTTCCAGGCCTTGGACATCGTCGACAAACCGGCCTTGATGGCCTTGTTCAAAGAACATGCTTTCACCGAGGTTGTGCACCTGGCCGCCCAGGCGGGTGTTCGCTATTCACTGGACAACCCGGATGTCTATGCGCAGTCCAATCTGGTGGGCTTTCTGAATGTGCTGGAAGCTTGCCGGCACCATCGCCCCGCGCATTTGATCTATGCCTCGAGCAGCTCGGTGTATGGCACCAACAGCAAAATGCCGTTCTGTGTCGAAGACGCCGTCGATCACCCCATTTCGCTGTACGCCGCCAGCAAACGCGCCAATGAACTGCTGGCGCACAGCTATTGCCACCTTTATGGCCTGAAGGCCAGCGGCCTGCGCTTTTTCACCGTTTACGGACCTTGGGGGCGCCCCGACATGGCGCTGTTCAAGTTTACCGAGGCGATCCTGAAAGGCTTGCCGATCGACATCTATAACCATGGCCAGATGTCGCGCGATTTCACCTATGTCGACGACATCGTTGAAAGCGTCGCCCGCCTGCGCTCCAAGCCACCGGTGCCGAACGAGCCGGGCGCTGGCGTAAACCGGATTTTCAACATCGGCCGTGGCCAACCCGTGCCACTGCTGGAGTTTGTCGACTGCCTGGAATCGGCGCTGGGCATCAAGGCCCAACGCAATTTCATGCCGCTACAGGCAGGCGATGTGATCAAGACCTGGGCCGACATTTCGGCGCTGGCCGAGTGGGTCGATTTCCGCCCTCAAGTGGCGGTTGAAACTGGCGTAGCGGAATTTGTGAAGTGGTATCGCCACTTCTATCAGATATAAAACGTTAGCCCTTGATAAAAATAGACCAGGGAGCAAGGGAGAGGACTCTATGAGCCAAGACATTTTTGTATCTGTATTGATTCCAGCAAAGAATGAAGCAAACAACCTCAAGCCGTTACTTGAGGAAGTCCACGCCGCATTGAACGGTGAGGCCTACGAAATTATTGTGGTGGACGATGGCAGCACCGACTCCACCCTGCATGAGCTGCGGCAGCTGAAAAACAATGGCCTGGACGCGTTGCGCATCCTGCGCCATGAGCGCTCGCTGGGGCAAAGCACCTCCCTCTACCACGCGGCAATCGCCGCCCGGGGGCAATGGCTGGCCACGCTTGATGGCGACGGTCAAAACGACCCCGCGGACATCCCCGGGATGTTGGCGCTGGTGCGCGGTGAAAAGGGTCTGGTCGACGTTCAGCTGGTAGCCGGGCACCGGGTCAACCGCCGCGATACCGCAAGCAAACGCTGGGCTTCGCGTTTTGCCAACGGGCTGCGTCGCCGCCTGCTCAATGACGATACCCCGGACACCGGCTGCGGGCTGAAACTGATCGAACGCGCGGCGTTTCTGCGCCTGCCGTACTTCGACCACATGCATCGGTACATTCCCGCGCTGATCCAGCGTCACAACGGCCGAATGATCGTCCACCCGGTCAACCACCGGCCCCGCACCGCGGGTGTGTCCAAATACGGCAACATCGACCGCGCCCTGGTGGGTATTCTTGACCTGTTCGGTGTGTGGTGGCTGATCAAGCGCACGCGGTTGAACACCAACGCGCAGGAGATCGAAGGATGAACCTCTCCCGCGAAACCCTGTGGCTAGTGGTCGGCTTCGCTGGCCAGATCGCCTTTACCGGTCGCTTCATCCTGCAGTGGCTGTATAGCGAGTACAAAAAACGCAGCGTGATCCCGGTGAGTTTCTGGTACCTGAGCATTGTCGGCAGCGCGCTGCTGCTCGCTTATGCCATTTACCGGGCAGACCCGGTGTTCATCGCTGGCCAGGCCTTTGGTTCCATCGTCTATCTGCGCAATTTGCAATTGATTGCCCGCACCAAACACCTGAAGGACTGAGCCATGCGTAAAACCCTGTCGCCCAGCATCGAATGCCTGGGCCTGGTGCTGCTTGCCTTGCTGTTGATCGGCGCTGGCCTGGGGCTGCGTCAACCGCAAAACGTCGACGAGGAACGTTTCCTCGGCGTAGCGCTGGAGATGCTGCACAACGGGTCATGGTTCATCCCTCACCGCGCTGCGGAGATCTACGGCGATAAACCGCCGGTCTTCATGTGGATGGTGGCGTTCTTCGCGTGGCTCACCGGCCTGCCCGCCCTCGCCCTGTATATTCCGGGGATGTTGTCGGCGGCGACGGTCACGGCCGTGGTCTACGACCTGGGCCGCCGGCTGTGGAATCAGCGCATCGGTCGAATAGCCGCGCTGTTGTACCTGGCCACCTATCAGACTTACAGCATCCTGCGTACCGGCCAGATCGACAGCCTGTTGATTCTGTTCACCTCCCTGGGCCTGTACGGACTGGCGCGGCACCTGCTGCTCGGGCCAGCCTGGCGCTGGTTTTACGTGGGCTGCGCCGCCATGGGCATTGGCATAATCACCAAAGGGGTCGGCTTCGTCCCGGCCTTGATGCTGATTCCGTATGCCTACGCGGTGCGCAAAAACTGGTCCGGCGTGGTGGCCATGCCCGGCCAGAAGCGCAAATGGTTCCTGGGCTTTCTGGTGGCGCTCGGGGCTATCGCGATCTGGCTGCTGCCTCTGGCACTGTCCATTGTGCTCAATGGCACCGCGGAAGAAGTCGCCTATGCGCGAGAAATCCTGCTGCGCCAGACAGCGGGACGCTATGCCGCCGCGTGGGACCATCGCGAACCGTTCTGGTACTTCTTCGTCAACGTGATCCCGCAATACTGGCTGCCGTTGGTGCTGGCCCTGCCGTGGCTGGTGCCGGCCTGGCGCAAGCAACTGCGCAAGCACGACGGTCGAGTGCTGGTGCTGTTGAGCTGGGTCGTGCTGGTGGTGCTGTTTTTCTGCCTGAGCACCGGCAAGCGCAAGTTGTACATCTATCCGGCATTGCCCGGTCTGGTGCTGGTGGCGGCGCCGCTGATTCCCTGGCTGCTCAAGCGCTGGTTCGGAAAACGTCCGCGCGGTATGCGGGTATTCCAGGCGCTGGTGGTGAGCTGGTTCGTTCTGTGGTTCGCCCGCGGGTTCATCGAGCCGATCAAGGAAGGTCCCAACCCCCACGAAGCGATCATGGCGCAGGCGGCGACCATGACCCACGGTGCCGAGCTGGTGCTGGTCGACTGGCGCGAGGGCCACTGGTTATTCGCCCGGCAGCCGATCGTGCATTTCGGGATGAGCAGTTCCTCGGTCGAACAAGCGGCGCAATGGCTACGCGAACACCGTGATGCCTACGCCCTGGTCCCGGACGAAGTGCTGAGCAAGTGTTTCAATCCCGAGGCCGCTCATGAGCTCGGCGAAACGTCTCGCGCGCAATGGTCGATCGTCGGCGCCGATGCCGATAACGGCCAATGCCAGCCCGGACAACCCAAAAAGGTCTATCGCTTCAGCTGGGACAAGGACAAGTCATGAGCAAGAGAGGGAAGCTGGGGATATTGTTCATTGTTGTATTGCTTGGCGCCTACGTGGTTTCTGCACATTTCATGGTTCACCAGCAGCTGTATGCGTACTGGAAAACTCTTTGGCATGGTAATCAGGCGCCCGATAAAAATATCTGGCTGCCGGACTATAAAGCCGTGATCCAGGCCAAGCCTGTCGCGGACATCACCAATCTGTCCGGCATCGCCTATGACCCGGACCATGATCGACTGCTGGGCATCACCAATGGTGGGCCCATGCAGATTGTGGCCATGAACCGCAACGGCGATCTGCTTGAACGTTACCCGCTGATCGGCTTCCAGGACACCGAAGGCCTTGCTTACCTGGGTAACGGACGCGTAGTGATCGCCGATGAACAGTTGCAGCGACTGTACGTCATCACCTTGCCGGACAGCCCTGGCCCGATCCATGTCGAGAACGCCCCGTTCGTTGCCATCGAGATCAACCTGAGCGAACACAACAAGGGCTTTGAAGGCGTGACCTATGATGCGGCCAATGACCGTATCTTCGCGATCAAGGAACGCGATCCGCGGCAGCTGTTTACGGTCACGGGCATGCTGGCATCCATCGGCAGCCCGTTGCAGGTGCACATCCAGGACTTGACCCACTGGATCGACCGTAGCGTCTTCGGCCTGGACCTTTCCGAGGGTTACTATGACCCGCGGACCGGTCACTTGCTGTTATTGAGCGAGCAATCCAGCAACGTGACCGAACTGGACCAGGACGGCAACTTCGTCAGCTTCCGCTCCCTGCTCGGCCTGAATGACCTGAAAAAAACCATACCGCAAGCCGAAGGCATGACCATGGACACCTCCGGCGAGCTGTACATTGTGAGCGAGCCCAACCTGTTCTATCGGTTCTCCAAGTCCAAAGCTGCTGTGGCGGAGAATCAGCAGAAGCCTTAATGGGTTTTGTGCTGGGTGGGCCGGCCTCTTCGCGTGCAGGCCTGATGCAGCACCAACACTGCGCTCTGAAATGGTCGAGTCGAGCCCGGCGATCCGGGATCGACTCGGCAGGTCTGCAAGTCCGTCTCCATCTCCAGATTCTTGGCTATATTCCAATTCGAGCCCCATACCACCGTTTCAGCACATTCAGAACTTGGGAGAGGACATGGAAAAGCCTACCTACGATGACCAAATCACCGGCCCAGAGGAACAGAAGGATCTGATTGTGCTGTTTCATGCCATGGGCGGCTCCGAAAAACAGCTGCAACATCTTAAGACTGCGGTTCTGCAAGCCTGGGAGCAGCGTAAAGCTCCAGCGCCGATTATCTTCATCCCTAACTTACCGATTGGAACCTTGTCTTTCGCGGATCCTTGCGACATCACGCTATCTGTAATGGAACAAATCGATGGGTTCTGGCAAAACTCGGAACACGGTTTTGCAGGTATTTACCTGATTGGGCACAGCATGGGCGCTCTGCTGGCACGCAAGGTTTATGTATGCGCCTGCGGAGAAACGCCGGAAGCGCCTTTTGAGCCTCAGCTAAAAGGTTCTGTAAAACGCCCGTGGGCTTCGCGCGTCAAGCGGGTGATCCTGCTTGCAGCGATCAATCGAGGCTGGCGTCTGTCCCCTCACCTTTCCTTTATTAATTTTCTGCGGTGGGGGGCCGGGGTTGCACTCGGTAACATGGTAATGGCGATAACCATGGGCCGATTAACGCCACTGGCCTTCACCACTCATCACGGTGCGCCCTTTTTGACACAGCTGCGCCTTCAGTGGATGGCGATGCGCAGGCAAGCCAAAAGTGAATCATCAACGTCTGCCATCACCGTTCAATTACTGGGTTCTACCGATGACCTGGTTTCTCCCGAGGACAACATCGACCTTGTCGCCGGCGATGACTTCTATTATCTCGACGTGCCCAAGTCAGGCCATGTCAACGTGGTCGACGCCGATGACACCGCGGCGGGTCATCTACGGCGACAAGTGATCATCAAAGCCATCAATTCATCCCGGCAGGAACTCAGTGATTTATCTATCCTTCCGACAGACCAGAATCTGCCAAAACCCGACAAATCCATCACCGATGTGGTGTTTGTCATTCATGGAATCCGTGACCAAGGCTACTGGACGCAGAAAATCGCCCGACGGATTGTTGCCCTGGCTCGCCAACGGAACAAGATCATTGACCGTCATATCAACACCAATACTGTTGGGCCGACACCGCAAAAACAAATCATCAAAACCGAGACGTCCAGTTACGGATACTTCGCCATGCTGCCCTTTCTGCTACCCAGTATTCGGCGAAAACGAGTGGAGTGGTTGATGGATCGCTACGCGGAGAACAAAGCGGTCTACCCTGATGCCTCATTCTCCTATGTTGGGCACAGCCACGGCACCTATATGCTGGCCAAAGCCCTCAATACTTATTCATGTTTGCGCTTCAAACACATTGCTTTCGCCGGAAGTGTGGTGAACGTCAATTATGACTGGAAGACCTTGACCGGTTTGGGTCGGGTCAAACGTGTCGTGAACTTCGTTGCCAGTGCCGATTGGGTCGTTGCCATATTCCCCCGCACTTTCCAGATGCTCAGGTTGCAGGATCTTGGCAGCGCAGGCCATGACGGTTTCGAGCAGAAAGACAAAGAACTCTTCGAATCGGAATATGTGAAAGGAGGTCACAGCGCTGCGTTGAAAGAGGAAAACTGGGACGTCATCGCCTCTTTCATTCTTGATGGAAACAAACCCGCTGAACCCGATCTTGCCCGTGAAAGAAGCCCGTGGACTGTAGGGCTCGGACACTATGCACCTCAACTCATGCTGTTGGTGCTGTTCCTGGTTGTCTTGGGGGGATACTTCTTACTGACACCGTTACTGGCCATGGATCGTGGGCAATGGCACAGCGTGATTGCCTTCATGCTGTACGTGCTAGGAGTGTGGAAAGTGCTGACATGGTTTTGAAAAACCGCAGCATCTGACTAATGCCTGCCAGTTAAGTGAAGGCCAAGCCCCTCGCCACAGGTCTGCACTTGGTACGTCCTTTTCTTAACTGACCGGCATTAGCCCATTCGACCACCTATCGGACAACAAAAAGATCTTCCCGCCACTGCTGCCATTGAACGAATTCAGGAGCTTTAATGGTTGCAGGACTCCAAGCCAGCCCCCCCCCACTCCGACCAGAAACACGATGTCCAAGCGGGGCTGACACCTCGCACCCCACTGCGCACGCATCGGGAGACTCGTCATGAAAATCGTCGTGATTGGCGGTACCGGGCTGATCGGCAGGCAGCTCTGCAAAAACCTGCAAGACCTGGGGCATGAAACCCTGGTTGCATCACCCAGCACCGGCGTCAACGCCCTCACCGGCGAGGGCTTGCAAAACGCCTTGCAAGGCGCCGATGTGGTGGTCGACGTGGCCAACTCGCCCTCCTTCGAAGATGCTGCCGTGCTCGAGTTCTTCGAAACCTCCGGACGCAACCTGCTCGCCGCCGAGAAGGCCGCCGGGGTCAAACACCATGTCGCGCTTTCGGTGGTAGGCACCGAGCGCATGCTCGACAGCGGCTATTTCCGGGCAAAAATGGCCCAGGAACAACTCATCAAGAACTCAGGCATTCCTTACACAATCCTGCGGGCCACGCAGTTCTTCGAATTCATCGGGGCCATTTCCCACTCGGGCGTACAGGAAGGCGACACCGTGCGCTTGACCTCCGCCGCGTTGCAGCCGATTGCCGCAACCGATGTCGCGATGGCGCTGGCGAAAGTCGCGGGGCAAGCGCCGAGCAATAACACCCTGGAAGTGGCCGGGCCTGAGCGCTGGCCGCTGGTGGAGTTCGTGCGCTTGTTTTTGCAACACACCAACGACCCGCGCCAGGCCCAACCGGACGACACGGTCCCCTACTTCGGCGCGCCGATCGATGACCACTCGCTGACGCCGGGAGAGCACCCCATCGTCGGGCCGACACGCTTCGAAACCTGGCTCAAGAGCAATAGTTGAGGGGCCGTCGAGGGCCTAGGGGGCGTTCTCCATTAGTTTCCCCGCCGCGTTGTCGCCTTAAAGCGAGCCAGTCAAGGCGCAGGCTGCTGGGAATGATTGTTCCCTTTCCAAGGCCTGCAACGCAGGCTGGCCCGCTTTAAGGCACAACCCGAAGGGCCGGGAAACTAACGGAGAACGCCCCCTAGACCAACCGCTCGATCTTCTGATGCTGCCAGACCATTTTGTAGTACAGCGTCTGCAGCATCAGCATGCCCAGATACGCCACCGGAAACGCCATCCACACCCCTGGCAGCCCGAAGCGCGTATCCAGCAGATACGCCACCGGCAACTGCACCCCGACCACGCAAACGATCGACACCGCGACCGGCACCAATACCGTGCCGCTGGCGCGCATGATACCGCCGACAATCGCCTGAAAACCAAACACCAACAGGCTCCAGAGCATGATGTGCAACAAGTGCTCGGCCATTGCCCGGGTGGAATCATCCGTAAGAAACAACCCCAGCAACCAGTGCGACAGCAGATAACCCAACAGCACCAGGCCGCCGGTCAGGCACACGTTGATCAACAACCCGGTGCGCAAAATCTCCCCCATGCGCTCAAGGCGCCCTGCCCCGATCGCCTGCGCGCCAAGGATCGACGCCGTGATCGCAATCGACAGCGCCGGGAACTGCACGTAGTTGACGATCTGCGTCACCGCCCCGTACGCCGCCGTCGCCTGGGACCCGTGCTGGTTCACCAGCGCCAGAATCACCAACTCCGACAACGACAGCACCACCATCTGCAACCCGGTCGGCAGCCCGATGCGCAACACCTTGCCGAGGATGACCCTGTCGAGCCGCATCGCCGCAAACATCTCCCGATCCGGCGCCAACGGATGTCCCTTGCGAATCAACCGCCACGCCAGCCACCCCATCGCCGACAAGTTACCCGCCAACCCCGCCCACGCCGCACTCTGAATCCCCATCGGCGGGAGCCCCAACCACCCGAGAATCAACGCCGGCGTCAGCGCCAGCCCGACACACGTCGACACCACCAGCGCCAACAACGGCGACAGCGTATCGCTCACCCCACGCAGCAACTGCGTGAACAACACAAACACCAACAGCGACGGCAAAATCCACATCATCACATGGGCATACGCCACCGCATCGTCCAGCACATCCCCCGGCGTGCCCAACCCCTGCAATGCAGGCCGGGCAAACACACTGCCCAACACCGCCGCCACCAACCCGATCATCGCCCCCAACAGCAACGTCGAACCGGCGATGGCCTTCACCAGATGCGGCTCCCGGGCGCCCCAGGCCTGACCGATCAACACCCCAGCGCCCGCACCGAGGCCGATGACCAGGGCGATGAAGAAGAACACCACGGGGAACATGCCGGACACCGCCGCTAACGCCTGGGTGCCGAGCAATTGACCGATGTAGATGCTGTTGACGGTGCCAGACATGGCCTGGAGGAAGTTGGAGAGGACCATGGGGGCGAGGAACAGGAGGTAGGTTTGCCAGAGGGGGTGCTGGGGTTTGGCTGGGGTTTGCATTGAGGGTCCGTCTCGGGTGGGGGCTGGCGTTTTGGAAATTCTACGCTAGGGGACTGGGAATAACGCGGTCCTGTTTTGTGGATTTGGATGTGTAATGGCTGCTTCCGGGCTAGGCCGAAAGCGAACGATCGACGGATGAGTGAATCACGCCAGCTTTACATACGAGTCCTACGGCTGTGACTTGATGGATGTGATTGGCCGACGCTTGCGGGCGCAGGCTGCGGAGTAAATGAAAACGGGTGCTGACCGGCGCCCGTTTTTTTTTGATATGGCGTGAACGCTTTATCGCGATGCTGTACAGCTCCTGCATAGCGATAGGACTAATCCCTGGTAGCGATAAATCCCTACATCCCTTCAGTCAATCTGCTCGAACCGCCGCCGCTTCATGAACAATCCCATCCCTATCGCCACGGCAAAAACCGACAGCAACCCCAGATCAAACCCCAACAAGCGGATCTGACCTGCCACAACGCAGCCAACCGCACCCGCCGCCACCAACACCACTCCTAGCCACTTGCGTAGCAGATACGGTTTGAGGAATTGATCAAGCAGAAAGGACAACACCAAGGCAATGACCAATTGAGTAATTACGGACATGTACGTCTCCAGTCAGGTCTTGATGATCAATGTCGAAAGGGTGCGTTGCGGGCCGATACCGCCGTTGACCTGCGCCTCAATGCTGACCAGTACGTCGCCCGCATGGTAGGTGGGTAGGATTTCATTGGCATACGTGCGCACACCGGCGCCTACAGGTATTGCCACGTAAGAGGGGGCCACGGCCTTGGTGGCGGCAGTGAAAAATGCAACTCGCGCAGGCGTCCACGTTCGCTGTCGGTAAGGGTGATCTGCGAGACGTTGAAGACGATCCCGTGAATGCCCATGTATTGGAAAGTCCCTTCGAACTTCATCGCCCGCATCCTTTCGAGGCAAAGACGGCGATTCTCTACAAGGAGCGCATTGGATTCAAATCATTTCACCCTGCTGGCAAGGTGTGTACTCGGTTTGTCAGTACTTGAATGATGCCAGCGCCTTGTCAGGCACCCGTGTTGTTTTTTTCGAACCCGGCCAACACGCAGAGGTCGAAACCAGTGATGGCATCGCTACTGATCACAGGCCGCTGGCCTGCTTCATTCAAGGGCGAAGCCAGTAGCTCACACCACTTTAGGGTGCGCCGGATAATTTCAGCAGGCCCGGATTCTGCCGGGGCAAGTGCTGGCTGCTGCTGACATCCAATGCTCCCGTATTGGAGTACCTGACATGACTCAGTCAATGCGGTTCTTCTTATCGATCGTCCTTGCGACAGCTTCACTGGTATCGGCAAGTTTCCCGAACACCGCAGGTGCGGCAACTGCTGAGGATCTGAATGCCGACTCTCAGCAAGCGTTGCAAACTCTTTACAAGTCCACACCACTGGCCGAATCCATTTCGCACAATGCCAAAGCGATTCTTGTCTTCCCGAATATCGTCAAGGCGGGTCTTGTATTCGGCGGCAGCTACGGCGAAGGCGTATTGTTGAAGAACAAGAAAGTAGAGAATTACTACAACACCGTAACCGGGTCCTGGGGGCTACAGGCAGGTGCACAGTCGTATGCCTATGCGGTTTTCCTGATGACCGACAAAGCCGTGGACTATGTCCGTAAAACCAAGGGTTGGGAAATCGGCGTAGGCCCCACTGTTGTATTGGTTGATGCGGGGGTGGCGAAAAATCTGTCCAGCACGACGCTGAAGGGCGATGCCTACGCGTTCATTTTCGACCAGCAAGGGTTAATGGCTGGGGTCAGCATCGAAGGCACCAAGATTTCCCTGATCAAGCGTTAGAACCGGTCGTTTGGCGCTTGCGCGCAAGCGATGGAGCAAATAAAAACGGGCACCTGAAGGGGCGCCCGTTTTTTGTGTCCGCGATTGGTGATGCATCAGCCACCCTGGAGCGTTACTGCATGCTTTCGATCAAGACTTTCACCAAAACCACGGATCATCTCCAGCAACGACTTCACCCGCAGCGGCAGATTGCCGGCCGGGTACACCGCGTGCATCTGCGGGCTCTCACCGCTGCTGGAGGTGAGTTTGTACTCGGGACAGACCCGCAGCAGGCGCCCCGCTTGCACTTCGGGCTCTGCCAGCCAGTCCGCCAGGCGGGCAATGCCGAGGCCTGCCAGGGCCGCCTGGAACACCGCCGAACCGGAGTTGAAACGAAACTTGGGATGAGCCCGAACGCTGATGGCCTGCACCTCACTGCGAAAATTCCACTCTTTGAGAATCCGCGGCGCCGTGTGCAGGATCAGCGAGTGCGCCTCCAGCGCCTCGATAGAGTCGGGTATCCCGTGCCGCTCCAGATACTCGGGGCTGGCGTACAGATAACGTGAATAACTCCAGAGTGGAAAGCCGATCAGGTCACTGGATTGCGGATACCCGCCGCGAATCGAGAAGTCCAGTTTGCTCTTGGCCGGGTCGATGGTTTCATCGGTGAAAATCCCATCGACGTTCACGTCCGGATAACGCTCGGCGTACTGCGCGATCAGCCGGGGCAATACCCCGCGCCCGAGAAACTCGGGGGCGGAAAAGCGGACCCAGCCGTAGGCCTGGCCGCTGATGCCGGCCAGGTCTTCATCCGCCTCACGTTGCAGATCCAGCATTTTGTAGGCGTGGGGCAACAAGCGCTCACCCGCCTCGGTCAAGCTCACGGCATTGGAGGAGCGATTGAACAACTTGACCCCGACACTTTCCTCAAGGGCTTGAACGGCGCGGGTCAGCGCGCTGGGGGAGCGCCCCAGAGCACGTGCCGCCGCGACGAAGCTGCGCTTGCGAGCCACCGTCGCGAAGGCTTCAAGTTCCCCCAACATATCCAATGCCATGCGCCACCTCGTTGCACTTTTCACAACGTGGCATTGCAACACAAAAAAAGCGCTTTGGTTAACCTTCCGTTCAACCCCGGACTCTCACCCACCTTTCACCGTCAGAGCCTGATTCCATGATCGATATTGTCATCCTTTGCGTATTCGCCTTCTCTGCCGGCCTGATCGATGCGGCGGTGGGCGGCGGTGGACTGATCCAGATACCCGCGCTGTTCAACGTGCTACCCACGGCACAACCAGCGGCGCTGCTGGGGACCAACAAGGTTGCGGCAGCCTGCGGCACTGCATTCGCCGCCCGATCCTTCGTGCGCAAGGTGGTGATCAACTGGAGTCTGGTGATCCCCGCCGCCAGTGCGGCGTTTGTCATGTCCTTCTTCGGAGCGGCCACGGTGTCGTTCGTGCCCCAGTCGGTGATCCGGCCAGCGGTGCTGGTGTTGATCGTGCTGATGGCGATCTACACCTTCTGGAAAAAGGACTTCGGCGCCCTGCACAAGCCCATGCACATCGGCACCAAGGAAAAACTGCTGGCGATCGTCATCGGCGGCGCCATCGGTTTCTACGACGGACTGTTCGGGCCCGGCACTGGCAGCTTCCTGATCTTCCTGTTTATCCGCTGCTTCGCCTTCGACTTCCTGCATGCCTCGGCGTCGGCCAAGCTGGTGAACATCGCGACCAACGTAGCAGCGCTGATGTTCTTCATTCCGACGGGGAACGTGCTCTACCTGATCGCCATCCCCATGGCTGCATTCAACATCCTCGGCGCGCTGACCGGCACCTGGCTGGCGGTTCATAAAGGCGTGCCCTTTGTCCGGGCGCTGTTCCTGGTGTTGCTGCTGATCCTGATCGGCAAACTGTCCTATGACCTGTTCGTGTAAGCGCGTTTTCTGCCGCTACACTCAAGCGGAGCAAGGCATTTCACATAGGCATTACGCCATTTCCATCGTCTATTGAGAGTGAGTCGTTCATGAACCGTCGATTGCTCACCGCTTTCATCGTGATTTCTCTTTCATGGACAAGTGCACAGGCCGGCTACTGGAAGGATTCAAACGGCAATCCAATCCCGGACTCTGAATCAAGACGAACCATCGGGGAGTTTGGTGGCTCGCTATTCATCACTTCCGATCCCGATTGGGAGAAAAAGTGGAATACACCGGCCGAAACCACTCCAGTATTTACCGAAGCCAAAATAGTCACCCGAGGTGAAAGGATCTTCGCGCTTACGTTTTTTGCAAACCCGAAGCTCAATGCCAATCACGAAGCCAACATCACGTGCGATTTGAAAGCCACAAGGCCGAACGGTACAGAATCGATCAATCAGCGAGATGCCGTTTGTTTTCAAGGGCGTCTTAAAGGGGATCCGAACAACATGTATCTCGCCGCCCCCGTGATCGGTTTCATCGGTGAGCCTGACGATCCCGTAGGCGTCTGGACGCTGGAGATCACCCTCAAAGACAACTTGCGCAAGGTAGTCATGCCGCTCAAAGCAACATTCACGCTGAAGTAAGTGGTTCTTTACACCGCTGACCGCCGTTGTCAGCCTGGCTGTAGCGGCATAGAGCATCACTCCCAGCACCGCCAGATTGGCTGGGGTTGTCCACCACGTTTCAACCATTGTTGACGTCGATAGTCACCATCACGTCAATGAAGTTCTCATAAAAAATCCCCGGCGTAACATCCGCTCCATACCCAACCAATAACACCCCGGAGCACACCATCATGAAACGCCAAACCCTTCTCAGCATCGCTTTCTCGGTTTTTGCAGTAAACGCTTTCGCCGCTTCCCCTGCTCACCCGGTCGTCGCTGAAGGCGGCTCGGATCGCCTGATTGAAAGCCGCGTCGCTGAAGGTGGTTCGGATCGCCTGATTGAAAGCCGTGTGGCTGAAGGCGGCTCGGATCGCCTGATTGAAAGCCGTGTGGCTGAAGGTGGTTCGGATCGTCTGATCGAGAATCGCGTCGCTGAAGGCGGCTCGGATCGTCTGATCGAAAACCGCGTCGCTGAAGGTGGTTCGGATCGTCTGATCGAGAATCGCGTCGCTGAAGGTGGTTCGGATCGTCTGATCGAAAACCGTGCAGCATGAGTGAGTGGCTTTACCGCAACACTCGACCAAAGAACCCGGCCTCATCAGCCGGGTTTTTTCATGCTTTTTTTAGTACCCGACTACATCGATGCTCGCCCGAAGCAGTATAGATGCGGGTTTCAGCGAATTAGCGCCCGCGCTGAATCATCAACAACGACCGTCCGTAACCCCGCCCCGACGCCCTCTCACCCTTCGCTATTCTTAACCACACCGCGGGCACGGCTTGCGGCATCAAAACCAGGAGTAAGGATCCGGGTAAGGAGTGCGCCACTTCAAACTGAGTATCAAATAATGAAAATGCTACTGATGGTCGAGTTTCCCCATGAGCCTTTCAACGCGTTTGTCAGGTCGGGGAAGGTCGGCGAAATCATGAACCGTATCCTGGACACCATTAAGCCCGAGGCGACTTATTTCACTGAGCAAGATGGCATGCGAAATGGGATTTTTTTGATCGATATCGTGGATCCCTCCGAAATACCCGGGTATGCGGAACCCTTCTTCCTCAACTTCCAGGCCAACTGCAAATTCCGTGTGGTCATGAACCCGCAGGACCTGCAAAACGCCGGTCTGGAGGAACTCGGAAAAGCGTGGGCGTGAGGTTCGATCAATGAGCCGGGTGATGGCATCTGGATGTGCCTCACCCCGGTCGATGTCCTAAGCCGTAATGCGATCTGTAGCAGCTGCCGAGCTTGCGAGGCTGCGTTCGGCTGCACAGCAGTCGTAAGATCAGAACTTGCGGTGCATCAGGCAGACCGCGTCAGTCGGATTCACGACTGCTTCGCAGCCGAACGCAGCCTCGCGAGCTCGGCAGCTGCTACAAGGAATGCGCCGCAGCTGAAATGACTGAAGGCGCACTGCACTTACTGAACGGTTTTCAGCTTGACCACATCACCGGAGATTTTGGTGGTGTAGCCGGTCAGGACCCAAGCCCAGAACCAGTTTTCCTGCACTTGGGTGTTGATCATGGCATCGCCGCCCTTGGCTTTGATGGCCGCGTCCTGAGCGCGGATGAAGCGGTTGTTCTGCTGGATCGGGATGACGCCGAACAGCAGCAGGCCAGTGGCGGTCGCTTCACTGTGGCCGACAACGGTGTACTGGCTGCTGTCGTATTGCTGGGTCTTCATCGGGGTGCCGGTGCAACCCGCCAGAACCAGGCCAAACAGGGCTACGGCAACCGCTTTGCTGAGGTAATTCACTGTGTCACTCCATTAGAAATACCCGGGATCCATCTCTCGGGCGGCGCATACTCTAACGGATGAAGTGGCCCATTGATATCACTCAGCACTGAAAAAAGCGGATCGATAAGGCTCCGATCATTGCGGCTGAAACGTCTGCAGATAGGCCAACAGGTTTTCGATCTTTTCCGGATCGCTGAGGCCCCAGAAAATCATGCGGGTGCCGGGGACCACTGTTTTTGGCGCTTCGATGTAGGCGGTGAGAGTTTCGCGGGTCCAGACGACGCCTGATGATTTCATCGCGTCTGAGTACTGGTAGTCCGCCGTGCTGCCCGCAGGGCGCCCGAAAATCGCATTGAGTTGCGGACCAAAAAAACCCCGCGCCGAACTCCCTACCTGGTGGCAGCCGCCACAGATTCGCTTGAACAGTTTCTCGCCCGCCTCGGCATCGCCAGCCGCTGCTGCTTGCGTACTGAACAACCCCATGTTGAGCATCAAGGCCAAGGTGAGTACGACGGCGTTTTTCATGTTCGGCTCCAAATCAGGTGCGGCTGACAGCAAAAGCGGGTGGCTATTTCATCATGACTGGCGCCCACATCGAAGCCTTGAAGCTAATCTATAACTCTCTTTGCTCCATTAACGCCGCTGCAGGAGAGCCAGAATGAAATCCATCGTACTGGCGCTGGCTCCCCGTGATGATAATTAGAGTGCAAACGATGTCCGTCATACCTGTTGAAAGTCCTCTAGTAATGTTGGTTCCGGCTCACCCCGCCGACCTGGACAATCTTGTGGCCATTCGAATTGAGGCCATGCGCGAAAGTCTTGAACGGATTGGGCGATTTGATCCGATACGTGCACGTGAGCGTTTTATCAACGGTTTTGATTGTCGCAACACGCGTCACATTGAGCTGGCCGGTGAGCGAGTCGGTTTTATTGTGGTCAAGCCTCAGCTGAACGAACTGCTACTTGACCACTTGTATGTGCGACCGAATGCTCAGGGAACAGGTGTAGGTTCTGCTGTCCTCGAACAGATTTTCAAAGAAGCGGATGCCGCCGCGCTCCCTGTCAGGGTGGGCGCGCTCAAAGAGAGCGCTTCGAATCGGTTTTACATCCGTCATGGCTTCCAATTCGTCGAAAGCGGCGAGTTCGACAATTACTATGTTCGTCCGAACGCTGCGGCTCGATAAAAAGCGGATGCCACTCAACTCCCACTCGCTTGAAACTTCTTCCGGTAAGCCGCCGGCAGCAGGCCCACGCGTTGCTGGAAAAGCCTGCGAAATGAGTTGCTGTCCTCATAGCCCACTTTGTAGGTGATGCTGTCCAGGGTCATTCGTGTGGATTCGAGCAACTGCTTTGCCTTTTCCAGACGCAGTGTCTGCAGGTAGGTCAGCGGCGTGTAACCGGTGGCTTCCTTGAAGCGCCTTTTGAAGTTCCTGACGCCGAATCCGAATCGCTCGGCCATGTCATTGATCAGCAGCGGCTGATGGAAGTGATCTTCCAGCCACGCTTGAACCTGCAGGATTTCGCCATCCCCATGGTTCTTCGGCATCGACCACATGACATAGACCGATTGCTCGCTGCGCGCATTGTCGACCAGCAAGTATTTGCCGCACTTCTGCGCCAGCTCCAGTGATGCGAAGCGGCGGATCAGATGCAGCAACAGGTCCATGGCAGCCGTCGCGCCGCCGCTGGTGATTACGCGATTGTCCTCGCAGAGGATCTGCGCCGCCTCCAGACAGGCGTCTGCATACCGGCGACGAAAAAGATCGGCAAAGGCCCAGTGCGTGGTGGCACGAACGCCGTCCAGCATTCCCGCCTCTGCGAGCATGAACGTCGCCGTACACATGGAAGCCACGACGGCACCCTGCGCGTGCTGTTGACGCAGCCACTGCCCATAACCGGAAAATGCCGGCAAGGCGTCTTTCAGGGTAAAGAGAAACCCCGGGATCAGCACCAGATCGGTTCGGGTGATGTCGGCGATGGATCGGTCCACGCGCAGCGTTTGCCCTCCCCATGCGGCGACATCAGCGCCATCCAGCGAGGCGGCAACCACCTCAAACGGCGCACTGGCGGTATCGGCGAACAGGTTGGCGGCACTGAGCACCTCCAGCGCCAGGGTGGCGCTGGCGGCGGAGCATTGATCAGCCAGTAGCAGGGTGACGTGCATGAATCATCCAGATTGCGCTTTTCGCATGAAAAAAGTCATTTGTGCACCTACCTTATCCGATTTCCGCCCCCTAAAGTTCACCGGTCATTCAATCCTCGGCGTACTTATGAATCTCTGGTTTCGACTTATCCTCATGCTGTTCCGTCGCCCATGGCGCAAACCGGTGGACGGCCTGGCCACCACCGTCATCCATATGCGCGTCTGGCCGCTCGACCTCGACCTCAACCGCCACGTCACCAATGGCCGCTATTTCACCCTGGCCGACGTAGGCCGCATCGATTTCACGCTGCGCAGCGGCGCCTTTCGAGTAGCCTTGCGCAACAAGGCTGTACCGATCGTTGGCGATACCTGGGGCAAGTTTCGGCGTGAACTGAAGCTGTTCGAATCGTTCGAGATTCATACCCGCATACTCGGCTGGGACGATAAATGGAGCTTTATGGAGCACCGCTTCGTGAGCAAAGGCCGGGTAATCGGCGTCGTCATCATGCGGGGTCTGTTCCGCTCGGCCAAAGGCACGGTTGCACCGGTCGAGTTCGTCCGCGAGCTGGGGTTGGCCGAACAGTCTCCCGAGATGTCGATGTGGCTGACGGCCTGGTCGCAAAGCTGCGATGACATGAGCCGTCAGCTGCGAGGGGAAGAAGCTAGTTGCTCAACCGCCCTGCTGTCATCGATGAAGGAACAGCAATAACGTCCGCCTGAGCCATCTCGGGCTTTGCCTCCGCGCCCTCCCCGTTCAGCGCCTTGTTCATCTTCACCGTATCCAACGCGCCGACCCATTTGGCAATGGCCATGGTGCCGACGCCGTTGCCGATGGTGTTGGTGATCGCGCGTGCTTCCGACATGAACCGATCGACGCCCAGCAACAGCACCATGCCCGCCACCGGGATGGTGCCGAGGGAGGACAGCGTCGCCGCCAGGATGATGAACCCCGAACCGGTCACTCCCGCCGAGCCTTTGGAGGTGAACATCAGCACCGCCAGCACGATCAACTGGTCCATGAGGGTCAGCGGCGTGTTGGTCGCCTGGGCAATGAAGATCGCGGCGATGGTGTAGTGGATCGCCTGGCCGTTCGGGTTGAAGGTCCGAACACTTTTGCGCGCGGCCCGACATGCGCCAGGGCAACACCCAGCAGAATGGAGAACAGCAAGATTTGCAGGACGTTGCCTTTGGCGAAGGCATCCACGATGGTGTCGGGGATGATGTTCATCACAAAGTCCATGAACGACGCATGTTTCACCGCCGTGGTGTAGGTCGCCAGGCTGGCGTGCCGCAACGCCTGGCGGATTTACAGCAACACAACTGCATCTTCCTGCGGCAAAACGAAACGCCCTACGGCGTATGGAGCTTTACCAACGGTGGGTGCACGCAAAACGTCAAAGTGCGTGGCGCGTTAGGCTGCAACGACGGTGAAGTGGCCCTCAATTGGGCGCTGGAAGGTCATGGGATTCTGCTGCGGGCCGAATGGGACATCGCCCGCTACGTGCGCAGTGGCCGTTTGCGCCTGGTGCTGGAGGACCAGACACCGACCCGCGCCGATGTCTATGCCATCTACCCGCAACAGTTGCACCTGTCGGCGCGAGTGCGCAGCCTGATCGATTTTCTGGTCGAGCGTTTCAAGCACATCGATCACTTGGATGAACCGGAATCTGTGCTCGACTGAACGGCGCTACGACCGATTGAGTGCCACGGCGGCGCGGATCAGCGCCTTCAAGGCTGTTTCATCAATCCGGTCGCCCTCATGAATATCGATGGCACGCCGGGTGTTGCCATCGAGGCTGGCGTTGAACAGTCCTGAAGGGTCTTCCAGCGAGGCGCCCTTGGCGAACGTCATCTTCACGGCATTCTTGTACGTCTCGCCGGTGCAGATGATGCCGGCATGGGACCACACCGGAACGCCCCGCCACTTCAACTCCTCGACCACATCGGGGTCGGCCTGTTTGATGAGCGCTCGAACCCGAGCGAGCGTCTCGCCCCGCCAATCATCCAGTGCCTTGATTTTCGCCTCGATCAGCGCAGAGGCAGAGCCTTGCCCCTCAGTGTCCTTTGAACCGGCCGTCTCCTTGCTCATGGTGGTTATCCCTCTTCATAATGATTGTCGCTCGCCTGCCTCTGGAGTATCGCTGACAGAACTACAACGCAGGCATTGCAGTTTGACCCACAACGGGGCGTTTGCCTTCAAATCTCCGATGGGTGCAACCACTCACGGAATAGCAAAACAAGGACGTAGCAACAGTGGAAAAGGAAATCATCTTGATGCGTCATGGCCAGCCAGATCTGGCCGTGCAAGACAAAGTTTCAGCGCGCGATATGAAACGCTGGATCGAGCAATACGACCTGTCAGAAATCATCGACCAACCCGCCCCGCAATCGAGTGTGGCGCTGGCGCGTACCGCCAGAATGATCGTGTCGAGCAGTGCGCCCCGGGCGCTGACGTCGGTTCGAGCGCTAGGCCTTCAAGCCAGCCTTGTCGATGATATGTTCTGCGAAGCACAGCTCCCCCATGGACGATGGACACTGCCGCGCCTTTCACCGTTTACGTGGGCATTTATTCTTCGTGTTTTATGGTTGTGCGGTTTCTCGGGGAAGGTCGAGTCAGCCAGTAAGGCCAGAATGCGCGCCAATACGGCAGCTCAACGGCTTCAATCCCTTGCCGACGAAGGGCCTGTTTTACTGCTCGGTCATGGAATAATGAATCGAATGATTGCCAAGCACCTGGAGGCTACCGGATGGATTCGCCATACCAGCAATGGTAACCGGTACTGGAGCGCGACGGCCTATCGTATGAAACCGCGTTAAGGTACGACGACAGCCCACAGACTGAATCCTGGCGCCCTGGCTGGTGGTCAAATTGGAGCTAATATTCATCTGTATTCCTCTGCAAAGGACTGCAATCAGGAGCCGGCTCAAGTTACTGACCAAATGGAGTCGCATGATCGTGCGGTTGCAGATCGAGCGCGAAATCAGTGCCCGGGATTTCGAGAAGTTCAGCTGGAAACTGGGCATCCCTTGAGGAGACTGGGTGATGTTCGCATCCACCCGGAGACACAGCCAGAGGAGCAGGAGATCGTCCCGGCTTGAATAGAGGCCCGATGCCGGTCCGCGACATCGTGACAGGAGGCGTTTGAGATGCAACTCATCACGTTGAAAATCGACAAACCGGAAGCGACGAATTTCATCTTTGGTCAGACGCACTTCATCAAGTCCGTTGAAGACCTCCACGAAGCGTTGATAAACGCCGTGCCAGGTATCCAGTTTGGCGTGGCTTTTTGTGAAGCCTCCGGCAAATGCCTGGTGCGATGGTCTGGCACCAATACCGCCATGATCGAGCTTGCGCAGAAAAACGCGCAAGCCATCGCCGCCGGCCATAGCTTCATCATTTTCCTCGGCGACGGTTTCTATCCGCTGAGCGTGTTGAACGCCGTCAAAATGGTGCCAGAGGTGTGCCGCATTTTTTGTGCAACAGCCAATCCAACCGAAGTGATTCTTGCCGAGACGGAGCAGGGACGCGCGATCCTGGGCGTCGTGGATGGCTTCTGTGCCGATGGCATTGAAGGCGACGAAGACATCCTGTGGCGCAAGAATTTGTTGCGGCAGATTGGCTACAAGCTGTGAAACACGTTTCGCGGCTGAGCTAACGACGGGCTGCCGCCGTCGACAGCCTCACCTGCCGGAATTATGCACGAGTTGCTCAACGAAGAACTCCACGTGCCCTCTCGGATGAGTCGGCAATGGCCAGCTGTCGACGTTGTGAGCAAGGGCCTGGAAAGCTTGAGCGCACCTGGAACGCGGAAAGGCTTCAAACACTGCGCGTCCCTTCTGCACGGCTTTGTGCGCACTTTCGTCGTTCGGCACCGCGCCGACGTATTGCAGCGAGACATCCAGGAACATTTCGGTAATCTTTTCCAGCTTGGCAAACAGATTGCGGCCTTCCGCCGGACTGCCCGTCATGTTGGCCAGCACGCGAAAACGCTGCAGACCGTAGTTCAGGTTGAGCAATTTGATCAGCCCGTAGGCGCCGCTGATCGAGGTGGGTTCATCGCACACCACCACCAGCACTTCCTGAGACGCGCGGATGAAGTTGATCACTGAGCCACCGATACCGGCGGCCGTATCGATGATCAGCACATCCAGTTTGTCGCCGATATCGCTAAAGGCCTGGATCAGCGCGCGGTATTGCGCAGGCTCCAGATGAGTCATGTTCTGCAAACCAGAAGAAGCCGGGGCCACACGAATGCCTCCAGGCCCAGGCATGAGTGCCTCGGACAGCTCGCAACGCCCTTCGAGAACATCGGCCAGTGTGTAGCGCGGAGTCAGCCCCAGCAGAATATCGATATTCGCCAGACCAAGATCGGCATCCAGCAATACGACGCGCCGCCCCATTTTTGCCAACGCCAACGAGAGGTTAACCGCTACCGTTGTCTTGCCCACGCCCCCTTTACCGCCAGTCACAGCGATAACTTGCACGCAATGCACATCATCCATTTGTCTTTCCCTTCCCTGCGCATCGTGTGCCAGCACGTAATGGCACCCTCCAGATGCCGCAAGAATAGCTGAAAAGCGCGCAATAGCTGCTTTATCTCCCGACGAGAGGCATTTTGCCGGCCTCCATCGAATCGTTTCAACGAAAAGGCCGGCAAAAACCACCAAAACGTCTAGATCCACACATCATTCATTGCGGTTCTTTCCCCGGCTTGATCACCGGTATTCAGCACACCTCGCGGCTCGATCAGCAACAGTTTCACCTCGCGTTCTGCATAAGGCTTGTGTTCGACGCCCTTGGGGACGACGTACATTTCTCCCCGCCCAACCACGACGGCCCGCTCCCGAAGATCGATGCGAAGCTCGCCTTCAAGGACGATGAAGGCTTCATCGGTATCGGCATGGGAATGCCAGACAAAGTCGCCTTCGATTTTCACCACCTTGAACTGATAGTCGTTCATTTCGGCAATCACCTTTGGCGCCCATTGCTCGCTGAACAAGGCATATTTTTCGGCAAAGTTAATCGCGGTGCAGGCCTGGGAATTCATTTAAGTCACCCTCATTGGACAAGATATCGAGCCCTGACTCTAGGGATGACCTAACGCTGCGTATTGCATGATTGTGCAAGTTGGCCGGGACCCTGCTCAATCAAGGCCCAACCTCTTCAGCCACCGGCCGGGGGAGACGCCGTAGGTCTGGACGAATTGACGCGTCATGTGGCTTTGGTCGAAAAAACCTGCGCATACGGCCGCCTCTGCCATCGAGTGGCCCCCAATCATCAATGCTCTTGCCAGGTCGAGCCGGCGCTGGGTCATGTACCTATAGGGGCTTGTGCCGTACAGCGCCCGAAAATCACGGCTCAGGCTCCACCGGTCTCGACCACTCGCCTGGGATAACTCATCCAGGGTAATGACTCGATCCAGCGAGTCATGAATCAGCGCACGCGCGCGCTCGGCCGCTGCAAAATCAAACGACTTGCGCCGCCCACGCTGGCCAGAGAGCGTGTCCAGCGCCTGCGCGAGATCGTAAATGGCATCGTCTTCTTCCAGGGGCTCGATGCAAGCGTCGAGGTTTTGCAGCAGTACCTGGGTTGCGGCACCCAGCCGTGGGTCGCTCGATAAGCCCCCCTCGATAAATGGCAACGGCTTGCCGCCCAGCACCTGCTGAATCAGGGCAGGTTCGATGTAGATCATCCGGTAATGAAAACCCGCTTCGGTACCGGCCTCACCGTCATGCACCTCGTCCGGGTGCAAGACGATGGTTTTACCGGGCAGGCTGTGGCGCTGGGATTTGCGGTACTGGAAACTTTGTACACCCGACAGCGTTCGCCCGATGGCGTAAGTATCGTGGCGATGCGGCGTAAAGCCATGGCCGCCAAAAAAGGCTTCGATGCGCTCCATCTTCAACGGCTGCGCCGAGCGCTTGACCCAATCCTTGTTGCCCTTGGTCTTAGTCATGTCCCTGTACCACTCGAATGATGTCAGTACGTTACCAGTGCGAGCGTCTGCTGTCCCAGACTCGTGACCCGTCTGAATCGGCCCTCTCAGCGTAGCCGTCAAATTTGTCTGTTCCCCTCGTGAACCAGTTTTGAGACCCGCAGTCATAGCCGTGCCGTAAAAGACGCTCGCCCAATGAAGCGCTCATGCGGTTATTGCTCATCTTTATCCCACCCTTATCGTCGTCAACTCATCAGAGCTGTCTGTTCATGCGCCCGACTGTCCGCTGCTGCCGCTTTATTTCGCTGTGCCTGATGCCTTTGTTTCCGCTGTTCGCCAGCCCCGCCCATGCCAGCGGGGAACGGCAACTGGTGGAAGTCATCAACGATTACCGCGCCGATCCCGACCGCTGCGCGGGGCGTGCGGTCAGGCCGTTACGGCCACTGGCGCTGAAATCGGACTTGTCCTTGCCGATCGGCTATGGCGGTGGTTTGCGGGAGGGGTTGAAGGCTAACGGCTATCAGGCTGTAACGGTACGGACCATCCGCCTGGTCGGCGCGCAAGATGCCGATGAGGCGTTCGACATGCTCCAGAGCGACTACTGTGGGGCGCTGCTCGATACCCAATACGCCGACATCGGTGTCACTCGTGCCCGCAGCGAATGGCGGGTGGTGCTGGCGCAACCGGTGCTCGATGGGCGTATCGGCGATTCGCGCGCTGCGGGCAAGACGTTGCTGGCGCAGGTCAACGCGGCAAGAGCCAGGCCACGCATGTGTGGGCGCCAACGCTTCGCCGCCGCACGGCCATTAACCTGGAACGCCGCCCTGGGCGCCGCCGCGCAAGGGCACAGCAAGGCAATGGCCTACGGCAACTACTTCGCCCACCAGGACCCCGACGGTGATATGCCGACGGATCGCGCCAGAGCCGCCGGTTACCGCGGCCGGCAGATCGGCGAGAACATCGCCGCCGGGCAAGGCTCGCCCAGCCAGGCGATGTCCGGCTGGCTGGCCAGCCCCGGGCATTGCGCCAACCTGATGAACCCGATGTTTACCCAGGTCGGCGCCGCGTATGCCAGCGATTCGCGCAGCAACAAAGGGGTTTATTGGACGATGCTGTTTGGCGCGCCTTGAGTGAGGGTTTCGAACCGTCCATAGAAAATGGCTGGCGCTGGGGTCACAAGTTTGCGCCTACTTCAAGTCGAGACAGTAGGTGTAGTAACCCGTATCGCGCACATAGCCCAATGATTCATACAACCGTTGCGCGAGGTGATTGTCCGTGGCCGTTTCCAGCACCATGCCCTTAGCGCCGGTCAACAGCGCAAAGGCTCGGGCGGTGTTCATCAGCAACGTCCCTACCCCTCTGCCGCGGGCGGCAGGTGTGGTAAAGAGGTCGTTGAGCAGCCAGGTGCGGTGGGCGTCGATGGAGGAGAACGTCGGGTGCAACTGGACAAAGCCGAGCGCTTCGCCCGTGGAGTCCTCGGCGAAGAAAATCACCGATTCGTCCCTGGCGATGCGCTCTGCGATGAAAGCGCGAGACTGCATCAGGTTCGAGGGCTGGCCGTAAAAGCCTCGATAGGCGTCGAAGAGGCTGGCGACTTTATCGATGTGGGTTGCATCAACGCGCAGGACCTGGACGGCCATGTGGGTGGTCTCCGAACAGATGAGTTACTTCGGTTGCGCCACGGTGCGCAAATAAGGTTTCAGCGTCTTGAAGCCATCCGGGTATTTCTTCCTGGCGTCCTCATCGGAGACCGAAGTGGGAATGATGACGTCCTCGCCCGGACGCCAGTTCACCGGCGTGGCAACGGTGTGCTTGGCGTTCAGTTGCAGAGAATCGAGCAGACGCAGAACTTCATCGAAGTTGCGCCCGGCACTCATCGGGTAGATCAGCATCGCCTTGACCTTTTTGTCCGGGCCGATAATGAACACCGAACGCACCGTGGCATTGTCCACGGCAGTCCGTGCGCCGCCACTGGCATTCGGATGAATCATGTCGTAGAGCTTCGCCACCACCAGGTTCTCGTCGCCGATCATGGGATAGTTGACCGCATGCCCCTGGGTCTCTTCGATGTCTTTGGCCCAGGTCTTATGATTACTGACAGGGTCGACACTGAGCCCGACGATTTTGGTGTTGCGCTTATCGAACTCCGGTTTTAGCCCTGCCATGTAGCCAAGCTCAGTGGTGCACACCGGAGTAAAGTCTTTGGGGTGCGAGAACAGAATCGCCCACTTGTCACCGATCCACTCATGGAAATGCAGCGGGCCTTCGGTGCTTTCAGCGGTAAAGTCCGGTGCTTCGTCGCCAATACGGATTGCCATGTTCGTTCTCCTTACTGTTGAGTCGTAGGGAAGTCGCCGGAGCGCTGGCTGCTGTTCCGGCGGCATTCGGTGTCTGTGTTGAACCGTCAACGCGGATCAGTATAGGAGACGCTCGAGGACCCGGTAGTTAGCCCCGTGCCCGCCCTGCCCCCTTTGATGACCGGGCATTCAAGCCTGCGAACTGCGCTCGACCGACACCGCAAGCGCAGATGTCCTGGCCAGCCAGTAATAGAGCATGCCCGGCACCACCAGCCCGACGATCCAGGAAATATCGACACCACCGAGCTGCGCGACCATTGGTCCGGAGTAGAAGTGAGTGTCGACAAAAGGCAGCTGGACCAACACACCGAGCACATACACGCTGATCCCCAACACATTCCAACGGCCATAACGCCCCGCCGGGTCGGACAACGCCGGAATGTCATAGCGCTCCTTGTTGATGAAGTAGTAATCCACCAGGTTGATCGCGCTCCACGGCGTGAAGAACGTCAGCAGAAAGAGGATGAAGTACTTGAACGTGCTCAGGAACGAGTACTGCCCCAGCAGCGCCAGCGTGGTGGACGCGCCGACAATCACCAGCACAAACAGCATGCGTTTACCGGCGGATATTTCGAAGCCACGACGAAAGCCACTGATGATGGTGGCCACGCACATGAAGCTGCCATAAGCGTTGAGGGTCGACACCGTGACCTTGCCGAACACCACGCTCAAGTACAGCAGGGAGGCCATCACCCCGGTACTGCCCAACCCGACGATGGTGGCGACCTCATGTCCACGAAAATTTGCGCCCGCCAACGCAGCGGCGAACACTCCCAGCACCATGGAAGCCTGGGCCCCCACCACCGTCCCCAGGCCGACGGCGGTGAACGTCTTCCAGGACGAGGTCTTGCTCGGCAGGTAGCGTGAGTAGTCGGCCACATAAGGGCCGAACGCGATCTGCCAGGATGCGGAAAGAGACACTGCCAGCAGGAAAGTACTCCAGCCGAAATGGCGGTTTTCCAGCAACAGACCGATATCGTTGAGCGTCATCAACCGGGTAAACAGATAGACGAAGGCGATGATGCCCAGCACGCTCGCCACCCTGCCCACCAGGTGGATGACCCGATAACCGAAGAGGGTCAGAAACGCGATGCAGGAGGCGAAAATCAGGATGCCGGCGCTGTCACTGACATGGACCAATTGAGCAATGGCCTGCCCCGACAGTACCGCGCCGGTGGCGCTGAAGCCGAGGTACATCAGACACACCAGCACAATCGGAATCGCCGCCCCATAGACCCCGAACTGCACGCGACTGGAGATCATCTGCGGCAGCCCGAGCTTGGGTCCTTGTGCAGCGTGCAGCGCCACCACCGCGCCGCCGAGCAACTGGCCGACCAGCAAACCAATGAGTGACCAGAACACATCGCCACCCAGCACCACGGCCAGCGCGCCGGTCACAATCGCCGTGATCTGCAGATTGGCGCCGAGCCACAGGGTGAACTGGCTGTAGAGGCTGCCATGACGCTCGGCTTCCGGGATGTAATCGATCGAGCGTGTCTCGATCAGGGGACTTCGCTGCTGGGTATCGCTGACCTTGGTCATTTTGTGTTCTCTTCTTATGGGGTAGACGCTAATGCCAGTGAGTTAAAGGCAAATCGAACATGCAGGAGCGTGGTTTTATTTTTGTTGTTCAGTAACCGCTACTTCAGCCGCCCGTTGTTCAAGACCAACGAACGGCGCCTTGGCCCATACGACCTTGCCGCCGACCACCGTCAGCAGCACGTCATTGCGGGCCAGTTCATCATCGGGCACCTGCATGAAGTTCTTGTCCAGAACGATCACGTCAGCGAACTTGCCCACTTCTATCGAGCCAACGACCGAGTCTAGTCGCAACTGCTCGGCAGCGTTCATCGTGATGCTTTTCAACACATCAGCGCGCGACAACGCCGGGGCAGCATTCAACCTGCCTGCATATTTGGGACCATAGCTGTGCGGGTTAAGCGGATCGCCTGAGCGGGTGACCCCGATCTTCAGTGCGAGGAATTCGTCGAGCGGGTCGACGGGCCAGTCGCTGCCATACGCCACCCGGCCACCGGCACGGCTGATACTGCCCGATGGCTCCATGCGGGCGAAGCGATCGGCTCCCAGATGTTCGCTGGTGCCGTCGACCGTGGACGGCGCCTGCTGGGCCCACTGGAAGGACATGTTGGCAGTCACGTCGAGCGCCTTGAAGCGCCCATAGTCGGCGGGGTCCACCGACTCGGCGTGTGTAATGGTCGGACGAAAGCCATTGCCCGGCAGTTGCCGGCGCACGTATTCGATACCGTTCAACGAGTCACGCACTGCTCGGTCTCCGGTGGCGTGAAGGTGCGGATCGAGGCCGGCCTGGACCGCCTTCAGCAGCAGCGGATTGAGTACTTGCGCAGGGAAATACAGCTCGCCGACGTTGTTGCCTGATGTCCACTTGGGCGCGGCATCGGTGCCGGTATTGCGCAGGTACGGGGTCAACATCGCCCCGGTATCCGCTGGCGCGTTGATGATGCCGTCCATGAACAATTTGACGTGGCGCATGCTCACCCCCGGCGCGACTTTGGCTTCGCCCTGATCGTAGGTGTTGGCCAATGCCTTGGCCTCGGCAATGGTTTTCGCCGGGTCTGCCGCGGCGGCGGCAGGGTCGAGTTTGATTGCCAGCAAGGCCCGTGCGGTCAACTCGCCCGACTGCTGCAAGGTGGTTAACGCTTTGCCATTTTCCGGCCCCGACAAGGCATCGAAGAAACTGGTAATGCCTTGCCGGCGCATGGCATCGAGCGCTGCGCGGGTCTGGTTGAGCTTCTCGGCGTCGGTGGCTGGCGGCACCACGGCGGCCATGGCATCGGCGGCACCGTCTTCGCAGATCCCGGTCGGGTTGCCGGCGCTGTCACGCACGTACTTGCCATCCCCCGGATTGGCCGTGTGCCTGTTGATGCCTGCGACCGCCAGGCCGCGGGAGTTTGTCAGCACGGTGTGGAAATCGGTGGAACGGACCTGGATCGGGCGAGTGGTCTTGAGCGCGTCCAGCGTTGATTTGTCGGGATCGCCGTCAAGCCCGGTCATGCCCATGCGGTCCCAGCTGCCCACTTCAAGCCAGACATCCGGGCCTTTGTCCTTGTCGGCATCCAGACATGCCTGAATGGTTTGCTGGAAAACCTTACGGGTCATCGTCTGGTATTTCGGGTCGCACAAGGTCATGGCGCGACCGCCGTCCCCCGGGTGCATGTGTGCATCGACGAAGCCGGGCATCAACATGCGTCCCGCTAGATCGATCATCTGTGTCTGCGTGCCGATGTACGCGGCAACCCCTTCATCGCTGCCCACGTAAACGATCTTCCCACCCGTGACGGCAATCGCCTGCTGCACGGAGTTCTTGCCATCGACGGTGTAGACATAGCCGTTGCGCATCACCATGTCAGCCGGTGTCGAACCGTGTGTCTGACACCCCACCAGCGCCATGCAAGAAAATGCCGTTGTCGTTGCAACGGCCATAAACAACCGGGAAAGTTTCAACTGCCTCACCTCTGTTTTTATAGTTCTGGAAGTGGCCCGAACGAACTGCCGCAAGCCCCTGATATGCAGGGCACACGATATAGAGCGCAGCGGTTGGATGGACCTCTGCAAATGAGGGGGGTGAGGCAACTTGACCGCACCTAATCGCGACGCGCTGCATCCGCAAACGAGGTCGGCGAACGCAGCACGGAACCCAGCTCCACCTTGCTCTTCACGCCGAGCTGCAGGTAGCAGTTGCGCAGGTAGGTGCGCACCGTCGCGGGACTCAAGGCAAGGATTTTGGCAATTTCCTTGTAGGAATGACCGGCCGCAAACAGCATCGCTGCCGTCCGCTCGCGAGGCGCAAGCACCGCCCCCCGCGACTGCGCTTCGAGTGACAGGATGACGTGCTCGGCGTTAGGGCTCAGTGTCAGTACGCAGCGGCCCAGTCGCATGACACAGGGTGCCTTTGGCAGTTGCGCGATCACCTGCGCGGGAAGCATTGAACCGCCCCACCCTGGCAACTCACGCTCAATCGCTGCGCACAGTGTGGCCCCCACGTACAGCAGGCTGCCGTCCATGCGCGCGACGCCAAAGTCAGACGCCCCGTTGCCCGTGTCGAAGCGAATCATGTCCTGCACCTGAAATCGCCAGAGCTGCAACAGATGGTCGCAGAAGGCCGAAAACAGCTCCGCCTCACTGTCGTTGAACGCCGGAGCTTCAATGCCTCGGTAGAGACAGACGAAGAACATCAAGCCGCTTTCGGGTAACTCGAAAGTGATGCACATCAGGTGGTAGAGGGCGTGGCGCCGAGCGAACGCGTCCACTTCTACATCGGGGTCGGTGAACCCGCTGTCACGCACGACCTCACCGGGTCGGCTCAGGGTGTCATGGGAAAATCTGTCGCTGCCCGCACTCTTGTGCCATTCGGCGGCAAACGATTCGGGCAGATTGATTCGCCCGTGCATCCAGCTTCTGGGCGGAGCATCAACGTCCGACGCGGACATCTCACCCCACCAGGCGGAAGCGAAGGGCAGCAGTTCACGGAATGCCTGCAGGCCTTCGGCGATGAACCCGGATGCACCGCGATCCCGAGCAAGGCGACCAAGGTGCAACACGCAATGATTGAATGCTCTCAGTGTTGCCATCGGCGTCTTGGCGCCGACCTCATCACCCTCCTCCATCGTACTGATCTCACTCGCTGAATGGCCTGTCATTTTGACCATGCCATAGGCGCGGTAATGGCGTCCAGCTCCCAGCTCGCTCGCCACAAATCTCGCAGGAAGCGTAAAGTCACGTTCATTCTCAAGGAGCAAAACATGACTGATCCGTCGCCCCCGCCACCACGGGAAATTTATCTCTCGCAGACATCCGACCGGGATTTGTTCAATCGCATCGCCAGTGAGTTGGCACGAGGGCTGGGCGGGACCTGGACGGCACAGATCAATGGGTTGGACCAGCGTTATTGGGACCTGGCCGTCGAGGGGCAGACGATTACGCTGCATCTGGAACACTACCTGGGGATCATGCTGCTGGTGGAGGATGCGGATCCGGACTGGATTGCGTCGGAGCGTTTTCAGGCAGTGGTGCGGCGGCTACAGACGGATTGAACAAAAAACGGGCGCCATGATCGGCGCCCGTTTCATTTGAAGCGAGAGGGAAATACATCCAGGAACCACCGATGCTTTCAGATATTGATTTCGCTGGCCGGCACGACATCGATCCGCGCCACGGAACCGGTCAGGTGCGCCAGATCCTTGTTGTGTTCGGTGATGATGTCTTCGGCGCTCATCGTGCCATTGTCGATTGTGGAATGAGCATCGGACGCCAGCACCACGTCGTAGCCTCGCGATAATGCCTCACGGACCGTCGCGTTGACGCAGTAGTCGGTTTGCAGGCCGCAGATAATCAGGCGTTCGACGTCCAGCTCTTGTAGATGTTCATGCAGGTGGGTCTGGTAGAACGAATCCGGGGTGGTTTTGCGCACGCGCAGGTCGTGGGGTGACGTCTTCAGGCCGTCGGCCAGTTGCCAGCCTTCGGCGCCGTATTGCAGCAGGTCGCCCTCTTCTTCGTGCTGGATCAGGATGACCGGAATATTGGCGACTCGGGCTTTGGTGCTGAGGCCGTTGATGGTGTCGATGACGCGCTGGATGTCGAAGCATTCATACTCGCCGGTGCACAGCGCGCGTTGGACATCGATGATCAGGAGTGCGGTGCTCATGGCTTCCTTCCTTAGACAGGTCGCTGGAACGATGGATTTCAACTCCCTTCTAGCCTGTAGCAACTTGCGAGGCTAAGTTTTGCGAGGATACGTTCAAGGGTCGGGGATCGAGGCCACCCAGGGAGTCGGGGTGGCCGATGATCGCCTGTTTCAGTAACCGAGCGACAGCCCGGTATTGCGCCGTGGGTCGTTCGCCCCATAGAAGCGGTTCTTGCCCACGGGTTTGCCTTCCAGCGAAGGCGCACCTACCAGAATAGCTGCAATATGGTTGGGGTCCTGCGGGCCGGCAAACTTGTGGCCCCAACTTTCGAGCATCTTCTTGGTGTCCGGGCTGGTGGCGAAGTTCTCCAGGTTGGTTTCTTCCGGCAGCCATTGCTGATGGAAACGCGGCGCATCCACCGCTTCCTGGATGTTCATGCCGTAGTCGATCACATTGAGGATGGTCAGCAGGGTTGCGGTGATGATGCGACTGCCACCGGGGGTGCCGACGACCATGACGACTTTGCCATCCTTGGTGACGATGGTCGGGCTCATGGACGACAGCGGCGCCTTGCCAGGGGCGATGGCATTGGCTTCGCCCTGCACCAGGCCGTACATGTTCGGCACGCCGATTTTCGAGGTGAAGTCATCCATTTCATCGTTGAGGATGACCCCGGTTTTGCTCGCCATCACGCCGGCGCCGAACCAGTCGTTGAGGGTGTAGGTCACCGACACCGCGTTGCCCCATTTGTCGACGATCGAGTAATGGGTGGTGTTGCTGCCTTCGTGGGGCGCTACGCCAGGTTTGAGCTCGCGGGACACGCCGGCCTTTTGCGGATCGATGGCGGCGCGGATTTTGGTCGCGTAGTTTTTATCCAGCAAATGGGCGATCGGGTTTTTCACGAAGTCCGGGTCGCCGAGGTAGCTGTTGCGGTCCACATATGCGTGGCGCATCGCTTCGATCTGGTAGTGCATGGCCTGCGCCGAGCGGTAGCCGAGGTCTTTCATCGGGTAGCCGTCGAGGATGTTCATGATCTCGCAGATCACTACCCCGCCGGAGCTTGGCGGCGGCGCCGAGACCACGTGGTAGCCGCGGTAGTCGCACTCGATGGGTGTCAGTTCGCGGGTCTGGTATTTGTCGAGGTCGGCCTGGGTGATGATGCCCTTGTTGGCCTGGCTGGAGGTGACGATGGCGTCGGCCACCCAGCCTTTATAGAAACCGTCGGCGCCCTTCTCGGAAATTTCCCGCAGGGTTTTGCTCAAGTCTTTTTGCACGAGTTTCTGCCCGACCTGCATCGGCTCGCCATTGCTCAGGAAGATCGAGCCCGAGTCGCGCATGTCTTTCTTGAAGACGTCTGTGGCGTACTCCAGCAAATCGACATCGCCCTGCTCTAGCACAAAACCGTCTTCGGCAAGTTTGATCGCTGGGGCGATCACTTCCTTGCGGGGTTTGGTGCCGTATTTCTTCAGCGCCAGCTCCATGCCAGACACAGTGCCCGGCACGCCGACGGCCAAGTGGCCGCGGGTGCTGAGATCAGGGATGACGTTGCCCTGTTTGTCGAGGTACATGTCGGCCGTGGCGGCCAGGGGCGCTTTTTCACGGAAGTCGAGGAAGGTCTTGCGCCCGTCCGCCAATTGAATCGTCATGAAACCGCCGCCGCCCAGGTTGCCTGCAGCGGGGTACACCACCGCCAGCGCATAACCCACCGCCACCGCCGCATCGACGGCATTGCCGCCATTCTTGAGGACATCGACGCCGACGTGGCTGGCCAGATGCTGGGCAGTGACGACCATGCCATTTTCGGCCGCGACCGGGGCAACGGAGGCCCCGTGAGCCGTCAGGCAGCTCAGCGCCAAGGTGGTCGCCATAAGCGATTTGGCAAAAGGTTCGAACTTCATGGGTCGGTCTCTTTTTTGTTTTTAGGCTCTGTGGAAAAACAGAGGGAACGGTTCAAAAGCAGTTGGCAAGTATGGCTGCTATTGCGTATTGCGCCTCCCCCGCGAGGCAGTATGCTGGGCCCCTGTTCAACACGTATGCGGAGTCCGCCGGCATGACCTACACCTTCACCACCCTGGCGTCGCCGGTCGGCGAGTTGAAGCTGGTCGCGAAAGGCGCGCGTCTGGCGGCCATCCTCTGGGAAAACGACAAACCCGACCGGGTAAGACTGGGGCCGATGAGTGAAGCGGCGGACAACCCGATCCTGATACGCGCCGCACAGCAGTTGCGGGAATACTTTGCCGGCACGCGTAATCAGTTCGAGCTGGAACTGGACTTTGCCGGGACGGACTTTCAGAAGCAGGTGTGGCAGGCATTGCTGACGATTCCGTTTGGCAAGACGCGCAGCTACAGCGAGATAGCCCGGCAGATCGGCAATCCCAGCGCGGTTCGGGCGGTGGGCGCGGCCAACGGCAAAAATCCGATATCGATTGTCGCGCCGTGTCATCGGGTGATTGGGGCGTCGGGGAAATTGACGGGGTTTGCCGGGGGGCTCGAGGCGAAGGAGCGGTTGCTGACGCTGGAGGGGTGTGAATGGTCGGGGGCCGGCAGGATGGGTGATTTGTTTTGACTGAATGGGCACCGACACGAGCAGCCTGACTTATTCATTCTCCAGTGCAAACGCCTCGACAATCTGCTCAATCACCGCCCGCACCCGCGCGGTGTGGCGCAGGTCCGCATGGGTCACCAGCCACACTTCATACGGCAGCGGGCGCGTGCGTTCCGGCCAGAGCCTGACCAGCCCATCGCGCTCGCCCATGTACACCGGGATCTCCCCCACCCCGAGACCTGCGGCAATCGAACGACGCACCAGCAGGCTGGAACTCAGGCTGGCGACAATCCGCCCACGGCTCAGGGGTTCCGAGACCAGGGTCATGTTCTTGTTGCCCTGCAAGTACGGCTGATACACCACCAGATCATGCCCCTCGAAGGCCGCGCCCGGTTGCGGCATGCCGTTGGCCTCGACATAACTTCGCGAGGCGAACAGCCCCACCGGCCAGCGCGCGATGCGCCGGGCGATCAGGTCGGGGTTGTCCGGCCGGGTGTTGCGCACGGCGATGTCGGCTTCACGCTTGGCCAGGCTGAGGATTTGCGTGGAGGCGTCTAACTGCACCCGCACGTCGGGGTGCACCGCATGCAAACGAGCGATGGCCGGGATCAGAAAATCGATGGCCAGAGAATCGGTAGTGCTGACGCGCACATTGCCGATCAATCGTTCGTCGAGACCCTGAATCTGTCGCTCCAGCTCAAATGCCAAGAGCTCCATCTTTTCCACGGATTGCAACGCCGCTTCGCCGACCGCTGTCAGCGCATAGCCCTCGGAGGTGCGCAGAAACAGGGTCGCGCTCAACGATTTTTCCAGCGCGGCGATTCGCCGGCCGACGGTTGCCTGATCGACCTTCAGCACCCGCGCTGCACCGCGTAATGTCGATTCGCGACAAACCGCCAAAAACACTCGCGCATCATCCCAATTCATGGCGTTTCCTGTAGCGATGCATATACGCATCATCGTAGCGCGAAATCGCAGCAATATTGCATCAGCGTTCCTCGATATGCTTGAGGCCAAGCACAAATTCACAGGACCGCTCCCATGCACAGCACCTCCCTCGACACTGGGCGCAGCGCGATCTGGCTGCCGATCTTCGCCGGCCTCTGCGCCAGCCTGGTCAGTATTGGTCTGGCGCGTTTTGCCTACACGCCGTTGATACCGTCGTTGATTCAGGCCCAGTGGTTTTCCGCCAGCGACGTGGTGTACCTCGGCGCCGCCAATCTGGTGGGCTACTTGATCGGCGCACTGATCGGCCATCCGCTGGCCCGTCGCACATCCAACAAAACCGCTTTGCGGCTGATGATGCTGGCGGTGACACTGGCGTTTTTTGCCTGTGCCTTTCCGTTATCGGTGAGCTGGTTCTTCGGTTGGCGATTGCTGTCGGGGATTGCCGGTGGCGCGATCATGGTGCTGGTGGCGGCGACCGTATTGCCCCATGTGCCCGCCTCGCGCCGAGGCCTGGCCAGCGGTGCGATTTTCCTGGGCATCGGCTTGGGCATTGCCGGCTCAGGCACCCTCGTTCCGCCGCTGCTGAGCCTTGGCTTACAGAACACTTGGCTTGGGCTCGGCGCCTTGGCCTTGATTCTGACCGCCGCCAGCTGGTTTGGCTGGCCGTCATCCGTTGCCAATGAAACGGCTGCACCACACGCTCAGCACACCAAATCGCCGTTTGATCCCAACCTTTATCTGCTGTTTGCACAGTACGCGTTCATGGCTGCCGGGCTGGTGCCAGCCATGGTGTTTCTGGTGGATTACGTGGCACGCGGCCTCGGTGCCGGGCCCCATGTCGGTGCACTGATTTGGGTGATGTACGGCCTCGGCGCGATAGTCGGGCCGGTGAGTTATGGCTTTCTGGCCGATCAACTGGGGGCGAAGCTGAGCATCCGCCTGGTACTGGTGGTACAGGCGATTGCCGTCGGCCTGCTGGCTATATCGAGTTCGTTCACCGCCCTGGCCCTGCTGGCAGTCATCCTCGGTTCGTTCCCACCGGGCATCGTGCCGCTGGCGCTGGCCCGAGTGCATGAGCTGGTGCCACAACACCATCACCAGCAAGTGGCCTGGAGCCGCGCCACGGTTTCATTCGCAACCTTTCAGGCCATCGCCGGGTTTGCCTACTCGGCGCTGTTCAACGCCAGCGGCGGTCATCACGGGTTACTGTTCGTCATCGCGGCCGGGGCCATCGTCGTCGCGCTCTTGCTGGAACAGGCTTTGCGCTTGCTGAACCTGCGCGACCGGATGATGCCGGTGGGTTGTTCATGATCGCGCAACCCAAGTTTGCGGCTATCGATAACCACGCGCCTGCACGTTGAACAACTGCGCATAGCGCCCACCCGCCGCGACCAGGCTGTCGTGATCGCCTCGCTCAAGGATCGACCCCTGGTCCAGCACGATGATGTGGTCGGCATTGCGCACGCTGGAGAAGCGGTGAGAAATCAGCAACGTCATGCGCCCTTCGGTATGTTGGCTGAAATGCTCGAACACCGCCGCTTCCGCCGCCGGATCCAGGGCCGAGGTCGGTTCGTCCAGGATCAGGATATCGGCGTCGCGGCGCATGTAGGCGCGAGACAAGGCGATCTTCTGCCATTGCCCACCGGACAGTTCCTGCCCACCGGCAAACCACCGCCCCAACTGCGTGGCATAACCACGATCCAGACGCTCGATGAAGGGCGCAGCCATACCCTCGGCGGCCGCTTGCTGCCAACGGGTTTCATCGTTGAACGCCAGGGTGTCGCCCACACCAATGTTCTCGCCGACGGAGAACTGGTAGCGAATGTAGTCCTGGAAAATCACGCCGATGCGCCGTCTCAGCGCCTCTTCTTCCCAGGCCTGCAAATCACTGCCATCCAACAGAATGCGGCCCTGATCAGGGCGATACAACCGCGTCAGCAACTTGATCAGCGTGGTTTTACCCGAGCCGTTTTCCCCCACCAGCGCGACACTGTGTCCGGGCAACAGATGCAGATCGATGCCCTGCAAAGCAGCGCGGCTCGCCCCCGGATAACGGAAACCGACACTCTCGAAACGCAACCCATCGCCGGGCACCGCACCCACTGTAAGGCTTCCGGCATCGGCCACCACCGGTTCGGCCAGATACTCATAGAGGCTCGACAGGTAAAGACCATCCTCATAGAGACCGCTGATCGCGCTCAAGCTGCTGCTCACCGCCGTCTGCCCCTGCTTGAACAGCACCAGGTACATGGTCATTTGCCCGAGGCTGATGCTGCCGTGAACGGTATCGACCACGACCCATGCATAGGCCAGATAAAACGCCGCGGTGCCCAGCAGTCCCAGCACAAATCCCCAGCCATCGCGACGCAACGTCAGGCGCCGGTCTTCGGCGTAGAGACGAGCAAACGTGTCCCGATAACGCTGCAACAACAGCGGCGCGAAGCCGAACAGCTTCACCTCTTTGATGTAGCCCTCATGGGAGAGCAGTGTCTCGATGTAGTTTTGCTGCCGACTCTCCGGCGCCCGGCGCGTGAATAGCCGAAAGGCATCCCCGGAAAAGTGCGCTTCGGCAAAGAACACCGGCAACGCCCCGACCACCAGCAGTACCAGCGCCCAGGGCGAAAAATGCACCAGCAACACGCCAAAGCTGATCAACACGATCAGGTTCTGGATCAGCCCCAGCGACTTCATCACCAGCGCCAATGGCCGGGTCGATGCCTCGCGCCGCACCCGAACCAGCTTGTCGTAGAACTCGGAGTTCTCGAACTGCACCAACGATAACGTCTGGGCCTTCTCCAGAATCATCGTGTTGACCTTCTGCCCCAACTGCACCCGCAACAGCGACTGCTGCACCGACAGCGCACGCTGCGTCCCGGACAGCAACGCAAGCACGCCCGCTTCAAACAGCACATAACGCACGACCGGCCACAACGGTGCGCTGCCCTGTTGCGCGTGCAACTGCATCGCGGTAACTACCGCGTCGACAATCCGCTGCCCCAACCAGGCTGCCAGTGCTGGCAGCACACCAGCGATCAGCGTCGCCAGCACCAACCCCAGAAACAGCCCGCGGGACGTACCCCAGACCAGCAACAAGGCACGCCTCGCCTGGTCGAGCAAAGAGGCGAAACGGGTAATGACAGGCATGGGCGATGGACTCGGTGGCGGATGTAAAGGGGCGCTGCAGGTCATATGGTATGTGGAATGAGCGACGCCCGCTTTACGTGGATATGAGGCGATAAGCCTCGCCTCGCCCATAGGAAAAACATCTAAAAAAGTATCGTCGCTCACCACGTTTTAGCGCTTTGCTATGAGGAGTCAATGCCTATCGGGATTGGAAGACGAACCTGAACGTCCAACCGATGTGCCCCACTCCATCACCGGGAGCAGAACATGAAAATCACCCCCTACCTGATCTTCAACGGCGACTGCCAGGATGCCTTCAACTTCTACGCCAAAAGCCTGCCTGGCCAGATCGAAGTCATGATGACCTTCGGCGAAACTCCGGCTCGCGACCATGTGCCAGCGGACTGCCACAACCTGATCATTCATACGCGCCTGTTGGTCGGGGATCAGTCGATCATGGGGTCGGATACCACACCCGATCGCCCTAGCGCCGGCATGAGTGGCTGTTCGGTGTCGTTGAATGTCGACAGTGTCGTTGAGGCAGAGCGAGTGTTTGCGGCATTGGCGCAAGGCGGGAGTATTCAAATGCCATTGGAGACAACGTTCTGGGCGGCACGCTTCGGGATGCTGGTCGATCGGTTTGGCGTGTCATGGATGATTAATTGCGAAAAAGACCAATGACCGGCTCTCCCCTTAGACTAATACTTAAGTATAATGGCCACCTGATATCATTCTTAGCTTTTTGTATTCAATAACTAGGCAGAATAACTACACTGTTCACAAATTCAGCTCTTGACATAAAATATTACAAATATAATGCAAAAGGAGTAAATTAATATACCCCCCGCTCTCATTTGCCCTAAAAAGAGGCGACAGTTGAACTGGCGCCTTTCGAGCGCGCACCCAAACTGCCATAGAAGACCGTGGAATATCCTTATAAATCAACTCCAGAAATCAAAAATGCGGACTTCCGCACAGTTTATACGCAAGACTTCTCTGTGATGCCTCGTTCTGTAGCCCGATCCGCGGATCAGCCACGCTTCAGTGTTGATCATAGAAAAGTCAACCTAGAGGGCCTAGTCCGACGCAAAGGCGCTCACCAACTAAATCGGATATCAAAAAATCAAATTGGCTAAAGCCTCCACAGTTGGCTATGTCATTGATTCAACTGAAACTACTGGCAATGGAATGGCACCTACTGACAAGCTCAAAATGTTATAAAAAGTCAGATAATTTCAGTATTTTGTGTATTAAGATTGCAGCGCCAGCACATATGAGTAATTTGCACGATGAGTACTGAGAGCAAAATCGAAAATAGCCAGAGGGGTATTCTCGCTATTGGGCGCACTTGGCGCTCGGCAGAGAAACTTCGACAGTTATTTGCACCCAATCTCACGCATATATATACATTAGATTACACAAACCCATTAAATCCAGATAGCGAAGCTCAAGCCCACGATGCCGTACTAATCGACATTGAAAGCCCTTCCATTCTTAATGACTGCCTGGCGCTCATCAAGAAACTACGTACGAGCCCAACAGAACTGTCCATTATCGTTGCAATCAATTTTCGCGCTCCGCAAACCAAAATTGAATGTTACCTGGCCGGTGCAGATCATTGTATCAATGTACCTAACGACCAGGATGAAAAAGCTAGGTTAATTTCAGAGTTGCTCGAAACACCTGAATGGCAGCCCGCCATTAAGTTGACCTTGGACCAAACATGCCTGCACTTATACAACGATGAGCTCAAACTGGATCTGGCTTATCAGGAAATGAAAGCCCTGGATGCGCTTATCAATGCAGAAGGCAATATCCTGCACCATGACTCCATGGCCGAATCCATGGGTTTGAATATCAAACTCTATGACTCACGTGTTCTGGAGAAATCCATAAGCCGCCTTCGAAACAAAATCAAAAAGCACTTCGGCATTAACATCATTCATAGTGTTCGCGGTTATGGCTATCGATTGCTTCGAGGGGTCGTCTCAGTAAAGCAAGCAAACTTTCATTCTTAAAGGGACTAAACAATGGAGTCCAGCAGGCAATATACCGTGCAAGATAACTTCGCATTGGTTTTCTTCAGGCAATCAATCCTCAAGCGAAACGATGAATTGTTCGGCAGTGAGATTTATGCCAAGGCGACCAAACAACAGACACCTCTGAACAAGGGGTATCAGCCATTGCATCCCGATCACCCACTGGCGATTTATCGTGAAGTACTGATGCGGATCCAATTAAATGCCCTTTCACAGATCGAGGCCACGTCGTCCCCATCCGTACAGACACCCAATAAATTATTCGTGACCATGAACCAATCCGCGTTATTGGATAAAGCGTTCATCCGAGAACTGAACGACGCTCAAACGACACTCAAGAAGCATGAACAACAGCTAATCCCCAGCATTAATGGCAGTTCGCTCCTTTCGTTCAATCTCAAAGAAAAAAGAACCATTATCAATCATATTCATTTATTGAAGGACAACGGGATCGAGATCGCTTTCGATGGCTATGACTTAAGCGATGACAGCGCTGAAAAACTGATCAGCCCGAAGCTGTTCGATTACATAAAAGTGGACCTGACCCGGTCCAATTTCGACATCATGGTCGATAACAGTCAGGACTTTTTCAACAGGTCTTACGACTGCCTGAGCAGCATGATCCATGACAGCAAAATCAGATTCATTGCGGACCGGGTCGAGCACAAAGCACTGCACACACTGGCCCGCAGCATGCCTTTCGATTTTTTCCAGGGGCGGTACTACTCGCCTACCGAGGTTATTTAAGCTTAAAAAATTTCACCAAACTAGGAAGGAGCCTTATTGTGAATACGCCAAACAACAGCTTTCTAATTTTCACCCGAGATCAACTGGCACGACAAGCTATAGAATCGCTTCTCGCACAACGCCTGCATCTATCTTTTGAAATCGAATCTGGCAAACTCAGCAGCGAACGCATCCGAAAGAGTCGATTCACGCACATCCTGCTCGACCAGGCCGATATCTCGCTGAGCGATGTCAGCTTTATCCGCAAAAATCAAAAAGATGCGGAAATCATACTCATAACTCCCAACTCGGAGCATTCAGAACTTCATCACTTCTCGCACTTCGGGGTTGATGGATTTCTCAAGAAACCGGTGGCAGACGAAGAGTTCATCTCTGCAGTCAGCCGGGTTAAAGAGTCGCAGGGTAACCCCGACATCTGGTGGTTTAATGCCGACGACAGAACATTAATCAAGGAAGATATAACCATCCCATTGACCGGCACCGAATCGTTAATGCTCACCCAACTGGTCATCAGTGATCGACGGGTACTCAGCAAGAACGATCTTATTCTACGTATCGATAAAGACCCGGAGAATTACAGCGGCCTTGAAATGTGCTTGAGCCGACTGCAGAAAAAATTCAAGACTGCCGCCAACGGGGAACGCCTGATTCGCTCGGTCAGAAACCGTGGTTATTGCCTGGCACAAAGGATCAGAATCGCATACTGATTGAAATCGCAAAAACAATAACAACAAATGCGATTTCCCGCTCAACCCGATACCGCTTGACTGCCTAACCACCTCACCTCGTACTTCCCGCCGCCTGCCCCTCGCACATATTTCTCTCCATAGTTCCTGCCGGATCCCTCCCCATGGCGGGCAAGCGCTTATCGGAATGCTGCAATTTTATAGACGATTTAGTGATGCCCTCCTAATAAAAGAGCACGACCTTTTATAACATGAGCCCTGGAAGTGGTGTCCGTTATAATTCGTCAGACACCCACAAAGATTAAGGTACTAGTATAAAAACCGGACACTGAGACAACCGTATCAGCTGACTTGAAAACAACATTCGGATGGCCAGCCATAGCCCGCGTTATTCCCTTCCAATAATAAAAATAATCTCTGACCGAACTGCGCTCGCTCAGCCTTTGCGCGTGGCTGCCATTTATTAACCGTCGACTGATAAACAACGTGGCGCACGCCCGAGGGACACCGCGATGGTACATAATCGTATTAATCGAAACAGCATATCCAAAGGACTGACCTTCTGGGGGCAATGGATAATTGCCATCACTTCGGTCAATGCGTTGTTATTTGCTCTGGCGTTGTACCAGACAGGAGAAATCGAAGCTCATTATCGTGTGCTTGCCGTGCTGACTTTCCTGGGCTCGGTCCCTTCTTACTCCCTGCTGCTGGTCTATCACAAGCAGCATGGATACCTCTCCGGCCTGGGTCGACTGCTGCTGGGGTGGCTGCTGACACTGACCGGCCTGACCAGCATCGGCTTTCTCAGCAAGACCAGCGAATTGTTCTCCCGGGAAATCATCATGGTCTGGGCTGTGGCAGGTTATTGCGTGCAGGCCTTGCTGTACCTGCCTCTGCATAGTTTTTCCAGACACTACCACCGGCAATTGCACAGCCAAAATAACACCCTGATCATCGGCACCGACCAACTGGCGGTGAATCTGGCGGACAAACTGGCCAAAACCGAGTATCCGCCGCTGGTCGGCCTGATTAGCTCAAAACCCAACGAGCTGTCGACCAACGTCAATACCCACCGGATCGTGGGCCAACTGCAGGAACTGCGCGAGCTGATCCGGGTGCACGATGTCCGGCGGTTGTACATCGCGCTGCCTTTGAGCGAAGCCAAACAGGTCGAAGCGCTGTACATCGACCTTCTCGACTCGAATGTGGATGTGGTCTGGGTTCCCGACCTGGGCAGCATGACGTTGCTCAATCATTCCGTCAGCGAGCTGGATGGCCTGCCCGCCATCCACCTCAATGAAAGCCCGCTGACCAGTTACCCGACAGCGGCACTCAGCAAGACCCTGCTGGACAGAGGTCTCGCCGCCCTGGCGCTGATCGCCTTCAGTCCACTGCTGCTGGTGATTGCCGTCGCAGTGAAGATCTCCTCCCCGGGGCCGATCATTTTCAAACAGGAACGGCACGGCTGGAACGGCAAGATCATCAAGGTCTGGAAATTCCGCTCCATGCGCCTGCACGACGACCATCAAGTCCGCCAGGCCGGCCGTGAAGATCCACGCATTACCCCGGTTGGCCGTTTCATTCGACGCACGTCCATCGACGAACTGCCGCAGTTCTTCAACGTACTGCAAGGCCATATGGCGCTGGTCGGACCGCGGCCGCATGCGATTGCCCATAACGACTACTACACCGGCAAGATCCAGGCCTACATGGCCCGTCATCGAATCAAACCGGGCATCACCGGGCTGGCCCAGATCAGTGGCTGCCGTGGCGAAACCGAGACCCTCGACAAGATGCAAAAGCGCGTGGAGATCGACCTCAACTACATCAACAACTGGTCGTTGTGGCTCGACATCAAGATCCTGATCAAGACGCCCTTTACGCTCTTTTCCAAGGACATCTATTAATCGCTGCGATTCCCCCCCGCCTGTTCTTCAGCTTGTGGCTAACAGAGCCGCAGTCCGGGCAGTCAGATCTCTGACTGCCCGAGCCTCTCTCCCCCGCCTCACCCCATTCGCCCTCTGTTTTGTAGCAGCTGCCAACGGCTGCGTTCGCCCGTAGCAGCTGTCGAGCCTGCGAGGCTGCGTTCGGCTGCGCAGCAGTCGTGAATCCGGCTGACGTGGTTTGCCTGATGCACCGCAAGTTCTGGTTTGACGACTGCTGCGCAGCCGAACGCAGCCTCGCAGGCTCGGCAGCTGCTACAGATTGCATTACGGAACATATGCCGGATGGAGTGGCAAAAGAGGTGTTGCTGGAGAGGGGATGTAGCGAGGGTCAACGGTTACAAAATGCCGAGGGCCTAACGCCTTTTCAACGTACCCAGTACCTTGAAATCAATAACCCCATCAACACGCCGATACTATTTGCCAGCATGTCGTCGGGCGAGGCCGTGCGCAGCGGCATCAAACCATGCGCAAGCTCAATGAGTACACCGGTGAGCAAACACCCCAAGGCTGTCCAGACAAACTTCACATTGGGGAAAGCCAGACGGCAACTGCACGCAAACACCAGAAAGCGTATCCAGTGCTGAGTTCGACTGCGCAGCAGTCGTCCAGCCAGAACTTGCGGTGCATTAGGTAGATTGCGTCAGCCGGATTCACGACTGCTGCGCAGCCGAACGCAGCCTCGCAGGCTCGGCAGCTGCTACATGCATTACGGAACATATGCCGGATGGAGTGGCAAGAGAGGTGTTGCTGGAGGGGGATATAGCGAGGATCAACGGTTACAACATGCCGACGAACTGCCAGGTGCCTAAAGCCTTTTCAGCGTACCCAGTACCTTGAAATCAATAACCCCATCAACACGCCGATACTATTTGCCAGCATGTCGTAGGGCGAAGCCGTGCGCAGCGGCATCAAACCTTGCGCGAGCTCAATGAGTACGCCGATGAGCAAACACCCCAAGGCTGTCCAGACAAACTTCACATTGGGGAAAGCCAGACGGCAACTGCATGCAAACACCAGAAAGCCGATCCAGTGATGGATCTTGTCCTCTTCGGCAAACAACTCCGGGATCGGCTTAGCGCGCAATCCCGCGAACAGCAGAATCGCCGTCACCATGGCAAAGGCCAGGCACCGGAGCCAGAATGGCAACTCGATCAAGCCTTTGAGCCACGTGATCATTCGGTAATTTTCTCGAAGTTGTTGTAGAACAAGCTGCTGTCACGCCCGTCGGTCATGGTCTGTAATGAGTAGGCACGGTTCAGGCGTGCACCACCATCGCGAGTCAGTGGCGCCCAAATGATATTGGCGCGACGCATGGTCGAGGTACTCAACAGCTCGTCGAACGGGATGGAAATGTAGATGCCTTTGTCAAAGCTGCCCTCGCCATATTCCGCCTTCGACGCAGTGGTCAGGGTGACCCAGCCGCCAAACTTCACGCCGTTCTTGAACTCCCGCGACAAGTCGACAGTGGTGCCCCAGTCCCGTGCCAGGTAACGCCCGACGCTGACCGCTGCCAGCATGTCATTGGGCAATTCAGTATAGCTGGTGACATGACCCGTTATGGTCTGGTAATCGCGCAGGCCAAAGCCCTGATCAAAATCCCGCTGGCGCACAAAATTCAGATCGGCGCCCAATGACCAGCGTTTCCCCGTGGGTCGATACAGCACTTCGCTGCCGACCCCGGCATACATGGATTCCAGATAGCCGCCATAGACCATGCCATACCAGTCCCGATCCAGCTGCGCCGCGTGGTTGAACTGAAACGTCGGCATCGTCACATCGGAGGTGGTCAGGTATTGACGCAAATCGGTGCGCACTCGCGGCAACCCGCTCGGTGCGTCGTAGGTGAACTTGTCGTAGTTGTTCAGCAGGTTGGCGCTGAGCAGGCCGCTCCACCAGGTGTTGCGGGTGAAACGGTACTCCGCGTCGGCATCGGCGGTGAACTGATAGAGCAAGCCGTCGGGGCCGCCGATGTTCTGTTTGTAGCCCAGGCCCAAACCATAGCTGAACGGCTCCAGCGCCTGGGTATAGAGCGTGGTTTCCCGGTGTGCAGTCGCCGGATTGACCTCGGTCGTACGGTGTAGATCCTTCAGCGGCTGGTCGTTGTTCACCACCGCGCGGAATGTTTCCCGCGGCACGCTGGTTTCTTCGATAGACATGTCATAACGCTGATTCACCAAGGTGAACCAATCGATGTCCTGATTGACGCTGTTATCGAGAATCCGGCTGGCCCGCCCGACGGCCTTGGCCGAATAAAAATAGCGAGATTGCTCGCCATACACCATCAACTCCGAACCGCGTTGGGTAATGCGTTTGACCTTATAGCCAGCATTTTGCTGTAACCGATTGGAGACATCGGCCCAGTTGACCTGGTCGGCCGGAGTCGACGGTGCCTGCGCCGGCAGCGGCTCGGCGGGAGGGTCATAGGTCTTCACCGGTGCCTTGCGGCTGACAAAGTTGGTGTGCAGGGTGATGCCGAACATCGCCGTATTGCCACGCTCCCAACCGGCGCTCAGGTCGACGCTGTCGGCCAGCTTGTAGACCACGCCGACGTTGATCGGCAGGTCTTGCTTGAGCGGGTTGTCCAGTGGCTCGTTCTTGTAATCGTTGCCCTCGTACTCGATCTTCAGACTCAGTGGCTTCCAGGGCGTTTGATAGGCAATCCCGCCAAACAACGAAGGGTGGCCCCTGAAGTACGCGTTGGTGTTCACGTCCCCTGCCCTGGCCACAGCCGCCGTGCTCTGCGGCCGGTCGTTGAATTGGCTGCCCAATACCGACAGCGGGTTACTGAAATCCCCACGATTACCCAGATAACCCCAGGCAATGCCAAGGCTGAAATCCAGGTCGCCATAACGCTTGTTGGCGACGAAATACTCGCTGGAAAACAGCCCGGTACCGCCAATATCCCGGGCGCCGATAGCGACCTGGGGCGCCCAGTGAGTTTCTTCCCAAAGCCGCGCCTTCAAGTCGATGGCCTTGTCTTTAAAGCTCTGGTCGCCGCTCAATTGCTCTGTGCCGTACTTACGGTTGGTGATCGCGGTGTAACGAAACGACCCTTCCAGCCAATCGAGTGGCTGCAAGGAAAAACTGTAGCGCGAATAAGGGTCGGTACGACTGGCCGTGACGCTCAACTCCCCCGCCGGGGCCATGCGCGCGGTGGGGGTCTGTAACAGACCGACGCCACCAAAATCACTCTGGGTGTAGCGCGGTTCACCGTGAGCCAATCCGCAGGGCAGGAGCAGTGCAGCAGCAAAACGTAACTTCAACGGGCACTTCAAGGGGCCACCTCAGCCAGCGGTTGAGTGGCGAGAAACTCGGCCAGTTGTTGATTGAGCTCAGGGGTCGGCGTCTCGAGATCGTCGCTCCTGATCGGCACCAGGATCTTGCTGCCGGGCGCCACAACGACGCCGTCCTCACGATTCCACGCCGCCACGCCCAGGCGCCGCACCTGGCCGTCAGGCTGGATCAGCCACATATAGTCGCCCTCGGCGTCGCCAAGAATGGCGCAGTCACGGGCATAGGCACGCACTTCCTGCAGGGCCCGGTAAGGCACCTGACAAGGCTGCGCGACCGCCCCGAAAACCTCCACGGTGGACGGCCGCTGGGGGTAAATCAGATGGTCGCCATCATCCAGCAACGCGTTGCGGGCGAACCCCGTTTCCACAGCGATCGGATCGAGCACCGCGACCTGACGTCCGGTGACCGGCAGTTGCGCGACCTGCTCATATAGGCGCGCGCTCAACTCTGCTCGCGTGCCTTTGCCATCGAGCAAGGCCCCCCGTTGCAGCAGTTTCAGATCGAACAGGACACCCGCCTTCAAGCGCGTCTGCTTGTCCACTAATGAACGGTGCAGCCACGCCGCGCCCAGCCAGTAACTTTCGGCATTGGGTTGGGCGTTACGAATGACATCCAGCAAGCGCGCACCGGGCTTGATTTCGAATTGACCAGGGCTGCGCACGTCACCGCTGACCGTGACGGCCGCCTGGCCCACGCCCGGGCCGATCAACAGCAGACCAAGCAAGAAAAGGTTTGAACACTTCACCGGGCAGCTCCCCGATCACGGCGCACCTGCACGATTTTCAGAAACAGTTGCGGCGTCAGATGCTGCTCGCTGCGCAGGATGAAACCGTCCTGGGGGTCGACCCAGTAGCGGTTGGTGGCGCGGAAATTCAGGGTGGGTGCATCCACCTGCTCGTCAATGCGCAGCAAGGCGTAATCCTTGTCCAGAATGCTGATGGTCTCGATGCCATGGGGACTGAAACGGCTGTTGACCGCGATACCGATGCGGTTGCCGTTATAGATGTCGATCCAGCGCGTGCTGGTATAGCCGTCGGGCAAATGCTGAAGGCCGCGTTTGAAGGGCGACTCTTCATTGAAGCGAGTGCCATCCAGGGAAACGCCCAGCCCGACAGTGCGCACCACCAGGCCGTCGCGCATCAGCAGCACTTGCTTGCCGGAAGCGACCCAGAACTGCAGGTCGCCCCGCCGACGAGCCATGGCCATCACGCCCTCACTGGAGGGGGTGGTGACCATGATCTGCGGATATGGCACAGCGTCGACCTGAGCACGGGTCAAATTGATAGAGGCAGGCCCAGCGACAGATGTTTCAAGGGTGTCCCAGGAGGCCTTCATCAACGGGTTACACCCGCACAGCAAGAGCGCCATCGTCAGACTGGCGCAGGTAGGCAAAGTTTTCACGGCGGGATTGAGCCTTATCTGCTGTTGGCTTCGCTGAGATCGTTAAGTGAGCTGGCACCGGTCCCCAGGACAGTGGCCGTAGGCAGAAGCTGGCTGATCAGACGGTTCCAGCGCGTCACGCCGGCCGGGCCGACATAGACGATGTCTTGCGGTTGCAAGTCGAAACGGGTGGCCAGTACCAGGGCCGAAGGGGATTCTGCGTCGAGCTGGAACACCTTGGCCGGTTCGGTTTCCAGGTGGTCGGCGCCGCGAATCACGTACACCGCATTGCCGTTGGAGGTGGTCTGGTTCAAGCCCCCCACTGTGCCCAGCGCATCGGTCAGGTTGATCGACTTGCCTTTGAAGCTCAGTGCGCGAGGCAAATTGACCTCACCCATGACATAGATCCGCTTTTGGTCGTTATAGGGCAGGTACAGCCGGTCGCCGCCCTTGAGGTAAACGCCTTGCAACTGTGAGTCCTGGCGATTGAGGGTGTCCAGATCGAGCTTGTATTCGCGCCCGTCCCGGGTCAGCGTCAGGCCTGACAGGTCTGCGTTCGAGGGGTCCACACCGGCCGCGCCAACGGCCTCCACCACGCTCAACGGTGTGGTAGTGATTGGCTGTTGGCCAGCCTTGAGCACCGCACCGGAAATCACCACGGTCTGGCTGGCGAAGCGCAATACGCTGACGTCGACCTGGGGGCTTTCGACAAATTGCGACAAGCGCTCGGCAATAAAGGCCCGCAACTCTTCGATGGTTTTACCGGCCGCCGGGATATTACCGATGTAGGGATAAAACAACGTGCCGTCCGGACGCACCAGACGCCCGTTGGCATCGAGTTGCTGTTGCGGTCCCGAAGGCGCCGTCAACTCGGGGTGATCCCAGACCGTGATAAATAACAGGTCGTTGGCACCCACGCGATAACCGCCTGGAACGTAGGACAACAACGCTGGGGGAACGGATTCGCGAACTTGCGTGGCGGCATCCATGGCAATCAATTTAGGCGTGATGGGAATAAGCTCCACCCGGCTACTTTCCGGAGAGCCGTCACTGACCATTTGACTGGTGTCCATGTGTTGACCAGGCGAAAACATACAGCCGTGCAAGCTGATACTTGCCAGCATAACAACAGATAATCTACGGATCATAATGGCACTACGCTAGTCGAGGGCAAATCTAAAACAAGATCACCCAGAAAGTTCTGAGTGATCTTGGACAACATACTTCGTAGGGTATTAGTTGGTGCCGGTAGTACCGGTAGTACCAGTGGACCCCGTCGTTCCGCCATTGGAACTGCCACCGGAGTTTGAAGCAGCCGCCGCAGCGCCGACAATGGCCGCGCCGACCACCACGGTTTCTGCGACCGTCACTCCCCCAACCAGCGGGGTACTCAAGGACAATGGCTCGCTCACTGCTTCGCTAGCCGATTCGCTAGCCGTTTCGCTCGCCGCTTTGCTCAGCGGCTCATCCGCCGCCAACGCTGCAGTGCTCATGACAGCCAGCAAGCCGGCCGTAAGTAGTTTCTTCATATCAGACTCCTTCTCGACATCAACTCTGCATTAGATTTGAGACTAAGGGACCGGGAATGGAACAGCAGGTGAATGAACTGACACCCGTCAATTGAACGAGACAGTTCATGCACATTGCCTCCTTTGGAGAATGTCATTTATAGAGAGTGCATGCCATACGCCAAACCTCGTCACATCATGGACAAAAGCGCTTGCACCGGTCAGGACTTATTGACGGGAAAAGGTGATTTTCCAAGAAGTTTGCTACATGACAAGGTATTTTCGGCACAAACTCCCGAGCAAAAATCACTCACCCTTCGCGCCCATTGTTATTATTAGTCAGGATTTTCCCGGCATCTTGTCCCGCAAGGTTCTATTGTGACTGAACATTCAACGCTAAATAACATCAGGTCATAAATAGTTAATGTTAACTATAGACCATTATTAGCCCGTCATTCCCCGTTCAACACCGCGCGCAAGCGGGGGTTGCGCAAATCTTTTTCCGAGAGTTGAGGCGATTCAATGGGCCAGGTAATGCCCAGCTCCGGATCATTCCAGAGCAGCCCACCCTCATCCTCGGGGAAATACAGATCGGTGCATTTGTATTGAAAATCGGCGGTATCGCTGAGCACGCAGAAGCCGTGGGCATAACCCGGCGGCACCCATAGCTGCAGATGGTTGTCGGCGGTCAACTTGACCCCTACATGTTCACCGCAAGTGGCCGATTCGGGATTGATGTCCACCACCACGTCGTACACCGCACCTTGGGTAACCCGCACCAACTTGCCCTGGGGCCGGGTCCGCTGGAAGTGCAAACCGCGCAATACGCCATACTGCGAGCGTGAGTGATTGTCCTGGACGAAAGGCAACTCGATGCCAGCGTCGCGATAACGCTGTTCGTGATAACTCTCGAGAAAGAACCCACGGGCATCGCCAAACACCTTGGGCTCGATAATCAGTACGCCGGGCAACCGGGTGTTGATGACATTCATTTCGAAGGCTCCGTCGTCAGTACGCGCGCCAGGTATTGTCCGTAACCGGTTTTGTGTAACGCAGTGGCTTGTTTATCCAGTTCCGCAGCCGACAACCAGCCCTGGTGATAGGCCACTTCCTCAAGGCAGGCCACCTTCAAGCCCTGCCGCGCTTCGATGGTCTGGACGAAATGCCCGGCCTCCATCAACGAATCATGGGTCCCGGTGTCCAGCCAGGCAAAACCACGCCCCAGCACACTGACGTGCAGATCCCCGCGTTGTAGATAAGCATTGTTCACGTCGGTGATTTCAAGCTCACCGCGTACCGAAGGCTTGACTTGCTTGGCGATGCTCACCACGTCTTTGTCGTAGAAATACAAACCGGTGACAGCATGGTCGGACTTCGGATGTGCAGGTTTCTCTTCGATCGAGATCGCCTTGCCGCTCTCGTCGAACTCGACAACGCCAAAACGATCCGGGTCGCTGACTCGATATCCAAAAACAGTGGCACCGGTCTGTCGTTGTGACGCTTCGCGCAACAAGGCGCTGAAGCCATAACCGTAGAAAATGTTGTCGCCCAGAATCAGCGCCACATTGCTGTCGCCGATGAACTCCTCGCCGATCAGAAAGGCTTGCGCCAGGCCATCAGGAGAAGGCTGTTCTGCATAACTGAGTTCAATGCCGAAAGAAGAACCATCACCCAGCAAGTTCTGGAAGTTGGGCAAGTCCTGGGGCGTGGAAATAATCAATATCTCGCGAATGCCCGCCAGCATTAATACCGACAGCGGATAATAAATCATCGGCTTGTCGTAGACCGGCAGCAGCTGTTTGGACACACCACGGGTAATGGGATGCAAGCGGGTGCCGGAGCCTCCCGCCAGAATGATACCTTTCATAGGGGATTCCCTTCGAAGTTAAATAGAGGCAGGTTTTGAATGTTTCAGCCGGTATGGCCAAGACGCACCGGCCGGTACTGACCGTTAAGGACCCGTTGCCACCAACCTTGATGCTCCAGATACCACTGGACCGTTTTGCGTATACCGCTCTCAAAGGTTTCCTGTGGCCGCCAACCGAGTTCACGCTCGATCTTGCCTGCATCGATGGCGTACCGAAGATCATGCCCGGGCCGATCCTTGACGAAGGTAATCAGCTCGCGATAACGCTCGACGCCCGTAGGCTTGTTGGGAGCCAACTCTTCAAGCAGATCGCACAGGGTTTCCACGACCTCAAGATTGGTTTTCTCGTTATGGCCACCGATGTTGTAAGTTTCACCGACCTTGCCCCGGCGCACGACCTCACATAACGCGCGCGCATGGTCCTCTACAAATAACCAATCGCGAATCTGCAAGCCGTCACCATAGACCGGCAGAGGCCGGCCGTGGATGGCATTCAGAATCACATGGGGAATCAACTTTTCGGGGAAGTGATAAGGGCCGTAGTTGTTCGAGCAATTGGTCACCAACACCGGCAGGCCATAAGTACGTTGCCAGGCCCGAACCAAATGGTCCGAACTGGCCTTGGACGCCGAATAAGGTGAACTGGGCGCATAAGGCGTGGTTTCACTGAACAGACTATCGGTCCCTTCCAGATCGCCATATACCTCATCGGTGGAGATATGGTGAAAGCGAAAAGCCTGTTTGACCTGCTCCGACAGTCCGCCCCAATAACGTCGGGTCGCTTCGAGCAACGTATAGGTGCCAACAATATTGGTCTGGATAAAGTCTGCGGGGCCGTCGATGGAACGGTCGACATGGGACTCCGCGGCCAGGTGCATCACCGCATCCGGTTGAAATGCCGCGAATACCTGATCCAGCGCCTGAGCGTCACAAATATCGACGTTAAAAAAGTGATAACGCGGTGACTCGGCGACGTCGGTCAACGACTCCAGATTGCCGGCGTACGTTAACTTATCGAGGTTCGCAACTTCGAATCTAGTATTTTCAATCAGGTGCCTGACGACGGCAGAACCAATAAAACCGGCTCCACCCGTCAGCAGAATACGCATCGTCATCGTCATCTCCCTACCGGCTGATCGGGATACCAGTCAGCCAATAATTCTTCATACTGAAGCAGGATTTGATTCCACGTAAATCGCTGATGAAAGCGTGTGCGACTGGCCGCCTCCATCTGCTGTTGTGTTGAATCATCCGCCAAAAGTTGAGCAAACAAAGCAGAACAAGAGGCTTCATCCTTGAAGTACGCGGCGCCACTTTCCGCTACCCAGCGATTAAATGGGTTGTCATGGGCAATGACTGCACAACCTGCGCCGAGCGCCTCGACCAACGATGGATTGGTTCCACCGACACGATGCCCGTGCAGGTAAAACCGGCAGTAAAAGCGCAGCGCCTGCACGACTGCAGCCTCATAGATCGCCCCGGGAAAGATGACCTCTGCACTGGCCGCTTCCATAACCTGTTTATGGTATGGATTATCATTCGGTTGAAAGTTACCCAGAACGACAAGTGTGTGGTTGCGCAAAGTGGAACTGAACGCGCGCACCATCTCCAGAAACGAGTTTTCGGGTTCGGGTCGGGCAATAATCACCGAAAACCGACCCGGCTCCAGGGCATAAGTTGCCAGCAACGTTGCATCAGCGCCGGTGACCTCATCTCCGCCATAAGGAATCATCGTGATTCTGGATGCGGAAACCCGTGTCGCGAGGTGCTCTTTGATCTTGGGGTGATCGGCGACCAAGTGATTGCCCATCCAGCAACCGGCCCGCTCATTGAGCCAGAACCAAGTCTTGGCAATGGTTCCCCATTTGTCACGCCGCCACTCAATACCATCCATATTAATGATATTGGTCTGGCCTTTAAGTCTTTGCAGCAAACTGAATACAGCAGTGTTGTAACCCAAGGTCAGGAACAACCCCTGTTGCGATGCCGCATGACGCGTGGCTTTCCAGTCAAAAACAACCGTCCCCAGCGCACCCGCCTGGGTCACCGGAATATGAATCCTGTTGACACCGTTCCAAGTGCTATACGTGAACTCCCCGCGGCCTTCTTCCTGGCAATAGACATACACCTGCCAGCCGTGCGCCGTTAAATACAGCGATAGCTTTTCCGCAAAAGTTTCAAAACCACCGTGTTGAGCCGGGACACCTCTAATGCCAAGGATATAAAGTTTTTTAGGTGTCATGCTGCATCTCGTTGAATAATGTTGTGAACTTGCTTTCAAATACTTCCAGGCTAAAGTCCCGAGTACGGGATAACGCATTATCAGACAGCATCTTGTACTTCTTCGGATCCAACGAGATCCTGCACAATGCACTGTAAAGCGCCTCGATGTCGTACGAAGAGATTAAATAACCTTCGATATCACTGCGTACCAATTCGGTGGGGCCACCGACGGGAGGAACGATCACAGGCAAACCGTGGGACATCCCCTCAAGAATGGTCAAACCGAATGTTTCTATCCAGCCATCAGGTCGAGAAAGATTCAGCAGCAAGTCGGATCGAGAATAAAAACCCGACAGGTCTGTTTGACGAGGATAAATCGCTACATTTCCCGGAATGTCGATGCTGGAGAAGAAATCATCAATCTCATTCAGGCTGGCATTGAGCACCAAGGTGAAATTCAAGTGCTTGTCATCCTTGCTGCGCCGCGCCAGCGCCAGGAATTCCATAACGCCCTTGTAGGCCTTCAAGGAGCAGATCATCAACGAAGTGAAACCGGCCTCTTCCTTGACTCGATACTGCTTCTCGACCTCGCTATCCAGCGCATTATGAATAATCACTTGGGGGAGTTTGGTAAACCCCTCCACCTGCATCAGATAGTTTGAGACGAAGACAACCTTGGTACTGGTCTTCTCAATAACTAGCCTGAGAAACCGCTTCAGGATATTCGGTTTTATCGATGTTTCATGCACATGATAATAGACCGGAATTCTCAACAACTTCCCCGCCAGTGCCGCACCAAAGGGCATCATGGTATTGACATAAAACACCACATCCTGCCGCCTGTATTTCAGGCACTGAATAAACAACAACCCTTGCGAGACCAGATAGTAGCCAAGGGTCAGCAACTTATTTTCTGATCTCTTATAAAAAAGCCTGCTCTGCACATCGGCCACGCCGGCCAGGAAGCCGTCGCCATGAGCACTGGTGATCACCTCGGTGGCAATATTGTTATTCGCCGCCGCCTTGACCACTTGAGACAAGACTTTTGGGCTCCCACTTCTGTCGTTGAACAGATGAATGAACACCAACTTCTTTGAGTGCATGTTTAAGTTCTTTTAATAAGTGAGCGACTGAGTGTGGTGAACCGCTCGGTGAGCGCCAGACACACCCAAAAAATGGCGATCGAATGCGCTGGAATAGTCTGACTCGAGAAGGTCGTGGCCTGGAAAAACGCAACCACCCACGCCAGAATTATCGCTACTTTCGGAAGACGCAAAAAGGTGTTCGAGCTAACCAAAAGAAGTAAAGCCAATATTATTGAACACCACGGTGATGCCAACAATGACTGCCAGCACATGCGTATATTGATACTTGAGGGACTCAAGCTAGCGCCAGGCTGGCTCATCATGAAAATTCGATTGGCTTCGTTACTACATTACTGGCAAGCGCCCCATCAAGATAATTCCAGGTTACCTGCCTCAGCGCCTCCAATTGTTGATGACTGTGCGTAAAATTGATGGGTTTTACGACAACCGAGTTGACATCACTTAAGCTGCTCACCAGACGATCGGCCAAACCGACTTTATCCAGGAGCCCCTTGATTCTGTTCAATCCACTTTCCGGCAATGCGGTAACAAATGGAATACCAAAATTCAAGGCAAAGGCGGTGCCATGGAACGAATTAGTGATCACAAAGGAGGCATTGGCGAATAGCGAAACATAATCAACCGGACTGGCATCCATTATGTGCCGATCGCTTTTGTAGCCCAGGAATGGGTCTTGATCGATCGCCACAACTCGGAACCCTAAAACGCTCTTTATTCTGTTGATGGTCTCCCGGACCAGTGTATCTTTCTTCAGGGTATAAACGAGAATGTATTTATCATCGTTGCCTGGCGTCTGACTGGAAAGCTGCAGGCTCTGCATCCACTCTTGCTTGTTAAGCATTAAGGTGGGGTCAAGGGTATGATCAATCTTTTGATTACCCAACATACTGCGCAACCTTTGCGCCGTGTCCTCCTCCCGAACGGAAATACTGTCAAAGGTCGACAACGCCTTTCTGACCTTGAGTTCCTCCTCATCGGAATAGCGGTAAGAGCCCGAACTTGAGGAAAACGAAATCTTCTTTTTCGCTCGAGAAAACGCCAGCATATAGTTCAGATCCAGCTCGCCCGTAATCATCGGGTTCCATATCTGGTCGCTACCACACACCACACAATCAAAATCACCGGACAGGATTTGAAGCGCTTGCAAATCCTGGCATGCAGGGGTCAGCTTGTAGTGAGCCCGCATAAAATCTCTAAATTTCGCGATCAACCTCCTGCGAGGAATAATTCGAAAAAAGTCCTTACCGGCTCTCAAAATACTGCGCGGGTTACTGTCAACCCGAATCAGTTTCAACGTACTTTCTAACTCTTTGCTTTTGTAATCGATGATGTTGACATCACCATATTTTGATAGCACATTCTGGCTGGCAAGCGCCTGTAGTGTTCCGCCATAACTGTTGGCATGGTGTATGGTGATCAATGCAATTTTCAAAGTGCTGAATCCTTTGCTACTAAGGGTAAGTACTTACTGACCGAACAGCCTGGTATACACTTCACTGATGGGGCGACGTGACGAAGCACAGACCGTGTTTTGCTCGTTCGGATAACCGATCGCCACTGTCGGTGGTCCTAAGTAATTTAGGCATGGGGCGCAGCACCTGCTATCGGAACTTTATTCTTGAAAACCAACCGTTGGGCGCCATAAAAATATAACGACAACAGCAGTAGGTTACTGACCACAGTCGCAACCGCGGCACCACGCAGATCAAAGCGAGGGATTAAGGCCAGGTTGAGCAATACATTGATGATCGCAACCATCGCCATGTATTTAACTTTCACTTTCATGTGTTCTTGGGTCACCAATGTGGCGCCAGCACTGAAGGCCAGAAAAATAATAGGTGCCGACAACGAAAGAATTTTCAAGATCGACGCAGCGTCTCGATAAGCCTCACCAAACAGCAACGGCACGGCCCAATCCGCACAGACCAGAATCACCAACATGGCCAGCGCTCCAAGCAGCAGCATCAACCAGTTGCCCTTTCGGTATATCTGATAAAACATTTCTCGATCATGGTTCGCCCAACGATGCATCTTGGGTAGCAGGAACCGCTGATAAATCACGCTCGGAAACAAATACACGGCGGTCATGATGGTGAACGCAACGCTGTAGATACCGGCAGCGCTGTTACTTGAGAGATGTTTGAGCAAGATAATGTTGCTTTGAAAATAAATCAGATAAGAGAACGCCGCGACACCGAACGGCCAACTGGCGCCGGCAACGCTTAACATGCTCGGGTTCGCCGACGGAGCTGCGAATTCAGGGGTCACTTCGTGGCCTTTCAGGGCCAACTTCCCACCTGTCATGTGCAGTAACTGGGGGACGGCCAACAAAAAAAACACCACTGCAATGACCGAGAAAAATATCGCGTAGTATTCCGCGGCGATCGGCGTAGCACTCATGACCGTCGTGACGAAGACCATTGAGCAACGAAGGAAGTGCGGAAAAAACTGCCAAAGCGCCAGATGCAAATATTTTTCTTCAAGCTGAAACTTGCTGCTCACCAGTTCTACCGACAGCTGACCGAGTATGTACAGGGACAGGATCAACAGCAGGTTCTGCGTTAACCGGTCATGGCTGGAATAAAGCGCCCACGCCACAATAGAGCAGATGAGAAACAGAGTACTTAAGGCAATGAACTGAAATGACGGCTTCAACCAGCGTTGCGCCGCCCAGCCCTCTTGGCCAAAAGCCTTGAGCCAATACTGCGATATCCCGAAACCCGCCAGGGGCGCGAATAGCGTGATGGTGCTGAGTGCTGACGAAAAAGCACCGAAATCGTTGCTTCCTAACTTTCTCGCCAGGAATACCTGAGTGAGAAAGGCGAATCCGGCTCCCGCCAGGGAACCGATCCATAGGAGCGATATAGCCTTGAACGCTGTGGTTTTATTCATTGACCTGCCATTCGCAATCACGCTACCGCCCCAGGATTTTTCGTCATTTTCCTCAGGACGTGGTGTTTCCATGAAATATCGGCTTGATCATGCCTATTGGCTTTTGATCCGGCGTAGTAATAACGATAAAAACTCAAGAGCAACAACAGCGGCGTCAAAAATCTGAACTTATGACGCCACCTCTACAATCCACATCAGTTTTTGTCGGAGGCGTAGGCATAGTGGTAATAACCATAATCACTGTAGCCATACTTGTTGGAAGCCTTTCTCTCTACGCCATTAAAAATCGCACCTTTAATGGCAACTCCGTTCTGGGTGAACCGGCGCACTGTCAACTCGATTTCTTTCGCCGGGTTCAGGCCATAGCGCGTCACGATCAGATTGGTCCCGGACAGACGCCCGACGATCGCCGCATCTGTCACTGCCAATAGTGGCGGTGTATCGAGAATCACCAGATCGTAAAGCTCACTCACCTGCTCCAATAGCGCACTGAAATTGGCATGCATCAGTAACTCGGAAGGATTGGGCGGAATCTGGCCTCGACTGACAAAATCGAAATTGTCGATTGCGGTCTTGTGGATGGCGGTGGCCACATCACAGCGTCGGGCCAGAACATCGGAGAGCCCATTGTCTGAAGAAACACCTAACACTTTGTGCAAATAGCCTTTGCGCATGTCGACATCGATCAATAATACCCGCAGCCCGGTCTGTGCTATCACCACCGCGAGGTTGACCGAGACAAACGTTTTACCCACCTGAGGGCTGGGCCCGGAAATCATCAGGCGGTTGTTGTCGGCCTCATGCATGGCGAAGTGCAGACTGGTACGCAAACTGCGCAATGCCTCGATTGCCAGATCGGTAGGATGAGTGACGGCCAGCAATGAAGTCCCATTGGAGCGCCCTCGTCCGCGGGAGACTTTATCTTCTTCGGCTTTCTGCAGAATGCTGTAGGGAATCGACGCATAGACCGGCAACCCAAGTTGCTCGATGGCTTCCGGACTCTCCAGCCCGCGGTTCAGTGCCTTGCGTACCAGCACCAGGGCCACTGCCAGGAAGCCGCCAAGAATAGTGGCGATCAATACAATCAGGATTTTTTTCGGCTTGACCGGTTTGAGGAAATTGACGTCCGCGGTGTCGATCAGGCGTACGTTACCGACAGTGCCCGCGCGCATCACATCCAGTTCCTGAGACTTATTCAGCAGCTGGGTGTAAATGGCCGTACCGACCTCTACATCCCGGGTAAGGCTCAGCAATTCTTGTTGGGTAGAGGGAAGGCTCTCCACTTTGGACGCCAAACTTTTCTGCTTGCTGCTCAACTCACCGATCTGGGTCAACAATGCGCGATAGGCAGGATGTTGACGGGTGAACTTGCGGTCCATCTCGGCTTGCTGCAACTTCAACTCGGAAATATTGGTATCGAGCCCGACTATCTGATCAAGAATGGCTTTGGTTTCGAGCGTGATATCCACGGACTTGCTGCGCGTCTGGTACTCATTCAACGCATTTCCGGCTTTTTCCAGATCCTTCTTGACCTCAGGAAGTTGCTCTTTGAGAAACGCCAGGCTCTGCGCAGCCTCTGCTGAAGTGCGCTCTACGTTTTGCCGTACATATATAGCGGCGATTTCATTGAGTATTTTAATCGCCTGGTCCGGATCTGTGCTTTCCAGCGCCAGACCGATCATGCCCGAGTCTTTTCCGCGCTCAACTACATCCAGGGCCTCTTGATAGTCGAGGATACTGGTCAGGCGGGAGTTACGGATAATGCGGAAGCGGGTACCAGGATTGGCGTGCAGTTCCTCTATTTGAAACGTTACGCCATTTTTTTCGAAAAGCTCTCCGGCCCGGCTGGCCGCCAATAGGTTGTCATCTTCATCCACCAACGTGAAATGACCATTTTCACCCGTGGTCAGGGTCAATTTCTTGCCCAGTTGCGAATCGGGGAGATCCAGTTTGAAGATCTTCAGCGACTCCCCTCCCCAGGCGAAACTGTTCAACCCCAACAAGGGTTCGGCTATTTCACCGGGATTATTATTCTGGAATCGACGCGCCAGGAACTCACCGAAAACCGGGAAATACTTCGGCTGTATGACAATATCAAGTTTCAAGTTATCGACAGTTTTACCAATCACGGAGCGGGACTGGATCAACTCGATTTCGGTGGCCGAAGGAGACTCCTTGCCCAGCATGCTGCCGATATCCGAGAAGCCCAATAAGTCGTTCTTCTTCGCTTCGACCTGCAACAGCGCATTCGCCTGAAATACCGGTGTCGCCAGCACTGCGTACGCGGCCCCTGCGACCATGAAGGCGCCGGTAACCGCGGCAATCAGCCATTTATGGTCGATGAGTGTTCCAAACAGGCCGAGAAGATCAATCTCGTCATTGTCGTCGTCCCGCACGTTGACTACCGGTGCTTGCTGCATAAGTCGGATTCTTTGCCTTGATTACGATTCAAAAAGGAAGTGGCCATCAGCGTGCCAGACGCTGTGCCCATGCGTGTACGGCTTCTTCGATCAACGCATAAGCGTGCACAAAAGCAGGTTTGCCTTGACGGTAGGGGTCGCTGATCTCTCGATCGTCCTGCCATTTGCCCAACAGCAACACTTTGCCCCGCGCTTCAGGGGCAATGTTGAGCACGCCACTGACATGTCGCCGCTCCATCACCAGAATCAAGTCCGCCTCACTGACGGCTTGAGAAGTGAGCTGAACGGCCTGGTGCTCATGGGGCAGATGACCATGCTCTGTGAGCACGGCGTGTGCTGTCGGCTCGATGGGCTTGCCCGTCAGGGCGGCAAGGCCGGCTGAACTGACCTGAATATCGGAGTGGACGAGTGCCCCACGCAGCAAATGCTCCGCGGTGGGACTGCGGCATATATTGCCAACACAGACAATCAAAACCCTTTTAAGCAAGATGACCTTCCCCGTCTTGTCAACATTGGCGGTGACCTAGCACTTGCCGAACATAAGAGCTTTAAATTACGAATGAGCCCGGGCATTTATAACGACCAGGAACTGCGACTGAAACTTTCAAAAAATCAATGCGTATTTATTACCATGACGCTTGAACAGCCCTCAACTTTTTATCCAGACAAAAAATAACATCGCACTCTCCAGAGTGCGAAAATAACAGTTAGTGAATTTATCCAGACATTTTCTAACGGTTGTCGTTTTCTGGCGACTGTTCAATCTAAATTATACTGAAATAGCGAATGACTAATGTATAGCCGTTCCGCTACTGCATTGCCAGGGTGTCGAATATTTGGTTAGTAGTTGGGTAAGGGACGCCTTGGGCAATAACTCTATTTACAGCGGGTTACGTCACGAGCATGCCGTGGAACAACCGGGCATGCTCGCCGGCCAATCGGCTGCTCGATGTCTCCCCTGCCCGCGCCTGGCGAGAAGCATGGCGTGCAGACCATTCGCAGCCCCTGGCGCGTTGCGAACATTGTTCTCGAGTGACCGGGCCGCTTCGAGCCCGCACTCCCCAGCGTGACCGGTTCGGCCAGCCTGGATCGAATCTTTCCTACTGCCATCAGCTATTCCATCAGTCTACTTTCAAGGACGCTTCCATGATTCGTAAATGCCTGTTCCCCGCCGCCGGTTATGGGACCCGCTTTTTACCCGCCACCAAGGCCATGCCGAAGGAGATGCTGCCGATCGTCAGTAAGCCGCTGATCCAGTATGCCGTCGAGGAAGCGCGTGACGCCGGCCTGCAACACATGGCCATCGTCACCGGTCGCGGCAAGCGCGCGCTGGAGGATCATTTCGATACCAGCTACGAGCTGGAGCACCAGATTCGTGGCACCGATAAGGAAAAGTTCCTGCACGGCACTCGCGAGCTGATCGATACCTGCAGCTTTTCCTACACTCGTCAGGTGGAAATGAAAGGCCTGGGGCACGCCATTCTCAGCGGCCGCTCGTTGATCGGTGATGAGCCATTCGCCGTGGTGCTGGCCGACGACCTGTGCCTGAACCTGGAGGGGGATGGAGTTCTGGCGCAAATGCTCAAGCTTTATGAGCAGTTCCGCTGTTCGATCGTGGCGATCCAGGAAGTACCCCGCGAGCAGACTCAGAAGTACGGCGTGATTGCCGGCGAGTTGATTCGCGAGGGGATTTACCGGGTCAACAGCATGGTCGAAAAGCCCCGTCCGGAAGACGCTCCGTCCAACCTGGCGATCATCGGTCGATACATTCTGACCCCCGACATCTTCGACCTGATCGCTGACACCGAACCTGGCAAGGGCGGTGAAATCCAGATCACCGATGCGCTGATGAAGCAGGCCCAGAACGGCTGCGTACTGGCTTACAAGTTCGAGGGGCGACGCTTCGACTGTGGCGGTGCCGAAGGTTATATCGAAGCCACCAACTTCTGCTTCGAGCATCTGCATCAAAACGCCCTGTGATGTTGCTGTCCCCCGATATGGTCTTTATCACCTTATGGACGAAGCCTCTATGAATACGTTGAGCGGTTTCAAGGCAGATGACAGTCGCCACCCGTATAGCGCTGACCTTAAGCACAACCTCGCGTACCGCATCGTGCGCGCCTATGCGTCGGAACTGATTTTCCCCCGCGTGCGAAAACCACCGGTACTGCTGGTGGAACGCATCGGCGCGTTCCCCTCCTCCGGGGAGATCCGCCGCCAAGTCAAGGATGGTCCGGCGCTGCTGGCGAGCATCAAGCAGCGTTACGCCCGCGACGCCCTTGACCTCAACGAAAGCAGCGGGCTGAACCTGGTCTTTGCCGACTGGCGCTTCAGCTTGCGCCTCTCGGGCGAGGGTTGCGTAGCTTGCCTGACCGTGGAAAGTCGGGGCGACAGCTCGCTCCTGCAGCGCAAAACCGCCGAGCTGCTGGGGCAGATCGATGCAGGGAGGGCATTTGAATGAACGCGATTGCCGAACACGCCACCAAAGCCTGGTACCTGGTCCAGTGCAAGCCCAAACAAGATGAGCGCGCCGAAGAACATTTGCAGCGCCAAGGCTATGCATGCTTTCGCAAGACTTACAGACGTGAGCGCATGTTGCGCGGGCAACGTCGAGTGATCAGCGAGTCGCTGTTTCCGGGCTACCTGTTTATTCAACTGAGCCTTCAGGACAGCTGGGGTCCACTGCGCTCGACCCGCGGCGTTTCGCGGGTCGTCGGGTTTGGCGGTCAGCCATTGCCGATCCGCGATGCGCTGATCGACGAACTCCAGGAACCGGACAGCCAGGCGATCGTGACCACGCTGTTGAAACACGGAGATGCGGTGCGCATCACTGAAGGTCCGTTCTGCGATCTCGAAGCGGTGTTCCTGGCCATGGACGGTGAAGAACGGGTACTGCTGATGATGAATTTGCTGCAGCGTGAACAGCAAATCAGCCTGCCACTGGCGCGGGTCAACAAGCTTTAGATGCTTTTAGCTGCTTACACAAAAACGCCGCTCAACAACAAGCGGCGTTTTTTATCAACACAGGAAAACCTACGCCCCTTCCGAGAGGTGATTCCAGTCCACCCAACCCAAAAACCACGTCGCCAGAATCAGTAAACCGAAGGCGATCCGGTACCAGGCAAACACCGCATAACTATGGTTGGCGATGAACTTGAGCAACCCGCGCACGGCAATCATCGCAAAGACGAAAGCGGCGACAAACCCCAGGGCAAACACCGGCAAATCTGCGGCCTGGAACAGGTCGCGATATTTATAGCCCGAGTACACCGCGGCCCCCACCATTGTCGGCATCGCCAGGAAGAACGAAAACTCGGTGGCCGTCTTGCGTGACAGGCCAAACAGCAACCCGCCGATAATCGTCGATCCCGAACGCGAAGTGCCGGGAATCATCGCCAGGCATTGTGCACATCCGACTTTCAAGGCATCGGTCCAGCGCATCTCGTCCACGTGATCGACCACTACCACGTGCTCGCGCTGTTCAGCCCACAACATGATGATCCCGCCGATCACCAGCGCCACGGCCACGGTGATCGGGTTGAACAGATATTGATGGATTTTGTCGGCGAACATCACCCCCAGCACCACCGCCGGCAAGAAACCGATCAGCAAATTCAGAGTAAAACGTTGCGCATTACGCTGGGTCGGCAAACCCGTGGTGATGTCCAGAATCTTGCGACGGAACTCCCAGACGACCGCCAGAATAGCGCCCAACTGAATAATGATATTGAACGCCATGGCTCGCTCACCGCCAAAGTCGAGCAAGTCCGCGGCAATAATCTGGTGGCCTGTACTGGAGATCGGCAAAAACTCTGTGAGTCCTTCAACCAGTCCTAGAATCGATACTTGCGTGGTGGTCCAGAAGTCCATTAATCCCCCGTTAACCCCTTTCGGCTGAAAGGTCTGTTGTTGGTTCCGAGCAGCTGTCGGGTCAACGGAGAATTAAAACGCATTACCTGCCGGCTTGAGGCAAACGTTATAAAACGTCCATGACCAGGGCTATGACCACCTCGACAGCCCTACCCGCCTGCTACGCTTTGCGTTCATGACTGGAGGAATAACCATGCCGGACGATCCTCCCCCCGCCCTGCTCGACGCCAGATGGGCGCCTGAAGATGAAATTGACCTGGAAGACTGACACTTGTGTATCGCAAATCCATGGCTGCCACTCATCGTCAGCTCGTTGACGTTTTGAGTTTGGGCGCGCGCAATGTCTACCCCAAAAATGATCGCCCAAGAGAACATTCCACATGGCAAAGATCATAGTGCTCGCCGGTGACTTCCCGCAGGGCGACGGGGAATATCACTCGGGTACCATCACGCTCAAAACGGCCCTTAAGCCACGACTGGGGAAAAGCTTCCCGGTCTCGGAATTTAAAGATCTAACGATCCAGAACACGGACTCCAACAAGAATATAAAGAGCGCCATAGGCCTGGGCATTGCGGGCGCGATGTTGTTGGGGCCGGTCGGTGCCATCGCTGGCTACCTGCTCGCCGGCAAGAGCACCGAGGTGACCTTCATGGCCACCCTGAAGGGCGGCGCCAAGCTCCTGGCAGCAACCGATAGCGATACCTACCGGGACATCTCGGAACGTGCCCTCAAAAAATCCCGCACCAGCCGCCGAGACGCGCTTTGCGAGTCATTTGATAACGGATTCATTCACTGATCCGCTGGCTCCTTGCCCCCCCCCGCGCCCACGGATTAGACCGACCTCATCCTTGAGCCACTTATGGCTCGAAAAACAAACTGATCAACTCTTCAGCAGTGCTGGAAATCTGATAAGTGTTAAAGTTGGCATATGACGATATAGTTAATAAGTAAAGCGTTGCGCTAGCAAGATCGGGGGCGGCGCGAATGCAATGGCGGATTTAACTGCTACCCCCGTAAAGGCACCGCTTTCAAGGCCAGTGCCGCTGTCTTTTAAGAAGAATGTAGACTTTTTTTAACATTCGTATGCCTTTGCATGTGCTGCCCATATGATGTAGCTAGCAGATCATGAGTCGGCGCAATCGAGCAACGAGGCGTTGGATTTCTAGTTGAATGGCTTGGCTCTAAAAGCTAGAGGGGATTATTTAGCATCATAATTGAGTGAGCGTCTTGCAAGTTGAGATTATATTAGTCGAGCGAGGATAAAATTATCGCTTGATACTGGACCTCATGTAAATTCTTGAAATATACCTTCACTTTAACAAGTGCTAATTCGGAAAAAAAATGAACGCGGAAAAATCGATCGAAAAAATCCAAAGCGGAGATGTACACTCAATGGACCAGGAACTGTTTGACGTGAGAACGTTCTTGATCCAAGAAGAAATCTGGTTTAAAGAAAACTACGACATAAAGTACGACACGTACTTTAAGTCCGGCGGATTAGTAAAGCTTTTCATCTGTCCCCAAACACGAGGAAAGATGAAGAAAATAATTGAAAAGCTAATTAAAAGCAAAGTCGCATACAAAGTAATTGGGTTTACTTCCAATGTGCTATTTTTCGATCAGATCGAATACTCCGTAATTTTATCAACGAAAAACCTGACCAGTATAACCAAGAGAGACGGTGTAGTTGAGGTAGACAGCGGTTATTCTTTGCAGGACTTTGTTCGCATTGCTGTACTTGAAGAAGCAAACGGTTTTGAGGGATTAGAAGGAATCCCTGGAAGTATCGGCGGCGGGGTATGCATGAATGCGGGTGCATACGGATACGCAATATCTCAAAACATCATATCAGTAGATTGCATAGATGAAAGTGGAAATGCAATAACGCTAACAAAAGAAGAATGTGGCTTTAGTCACCGGAAATCCCTATTCCAAACTCGCGACCTTATAATTCTTTGCGCCCGCTTTAAATTCTTTAAAGGGAGCGCAAAAAAAATCGCGGACAACATCGAGACATTCCATATTGCTCGCCACTCGTATCAAGAGTTTGTATATCCTAACCTAGGAAGCATGTTCTCTATAAGCGGCGACCCTTATGGCGCACTGCTTAAGCACGAAGGAAGAGTGGAGAGAACCATTTATTACATATTCAAATTACTATATAAAAACCCAGTGGTAAAATTCATTAACAGGAAGAGACCTAGAAACACAGCAATGAATAGCTTGTTCTTTGACAGGTTCAAACACACGCAGTACACACCCTCTAATAAAAGCCTGAACATACTAATTAACGATGGAAAAACCTCAGTCGAATCGCACCTAAAATACATTATGGAGTTTGAGAAACGGCTAGGCGATCGATTTAGCATAGAAAACGAAATGATTATTGAGCCCGCCTATCGCGTAGAGAATGGGTTTAAGTCTAATCACGAAAAAATAATCAGTTTTCTATCATCAAAAACCAAGTAAAAGTACAAATAACTCTGAAAAAAATAGAAGTTGTCAGAGTCGGAATATCCTGTGAAAAATAGGTAAGATTGCATCAGAAGGATCTGATCAGGTGTTTATTCTACACATCCACCAAAAGCCGGGCTATTCACGTCCGGCTTCATTTTATGCAGGCAGACACTGACTTTCTGATTTAATATTTTCTACTATGAATGCCACAAAATATTTATTGGCTCTGCCACATTGCATTGCCAAAAACTCAGAAAACTCAGTACAAATGCTAAAAACACCGCCTATACGACCATTAGGCCGCTACGATAGCCACAATAAAATCTTCCTATTTCAGGTACTTTCGAACTCCCTCCAGGTATTTAAATTGATACTGCTTTGTTGGCTCTATATATGACCCCTCCCCGTACTCATTCCAACAGCAAATAACAACTGAGTTTAGCGTTTTATTGGGGTATCTATTTAAAATACTCTTGGCTTTTTGTAAGTGCTCATAAAACTTCTCAGGCGTGCTTACTGATTTGTCATGATTTGGATCGACGCTGCCCCCCCAAGGGGATCGATCCCAACCTGAAGTTAATGGCAGGATGTAGGGGATATTACTGTTTTTGATAATCCACTTCCATGACTGAGCATAACCAGCGGCAAGATCCGGATAACTGACAGATAGTTTCCTGCTTGATTTTTTTTCAGCAAACCCGAGGTGGTAGTTGTAAGCTGATAAGGCATCATATGTACTTACTAAATCTGCGAAGTCCAAAAGTTTTTTATCTGCTGATGCTGAACCTATAAAGTATATACCTTTGTATCCAGCTTTTACCGCTGCCACACGGGCGCGCTCAAGCAATTCTTTAGGTGTTGCTCCAAATGTTTTCGCGTCAGCGCTCAGTCGATCGTGAGAAAATACAAAAACCACCGGTTTGCCGTTGATTTTTTTGTACCGTTCGTTACCAAAATAATGAGTAATCCAGTAGTTGACGATTTCATCGAACTGCTGATAACTGACTGGTGTCCCGGAGTGGTTAGCCCAGAGCAAGGAGAATCCAATGGAGGATGAGTTCGAATTTTTTATAAACGAATCAACCGCGTAAGTTGTATCCTTTACCCCACCATTCTTTTCCCAATACCAGTCATAAATGACATAATCAACTCCATATTTCTTCATCCATGCAATATACGTTTTGGTATATGTGTCAGTTCCTTCCTTATACCACCCCAATAATGGCTCCCTGTCCGAGTAAGGTTTAATTCTAGCCCAAGAATCGATGTTCGGCTTATTCCATCCAGGGTAGTAGAAAACACCTACATCAGTCGCCCCTGCGCCCCTGACGAATAACATCAAGCAAAAAGATATTGCCAGGGTGAAATATTTCATCGGGAGTCCTATAAAAATAATTGCCTATCAGAATTTTGACAAAACAATCAAGCCGACACCACCTGCAAACACAGACAAATACTAACATTTTTCATACCACGTCAAGAAAATAATGCAAAACTCAAATGGGACCTCTTGTTATTTACAAAACCATCGTAGAGAGAGTGGCCGATTTTGACAGGGCACTGTTATTTTTAGTCACCTACGCACTCTCGCGATAAGGGTGTTTTTATGCTAAAAAATGCAATGGATTTTATAATAGCCCTGTGGACTCCGAATCTGTTTATGCGTACTTGTGTGATTCAACTGACTGGTGGTTTTCTACTCCATTTCAAATCATACCGAGACAGATGAGAACGTGATGCCAAAGAATATATCGTTTAATGTGCTGAATTTCGTGTCTTGCTTTTGATGAAAACCTTATCAGAAAGGCGAGGGCGATGCACTTGCTCAAGCGAATAAAGCCCATGAAAACTTCCTCTTGGGGCCCTCCTCACCATGCCCTTGCAACTAATTCAGAAAGTTAAAAAGCAGGAACATTATGACATCGTTACACGCCTATAGCATCCCGACCTCAAGACTATCAGTTCGGTATGTGCTAGCTCTAATCATAGGCTTTACCGTAACTTTTAATAATATAGAGTGGTCCTTTGGTGGTAACACCTTGACCCTGGAACGGATACTATCCGTTCCACTCTTCTTAATCATTTGCGTATTGTTAATTGGATCAAAGATTCCGCTTAAGCTTCCTAACACTGGATTGATTCTTCTTGTATGGATCGTGCTAACGTTTTTTTCATCTGCAATGGGTCCCGTTCCTACCTGGTCTCTCAAAATGTTCTTGGGACTTCTTTTTGCCATCAGCTTTTATTATATGACTATCTGGCTTAGGGCTAACCCATTCACCATATTCAAGTCTAGAGCTTTTTTATCCTTAGCGTGGTTTTGTGGGCCATTTCTTTCTATAGTTTACGTGGCGTCATTGCTTCACTTACAACTCCCCGAGATTGCACTTCATTGGCTTCAAGAAGGGAGTGGTGGTACACGAATCAGAGGGGGTATAACTGAGGCTAATCTGTTTGGCGTGTTTGTTTCCCTCATAACGCTGGCTGTGGTTGCGCTTGGCAAAACCAAGAAGGTTTGGTGGTGGATTCTGGTCTTGGGACTGCATACTTCTTTGCTGTTTTCCTTCTCTCGAGCTCCTTGGATCTCCTATATATTGTCTGTCGGGATATATTATGCGCTGATTAAGCGAAGCCATTATAAGGCCAGAAGCTTCGTGTGGTACACGCTTGCGGCATTATTGCTGATTGGCCTTATAGTTGCAGCATCCTATTTTGTAATGGCCGAATTTGGCGACAATGAAATAATTGGCAGAACGCACTCTGTTAGAACAAGGTTTATCATGTGGGGGCTTGCCGCTGAGTCGATACTCAAGAACCCGTTCTTAGGAAATGGAATCTATAGCTTTAGTGAAATATATTCATTCGCTCCAGAATTAGTAGGTTCGGATAGCCATCGTAGCGCATGGATATCAAATCTACCTTTGGCGTTACTTCATGACACTGGTATTTTTGGCTTACTACTTTTCTTCTTTTTTATGATTTCGGTCATTCGACGTGGTTTAGTAGCTGTTCGTAAGTCCGCAGTATGCCGGACGACTGATGTTTATCAAGTAAAAATTGGTGCGGTGCTTGTAGCATTCTTGATGGCAATGGTCTTTTCAAGCCAGTCTATTCCGGCACACTCCATTGCCATTTTTTGGGTCTGTATAGCACTTACTGAGCGCTTTTCTACACTGAGTAACTCTTCGTCTTTAAAGGACTAGCATATAAAGTATAGAAAAATAGTTTTTTTCATCTTTTTAATAATTGAGGTGCTAATTCCTGGCAGCAACCGATAGCGATACCTACCGGGATATCTCGGCACGTGCCCACAAAAAAAACCGCCCCGGTCGCCGAGGCGTCCCTCGCGAATCATTTAACAACGACTCCATTCACTGATCCGCTGCCCCCGTGACCGCGAAGATGTTGCGTAAGCGCTCCATAAACCCCACCTAGTCAAAAGTGGGCGGCGCGTTTAGCTGTGGGGTCGAGGCTTGCAGTTCCACG
>NZ_JBWKWT010000013.1:0-144750 GCF_059422365.1 Pseudomonas sp. GW821-FHT01E10
CCATGTGAGAGTAGGTCATCGTCAAGATTAAATTCCGAAACCCCTATCTGCGTATGCAGGTAGGGGTTTTGTTTTGCCCGTAGGAAAGTGCTTTGGCAACAGAGGGCTAGCGGATGGCCATCCCTGGTAATGGTCGCATCGTTCGTGAAACTTCGGCAGAGCGCGCTAAAAACCATGCCGTTTTTGGTATGGTGCAGCTCGTTTCAACGGACTGACTGCAAGCCTACGGATCGGTACTCCCGTTTATAGTCAAAGAGTTGCTGCAGAAATGCCCGGACCGATACCAATCAAGGACCACGAGAAAGAGACGCTCCTGGTCAACAAAAGACTGATGGCCTGCGCCTTGTTCGTCGCCGCCATTACTTGCGCGCTGGTGGTGCGCATGTACGTCCTGCAGGTTGTCGAGTTCGACTATCACTCGACAATCTCCGAAAACAACCGCGTCCATGTCCTGCCGATCACTCCAACTCGTGGGCTGATCTACGACCGCAATGGTGTGGTCCTGGCAGACAACCGGCCCAGCTTCAACCTGACCATCACCCGCGAACGCGCTTCCGATGTCAAACGCGAGCTGGATGAAGTGGTCAACCTCCTGCACCTGCCGGCCGAGGACCGTACACTGTTCGACAAGGCGATGAAGCAGGCCAGGCACCCCTTCGTCCCGGTCACGCTGTTCTATGAGCTCAGCGAAGAACAGATCGCCGTACTCGCGGTCAACGAGTTCCGTCTGCCCGGAATCGATGTAGAGCCGCAGTTCGTTCGCCACTACCCCATGGGCGCGCACTTTGCGCATTCGATCGGCTACGTCGGTCGCATTAACGAAAAAGAATCCAAAGCCCTGGACACGGTGGAATACCGTGGCACCCAATCCATTGGCAAAACCGGTATCGAGAAATTCTACGAATCAGAATTGCACGGCCATGTGGGGTACGAAGAAGTCGAAACCAATGCCCAGGGCCGCGTGCTGCGAGTGCTCAAGCACACCGACCCGATCCCCGGCAAAAACATCGTCCTGAGCCTCGACGTCAAGCTTCAGGAAGCCGCCGAGGAGGCATTGGGCGATCGGCGTGGCTCGGTGGTCGCTCTCGATCCGTCGACCGGCGAAGTATTGGCCATGGTCAGCAAGCCAAGCTTCGACCCGAACCTGTTTGTGACGGGCATCAGCTTCAAGGAATACGCGGCGTTGCACGATTCCATCGACCGGCCGCTGTTCAACCGCGTGCTGCGCGGGCTCTACGCACCTGGCTCGACCATCAAGCCGGAAGTGGCGATCGCCGGCCTCGACGCCGGAGTCGTAACCCCGCAGACCCGCGTCTTCGATCCGGGCTATTACCAGTTACCGGATTTCGATCATAAGTACCGTAACTGGAATCACAGCGGTGATGGCTGGGTGAACATGGACACGGCGATCATGCGCTCCAACGACACCTACTTCTACGATTTGGCCCATAAGCTGGGCATTGATCGTCTGCACGACTACATGGCGATGTTCGGCCTGGGCGAGAAGGTCTCGCTGGACATGTTCGAAGAGTCTCCCGGGTTGATGCCGTCTCAGGCCTGGAAGCGAGCCACGCGGCGACAGGCGTGGTTCCCCGGCGAGACAGTGATCCTCGGCATTGGCCAGGGCTACATGCAGGTCACCCCTCTGCAATTGGCCCAGGCCACCGCGCTGATCGCCAACAAAGGTGTATGGAACCGGCCGCACCTGGCCAAGACCGTGGATGGCGTCGCGCCGGTGGACGAGCATCCGATGCCGAACATCCTGCTCAAGGATCCGCGTGACTGGGAGCAGGTCAATCACGGCATGCAGATGGTAATGCACGACGCCCGCGGGATTGCCCGAGCGGCGGCGCAGGGCGCGCAGTACCGCATCGCCGGCAAAAGTGGCACCGCGCAAGTGGTGGCGATCAAGCAGGGTGAACGCTACAACCGGGCGAAAACCCTGGAGCGCAACCGCGACAACGCCTTGTTCGTCGGATTTGCTCCGGCCGAACATCCGCAGATTGTCATCTCGGTGATGATCGAAAACGGCGAGGCCGGTGGTCGCGTCGCCGGCCCTGTGGTGCGGCAGATCATGGATGCCTGGCTACTTGATCAGGACGGCCACCTGAAGCCGCAATACGCCGCGCCGAGCAAAGCCCCGGGCGACCCTCACGTTTAAGGATCAAGGCTTCACAGCACAGGCTCCCGAATGCTGAGCATGTGCTGGAAGCTTTCCAGGAACACGGTTTCGGCCTGATTCATCTTCTGCTCGCGATTCCACAACAGCTGGATATCGAAATCCACCACGCCGTCTTCCGGCGGCAAACGCCAGAGCAAACCTTGCTCGACATCCCTGCGCACCAGATGAGTTGGCAAACACCCAATACCAAACCCTGCGCAGATCAAGCGGTAAATCTCTTCGAAACTGGTGGATGACGCAACGATCTTGCCGGTAAAGCCTTGCTGGTCGCGAAACAGGGTCAGGGGTGAAAGATTGCCGCCGAGCTGATCGCTGGTGAAACTGACGAAGTTCTCTGCAGCGAGCTGTTCAAGGGTCAGATTCTCTTGTCCGAAAAGTCGATGACGCTGCCCGCAAAAGTACGCATAACGCTCGCGAAACAATACTCTCTGTTCCAGTCGCGGCTGCGGTAAACGGCATAATCCGACGCCAATGGTCGCGGTCTTTTGCAGCAACGAACTGATGATGTTCGAACTGCCCATCACCTCAACTTCCAGCTCGACTTTCGGGTGGGTTTCATGGAAGTCGGCGAGGAACTCATCGTAGTGTCGTGCTTGCACGCCGCTGACGGTGAGGATGCGGATCTTGCCGACCACGTCGTCGTGCCGACTCTCCAGCACCGTTCCCAGGCGCGAAATATCGCCGTAAATGTCCGTTGCAATGCGCAGGACTTCTTCCCCGGTTTCCGTCAGATCGAACCGCCTTCCACTGCGGGCGATCAACACACATTCCAGTTGTTCTTCCAGACGCTTCAAAGCCTGGCTGACCGCCGACTGGGTGATGTGCAGCCGCGCGGCGGCCCGACTCATGCTGCCTTCCTGACCGATCACCAGATAAGTGCGCAGCAGGTTCCAGTCGAGACGGTCATTCAGAAAGCGGCGACCAACCCACGGGTTCGAAGTGGAGGGCATAAGGATTCCATGTAGTAGCAGTACTAATAGTAAATATAAGATTATGAAAATTGACTAATCCTGTCATGGCAGCGATAAAGCCCACAAGCGCCACAGAGTGCGCTGCTAAAGAGGTGTATTCGTGAGTAAACCTGAACACATCGGCACGGTTGAATGGCAAGCCCGTTGCGAACTGGCCGCGCTGTATCGCCTGGTCGCGCACTTTCGCATGACCGACCTGATCGACACCCACATTACCCTGCGGATTCCAGGGCCTGAGCATCACTTTCTGATCAACCGCTACGGGGTTATTTTCGACCGCATGCGCGCCTCGGATCTGGTGCGCATCGATCAGGAAGGGCGAGTGGTCGATCCGGCCTACAAAGGTCATCGGGTCAATGCCGCAGGCTTTGTGATCCACTCGGCAATCCACATGGCTCGCCCTGACCTGAATTGTGTGATCCATACCCACACCGCCGCCGGCATGGCCGTCGCCGCGCAGAAGCACGGCTTGTTGCCGATCAGTCAGCACGCGTTGAAGTTTTACGGCAAGTTGGCGTATCACACCTATGAAGGCATTGCCCTTTCGCTGGATGAGCGAGAGCGTCTGATTGCCGATCTGGGGCCGCATCGGGCGATGATCCTGCGTAATCATGGCCTACTGGTCGGTGGCTCCGGCGTGGCCCAGGCATTTCAGGAAATTCACTTCCTGGAGCGTGCCTGTCAGGCACAGGTTCAAGCGCTGGCCGGTGGTTCGGCGCTGCATTACCCGTCTCGGGAAGTCTGTGCGCACACCGCCGAACAGTTTGACCGCGATGAACAGGACAACATCATCGACCTGGCCTGGGAGGCTGCTCTGACCCTGATCGAATCCCAGCGCGAGTCCTACTTATCGTAAACTCTGTCATCAACAGCATTGTTTTGCTGTCCCGCGAAGGCGTCAGCGCATTCAACATCGACGTTGACTGACACACCGCCTTCGCGGGCAAGCCTCGCGCCTGTAGGAGGACATGTCCGATTTCAGAAGACCCCTTTCGCGAGCAAGTTCCCGCAGGATTGCTGCTCACCCTGTGGGGGCAAGCTTGCTCGCAATGACGATCTGACTATCCCTGCTACTTATCAATTTTTTCTGGCAGCGGCGCAAACAACGCCTCGATATCATCGCTCTGCAACTTCCAGTCCCCGGTCTTGCGTCCATCCAGCACGCCTGCGGCCAGATCGGATTTTTCCTTCTGCAGATGCTGAATCTTCTCTTCCACCGTGCCCCTGGCAATCATCTTGTAGACGAACACCGGCTTCTCCTGACCAATGCGATACGCACGATCCGTCGCCTGATTTTCCGTCGCCGGGTTCCACCAAGGGTCGTAGTGAATCACCGTATCGGCTTCGGTCAGGTTCAGGCCTACACCGCCAGCCTTCAAGCTGATCAGAAAGATCTGACGCTTGCCGCTCTGGAATTCCTTGACTGGCGTGCGTCGGTCACGGGTCTGGCCGGTCAGGATTGCATACGCCACGCCACGTTTGTTCAGTTCGTCCTCGATCAGCGACAGCATTGAAGTGAACTGCGAGAACAGCAAAATCCGCCGACCTTCCTCGAACAGCTCTTCAAGCATTTCCATCAGGCTATCGAGTTTGCCGGAGGTACTGCCGCGAGCGGGTAGGGCAGCATCGTTGACCAGGCGCAAATCACAGCACACCTGACGCAGCTTCAGCAGTGCCTCAAGAATGATGATCTGGCTGCGTGCCACGCCTTTGCGGGTGATCTCGTCGCGGACTTTTTTGTCCATGGCCAGGCGCATGGTTTCGTACACATCGCGCTGGGCTTCATTGAGCTCGACCCAATGGACGATTTCGGTTTTCGGCGGCAGTTCGGTGGCCACTTGTTCCTTGGTCCGGCGCAGCAGGAACGGTTTGATCCGACCGTTCAGGTGTTGAAGTCGTACTTCACTGGCACGTTTTTCTATCGGCACGCGGTAATCACGGTTGAAGTTTTTCACGTCACCGAGCCAACCCGGCAGCAGGAAGTGGAACAGCGACCACAGCTCGCCCAAGTGGTTTTCCAGCGGCGTGCCACTGAGGCACAGGCGTTGGCGAGCATTCAGCTCGCGGGCGGCATGGGCGGCCTTGCTGTTGGGGTTCTTGATGTACTGCGCTTCATCCAGCACCAGTACGTGCAACGGCTGCGCGGCCAGACGTTCGACGTCCTTGGGCAGCAGTGCATAGGTGGTCAGGATCAGGTCGTAATCGGCCAGGTTATCGAAATGCTTTTTGCGACTGACGCCGTACAGCGCCAGCACTTTGAGTTGCGGCGTGAAATGCGCCGCTTCGTCGAGCCAGTTCGGAATCAGGCTGGTGGGCATGACCACCATGCACGGCCGATCGAGGCGCCCGGCATTCTTCTCGCTGAGAATGTGTGCCAGGGTCTGTAGGGTTTTGCCCAGGCCCATGTCGTCCGCGAGAATCCCGCCGACTTCCAGTTGTCGCAACGACTGCATCCAGCTCAGGCCTTCCAGCTGATACGGACGCAAGGTGGCATTCAAGCCTTCGGGCGCTGCGGCGGTGTGGTCCTTGATGTCGCGCAGGCGCTGGGCAAAGGTGCGGATCTGCTCGCCACCTTCCCAGAGCAGCGGCAGGCCTTCCAGCGGGTTCAGTCGCGTGGCGTCGGCCTTGCTCAGGCGCAGCGTGGTTTCGCCGGGCTCTTGCAGGTAAAACTCGCCAAGGGTGGCCAGCACTGGTTTCAGGCGGCCGAAGGGCAGGGCGACCTGCAACGGGCCCTGGTCGGTGCTGCGACGTTGTGGGATGTTCACCAGGATCAGTTCGTCGTCACGACGTCGGGCGAGCCGTTCCGGGTTGAGGATTTCGGTGTGGGAGCGCATCAGGTTCAACAGGATCGGCAGCAGGCTCAGGCGTTCGCCGTTGACGATGATCCCCAGTTCCAGGTCGAACCAGTCGCGCTCCGGTGCCTGCTCGACGGTGGCGTACCAGTCGTCCACGGCGGTCAGGTCGAAGCCGAAATCCTCGTCGATCTGCAACTCCCAGCCTTGGGTGCGCAACTTTGGCAGTTCATTGAGGGTGAAGGTCAGCCAGGCGCTATCGTTGACCATCTCGTAGAGTTCGCCGGCACTTTCCGGCAAGGCCTTGCTTTGTCGGGTGGCGACTTTGAAACCGAGGATCCGCAGCTGCTCCCTGTAGGTCTGTTCGACTTCCGGGTGACGTTTTATCCGCAGCGTCTGTGTCTCCTGACGAATCAGGATGTCAGCGTTTTTCTGTCCGCTGACGTATTCGTCCAGATAGCTGAAGGACAGCGCCGCGCGATGCTGAATGTAACGCTGCATTTTTCCGTTGCGCGGTTCGAAGGCGCTGAACTCGATGCTCGCCAGCCACAGGCGCGGCACCGGTTGCACGTTGTCCACCAGCACTTGCGGCGGCGCTTTCGGGCTACGGTTTTCCAATACGGCCTGAAGTTTTTCCAGCAGTTCGGCGTCTTTCGCGGCTGCCGGATACGCGAGGGTTTCCTGCACTTGCAGCAACACCGCTGCGCAATGTTTGCAGTTGCTGTGAACCGGGCAGGTGCACGTGGCGTCGATCATCAGCAAGGTGCCTTTGGCCGACTCGCGCAGGCGAATGGTCTGACGGTAAACGTTACCGCCAGAGCCTTCGCAACTGGCGGTGATGGTGGTGTCGCCGACTTCGACGATCCTGACGCGGTTCTCCAGTGCGTAGCGGCGGCCACGCTCCAGGCTCTGTTCCTTGAATCGGCTGACCCAGGATGTTGCCAGGGGTTTGCTCAGGGTCGCGGACATAGGGGGCGTTCTCAATTAGTTTTCCCGTCGCGTTGTCGCCTTAAAGCGGGCCAGGCAAGGCGCAGGCCGCTGGGAATGGTTGTTCCCTTTCCAAGGCCTGCAACGCAGCCTGGCCCGCTTTAAGGCACAACCCGAAGGGCCGGGCCTGCTGTTGTGCAGGGCTGCGTTGCTCGAAGCTTATTTGGAATGACCAAACCACGCTTCTCGCGCCTTGCCCTGCACAACAGCAGACCCGGCGCGGCGTGAAAACTAATTGAGAACGCCCCCTAGCCTTCAATCAGTCCGGAATTTCATCAGGGACTGGCCGAGGTGCAGGGGCGGTCAGCGAGGTGATTTTGATCAACAGGCCCAGGTGACCATTGTCGAGGAAGTTCAGCAGGCCGTTCTTGGTGTGGCTTTCCTGCTTCAGGCGTTCGCTGGCGGTGACCATGCCGTTGGCGTCAATCTGATTGACCCAGAAGTCGGCGTCGACGTCAGTGAAACGCCCCAGTTTCAGGTTCAACGTGCCCTCGATCGGGAATTGGCCGAACTGTTCCTTGCCTTCGCTGATCGCGATTTTGCTGGCTTCTTCACCCAGGTTCTGTTGCCAGGCCTTGTGCAGCAACACCGTGTACTCGTTGCTGGCAGTGAGTTTTTCCACTTCGGCATTCAGGCTTGGCGTGCGAAAGCTGTCGGGGCTGATGCGTTGGGCACCGGCAGCCCAGTCTTCTGGCGCGGCGCGGCTGACGATGGCAGGCACGGCGTTTTGCCGTACCAGAATCATTTCAACCTGATACAGATCAGCGGCAAACGCGGTCGAGGCGAGCAGCGACATCAACAACGTCATCAGCAAGGTCAGTGAGCGAAACAGGCGCATGCGGCGTCCTTCAAGCAGTGGTCGGAATGAGGCGCTCGAATAGCGCCTCTACAGTATTAAAGCGTTCTTCGGGGCGCTCCATCGGCACGAGGAACTTGAACATCGTGGCGCCTTCGAATTTGTAGCGTTTGGGCTGGCTCTGGATCAGTTTGATCAGTGTCAGCGGGTCGACCGGGGTCTGTGCCGCGAATTCGATCCGACCGCCTTGCGGGCCGCCGTCGACTTTCTTGATGCCCAGCTGTTCGGCTTGCAATTTCAGCGCCGTGATCCGCACCAGGTTCTTGGTCGGTTCCGGCAACAGGCCGAAGCGGTCGATCATCTCCACTTGCAGGTCCTTGAGGCCTTCCTCATCGGTGGCCGAGGCAATGCGTTTGTAGAGAATCAGTCGAGCATGAACGTCCGGCAGGTAGTCTTCAGGAATCAACGCCGGTACACGCAGATTGACTTCCGGACCGCCACCCAGCGGTTGATCGAGGTTCGGCTGTTCGCCCTTGCGGATCGACTTCACCGCACGCTCGAGCATTTCCATGTACAGCGTGAAGCCCACGGCCTGGATCTGCCCGCTCTGGCCGTCGCCCAGCAGTTCGCCGGCGCCACGGATTTCCAGGTCGTTGGTGGCGAGCACGAAGCCCGCGCCGAGGTCCTGGGTGTTGGCGATCGCTTCCAGACGCTTTTCCGCGTCGGGAGTGATTTGCTGGCGTGGCGGTGTCAGCAGGTAAGCATACGCCTGGTGGTGACTGCGACCTACCCGGCCACGCAACTGGTGCAACTGGGCCAGGCCGAACTTGTCGGCGCGCTCGATGATGATGGTGTTGGCGCTCGGCACGTCGATGCCGGTCTCGATGATGGTCGAGGCGATCAGCACGTTGAAGCGCTTGTGGTAGAAGTCGCTCATCACCTGTTCGAGTTCGCGTTCGCGCATCTGCCCGTGGCCGATGCCGATCCGCGCTTCCGGCACCAGTTCGGCGAGGTCGGCGGCGCATTTCTCGATGGTCTTCACATCGTTGTGCAGGTAGTAGACCTGGCCGCCACGTAGCAACTCACGCAGCAGGGCCTCTTTGACCGTGCTCTTGTTCTGCTCCATGACGAAGGTACGCACCGACAAGCGACGGGCCGGCGGTGTGGCGATGATCGACAGGTCGCGCATACCCGACACCGCCATGTTCAGCGTCCGCGGAATCGGCGTTGCGGTCAGTGTCAGGATGTCGACTTCACTGCGCAGTGCCTTGAGCTGTTCTTTCTGACGGACACCGAAACGGTGCTCTTCGTCGATGATCACCAGCCCCAGGTTTTTGATTTTTACGTCATCTTGCAGCAGCTTGTGTGTGCCGATAACGATGTCGATCTTGCCTTCGGCCAGGTCCGCAACCGCGGCGTTCACTTCCTTGGCCGACTTGAAACGGCTCATCACTTCCACGGTCACCGGCCAGTCGGCAAAGCGGTCGCGGAAGCTGTTGTAGTGTTGCTGGGCGAGCAGGGTGGTCGGCACCAGAATCGCCACCTGACGACCGCCGTGCACCGCGATGAACGCCGCGCGCATGGCCACTTCGGTCTTGCCGAAGCCGACGTCGCCGCAGACCAGCCGATCCATCGGTTTGGGCGCGAGCATGTCTTCGCGCACCGCTTCGATGGTGGTTTGCTGGTCCGGGGTTTCTTCGAACGGGAAACCGGCGCTGAAGGTCGCGTAATCGGCTTTCGGGTCGGCGAAGGCATAACCCTCGCGAGCGGCGCGGCGGGCATAGATGTCGAGCAACTCGGCGGCCACGTCGCGCACCTGTTCGGCGGCCTTGCGCTTGGCTTTCTGCCAGGTCTCGGAGCCAAGGCGGTGCAGCGGGGCCAAGGCATCGTCACTGCCGGTGTAGCGGGCGATCAGGTGCAGGTTGGCCACCGGCACGTACAGCTTGGCGCCTTCGGCGTATTCGAGGGTCAGGAACTCGGCGGCCTGGTTGTCGATTTCCAGGATCGTCAGCCCCAGATAGCGGCCGACACCATGATCGATGTGCACCACCGGCGCACCTTCGCGCAGCTCGGTGAGGTTTTTGATCACCGCATCGTTGTTCGCGTCGGCGCGTTTTTCGCGGCGACGGCGCTGCATTACGCGCTGACCGAACAATGGGCTTTCGGCAACCAGGGCCAGCGCTGGGTCGTCCAGCAACAGGCCCTCGTCGAGCGGTGCAATGGTGATCGCCAGGCGCTCTTTGCTGGCGACAAAGTCTGGCCAGCTGTCGACGGTTTTCGGTCGCAGCTTCAAGCGTTCGAGCAATTCCAGCAGCACTTCACGACGGCCCGCGGACTCGGCGGTAAACAGCACGCGGCCGGGGAATTCGTCGAGGAAACTGGCCAGCGCCGCCAACGGCTGAGTGGCCTTGGCTTCGATGGCCAGGTTCGGCAGCGGCTGAGCCGGGAAGCGCTCGCGGCCGACACCGGTTTCGACGTCTTGTTGACTGGCCACCACACGGGGCCAGCTCTTCAGGCGCGCAAAGCAGTCTTCCACCGGCAGGAACAACTCGGCCGGTGGCAGTAAAGGACGGGACGGATCGACGCGGCGCTCTTCATAGCGGTTGCGCACATCGTTCCAGAAATTTTCCGCAGCCTGTTCGATGCCCGGCAGGGAAAACACTTGCGTGTCCTGGGGCAGGTAATCGAACAGAGTGGAGGTTTCCTCGAAGAACAGTGGCAGGTAGTACTCGATGCCCGCCGGCGTAATCCCGCTGCTCAAATCCTGGAAAATCGGGCAGCGACGGAAGTCGACATCGAAGCGCTCGCGAAACCGCGCCTTGAAACGGGTCACGGCTTCTTTCTGCAGCGGGAATTCCTTGGCCGGTAACAGTTTGACCGAGTCGACCTTGTCGATGGAACGCTGGTTTTCCGGGTCGAAAGTGCGCAGGGTTTCGATTTCGTCGTCGAACAGGTCAATGCGATAAGGCAACTTGCTGCCCATCGGGAACAGGTCGATCAGCGAGCCACGCACAGTGAATTCGCCATGCTCGTACACGGTATCGACGTATCGATATCCGGTGGCTTCAAGCCGGGTGCGCATCTGCTCGACATCGAGTTTCTGGCCGACATCCAGCACCAGGCTGCTGCCGAGCAGGAATTTGGTCGGCGCCAGACGGTGCAGGGCAGTGGTGATCGGCACCACCAGAACGCCATGCGCCAGCTCCGGCAACCGATACAGGCTGGCGATGCGTTGCGAGATGATGTCCTGGTGTGGCGAGAACAGGTCGTAGGGCAGGGTTTCCCAGTCGGGGAAGTGCAGAACAGGCAAATCCGGGGCGAAGAAACTCAGCTCCTGTTCCAGCCGTTCGGCACTCTGGCTGTCGGCGGTCAGTAGCAAGGTAAAGCGCTTGGCAGCGCTGGCGGCCTCGGCGATGGCCAGGCTCAGGGCGGCACCGGGCAGGTTGCCCCAGTGCTGTTTACCTGCCGCGGCAGGGAGAAGCGGTAGACGCAGAACGGGCACGGAAGGTTGAGCTCCAAGCGTTGCGACAAAGTCGGTAATTGTAACGGTCTCGGGTGCCGGCTGTCAGTTGCAGACTGTGTCTATATACACAGGGTGAGCAAAATGTAGTGGTAATGACAAAAACTGGCGATTTAATACTGGAAATGTAGTGCTAAAATCGCTCGGTGTTACGGATGGTTACGGACACTGTGGCGTTATCGTCGAAAAATTGACTGTGCTGAAAGCCCCGTATTTACTGGGCTGGCGCGGGGCGTGATTTTTTTGAACGGAATTTTGTTACCGCTCGTGCGACAGGCGCGCATTGCTACGGGAGGCACTCGGCGGCATAATGTAGCCCCTTTTTTCTGCCCCTACATGTGGAAGGTTCCCGTGACTCAGAAGCCCGACCAGTGTCTTGGTGAATGGATCGACCGTGAAGCACTCGCAGAAGCGATGATTCCGCTTATCGGTCAGCTCTACCGCAATAACAACGTGGTGAGCTCGATCTATGGCCGCAGTCTGATCAACCAGTCTGTCATCGCGATTCTCAAAGCTCACCGCTTTGCTCGCCATCGCCAGTCCGATGACAGCGAATTGTCCGTCCACGAAACATTCCCGCTGCTCAAGGCAATGAGCGAGCTCAAGCTCGGCGCTGCTTCGGTAGATCTGGGCAAGTTGGCCGTCAAGTTCAAGGCCGAAGGCAATGGCCGTACCGCCGAAGCGTTCGTCCGTGACGAACTGGCTGATGTGGTCGGCAAGCAGAATGGTTCCGGCCGTACCGGCACCGACGTTGTCCTGTACGGCTTCGGTCGTATCGGTCGTCTGCTGGCGCGCATCCTGATCGAGAAAACCGGTGGTGGCGACGGCCTGCGTCTGCGCGCCATCGTTGTCCGCAAGGGCGCCGAGAACGATCTGGTCAAGCGTGCCAGCCTGCTGCGTCGCGACTCGGTGCACGGTTCGTTCAACGGCACCATCACCATCGATGAAGCCAACAACACCATCACCGCCAACGGCAACCTGATCCAGGTTATCTACGCGAAGAACCCGACTGAAGTGGACTACACCCAGTACGGCATCAAAAACGCGTTGCTGGTGGACAACACCGGTGTATGGCGTGACGCCGACGGCCTGGGTCAGCACCTGGCCTGCCCGGGTATCGACCGCGTTGTTCTGACCGCGCCTGGCAAAGGCAAGCTGAAGAACATCGTTCACGGTATCAACCACGGTGAAATCACCGCTGACGACAAGATCGTTTCTGCCGCTTCCTGCACCACCAACGCCATCGTGCCGGTGCTGAAAGCTGTCAACGACAAGTTCGGCATCGTCAACGGTCACGTTGAAACGGTTCACTCGTACACCAACGACCAGAACCTGATCGACAACTTCCACAAAGGCAATCGTCGTGGCCGTAGCGCCGCGTTGAACATGGTGATCACCGAGACCGGTGCTGCCACTGCTGCCGCCAAGGCGCTGCCTGAACTGGCCGGCAAGCTGACCGGTAACGCGATTCGCGTTCCGACGCCAAACGTGTCGATGGCCATTCTCAACCTGAACCTTGAGAAAGCCACCACCCGTGAAGAGATGAACGAGTACCTGCGCTACATGGCGCTGCACTCCGATCTGCATAAGCAAATCGACTTCGTCAATTCGCAGGAAGTGGTTTCCACCGACTTCGTGGGCTCGCGCCACGCAGGCGTAGTGGACGCTGAAGCGACCATCTGCAACGACAACCGCGTTGTTCTGTACGTCTGGTACGACAACGAATTCGGTTACAGCTGCCAGGTAGTTCGCGTGATGGAAGACATGGCCGGTGTAAACCCGCCAGCATTCCCGCGCTAAGCCTTAGCCGCACATGAAAACGCCCCGACTTCGGTCGGGGCGTTTTTTTTTTTTTTGTGCGGGGCGCAATCTGCCGGGAGAAAGTGCTGGCAGCCGGTTAGCCGCAAGCCTTCATGTCTACGGGGCCGACAAACTCGTTGCCGCGGCCCATCACGCACGCCACGCTCTGGTTGCGCTGACGTTCCCATGCCTGAACCGGATAGGTCTTGTTCCAGGCTTCGTACAATTGCCGATCCTGTTTCGACAGGCGTAAGCCGTACTGCTTGCTCATGTAGAAATAGGTTCGGGCGATCATGCCGCGAATGGAAGGTCGGGGCATGACCTTCTTCGCCTTGAAGTCGATCTGAGTCAGGCACGAGCCATATTGACCCGATTGCACGGGTAGCCAGCCGAAACTGAAATTGCTCCGATCGCCATTTACCTCGCCGATGCTGGGTACCAGATTGTGCAGGTCGGCCTCAGCTTTTTGATAGGTCGGATCGTAGCGCGTGCAGTTCTTGCGACCTCCTTGTTGCCAGCACTGACGCTGATGGCCGATCTGCCAGGCCGGGACAATGTGTTCCCACTCGATGCGCGAGGCGCGCTTGGCGTTTTTGCGTGGCACATAACCACAGGCGGCGAGGTTCACGCGGTCGCCGGTGTATTTGCAGCCGCAATAGAACTCGGTGGATTGCGGAGCGTACAACTTCCAGGCGACTTCCTTGGCTTCGTTGAAGGTGCGTGGGGCGCCAGCCTGGGCGCCAAGGGTGATGAGCAGAAACAGCAAAGCAAGCCAGCGGACGCTCATTGACTCAGTCTTCCTTCGGCACAACCCAGAAAATCTGCACGCCGCCATCGTCGCGATGGGCGAGGGTGACGTTGTCGTTCTCGTCGATTTCTTCGAGCAAACGCTCCCACTCATCCACGGGTTCGTCCGGAAGACGGAAGATCAGTGCAGCTTTGGCTTTCTGGGCGGTGGGGGAATTGATGATTTTCTGAATGCGCATACCCAGGCGTTCGTAAGCGTCAGGAGAGGCGGAGGTAGTGGCCACGGAGTTATCCTTATTAAGCTGTACGTGCATACAGTATTTAACTGTAGGCATTTTCGCAACTGCTTAAAATTCAAGAAAATCCTCTGACAGTGGTTTTTTCCGTTTGGTGTAGGGCGAAGGGAGATTTTTTATCGGAAAGAGGTCGTGAACCACTCGCCAGGACTGGCGAGTGGTGACAGCGGTGCCCGACCGCGAACGGGGCGGGCGCGGGCGAATCAGTACTCCCAGAACATCCGTTGCAGCTCTTTGCTGTCGTTGGTCTTGGTCAGTGCGACCATGGCCAGGATGCGGGCTTTTTGCGGGTTCAGGTCGTGAGCAACAACCCAGTCGTACTTGTCGTCAGGCTGTTCAGCGTTACGCAACACGAAACCGCCGGCATTGACGTGAGAAGAGCGAATGATTTGTACGCCGTCTTTACGCAAGGCCTGCAGGGCGGGAACCACGCGGGACGATACCGAGCCATTGCCGGTGCCGGCGTGGATGATGGCTTTGGCGCCCGACTGCGCAAGGGCTTTGTAGGCGGTGTCGCTGACGTTGCCATAGGAGTAGGCAATTTCGACGTCAGGCAGACTCTTGATGGTTTTGATGTCGAATTCCGAGTCCATGGTGTGACGCTTGGCCGGCAGGCGGAACCAGTAGGATTTGCCTTCGACCACCATGCCCAACGGGCCCCAGGCACTTTTGAACGCCTCGGTCTTGATGTTGATCATTTTGCTGACATCGCGACCCGACTGGATTTCATCGTTCATGGTCACCAATACGCCTTTGCCGCGCGCGTCTTTGCTGCTGGCCACGGCGACGGCGTTGTACAGGTTCAGCATGCCGTCGGCCGACATGGCGGTGCCAGGGCGCATGGAGCCGACGACGATAATCGGCTTGTCGGTTTTCTCCACCAGGTTCAGGAAGTAAGCAGTTTCTTCCAGGGTGTCGGTGCCGTGGGTGATGACAATGCCATCGACGTCTTTGCTGTCGGCCAGTTCAGCCACGCGACGTCCCAGTTGCAGCAGGTTGTCGTTGGTGATGCTTTCGGATGCGATCTGCATGACTTGTTCGCCGCGAACGTTGGCCAATTGGCTCAGTTCCGGAACTCCTGCGATCAATTGTTCGATGCCGACTTTCGCCGCTTGGTAGGTGGCGCTGTTGGCGGCGCTGGCGCCCGCGCCGGCAATGGTGCCGCCGGTGGCCAGGATCACCACGTTCGCCAGTTTCTGTTGGGTTTCGATTTCTTTTGCCTGAAGGGCTGTAGGCAGAAGCATAAGCAGGGCCAAGGCGCCCGGAATAAAAGTGTTGAAGGCAGATTTCATTATTGTTTTCTCTAGTAGTGAGGCGGTGCAGATGCAAGTTCATCTAGAAGCGCCCCAAGCAGATCTGAACGCCGGGGGTGTAGAGGAAGAGCAGGATCTGTACCAGTCGGACGCTGGAGAAGGTGATCTTTTAACCTGATGATTTTTATCAATATTGTTGCCGTGGCTGGCGATACTTCGCGCCTGGCTGTCCGGGTTTCCGAATATGTTCAGCTTTTATGTTCGGCTCACCGACCTTCATTGAGAAGGTCGCCTTGCAAAATCGAAAATCGGTGCTAAAGAAAACCCCGCACAGGTCGATGCTCCTTTAAAGGATCTATTTTTTCAGGAGTTCACATGTCGTTTACTGTCGGTTTTGCAAATGCAGGCGCAATCACTATCGGGGGTAAATCCCCGGCGACCATCAACGACTTGAGTGAAGCAACATCCGACGCCTCGGCCCAGGCGCTCGGCGAAGAGCAGGGCGACGATAAGCAGGTCAGAACCGCTGGCGGCGCGGCGGCTCAGAGCGAAAGCAAATCCGAGAAAACCAGCAGTCAGAGTATTGCGGTGCAGGTATTGCTCAAGCGCATGCAGGAACTGCAGCAGCAACTGCGCGAACAGCAACAGCAACTGGCGGCCGCTCAGGCGGCGAATTATTCGACCCCGGAAGCCAAGGCCAGCGCAGTCATGACAATCCAGGGGCAAATCGCCAGTACCAGCGCTGCGCTGGCGCAAGTGACCGGCAATCTGGTCAAGGAGCTGGCCAAGGATTCCAGCGGCGGCGGTCTGGTCAACACCACGGCGTGAGGCAAAACGGGGTTGGCTTTTGCCAACCGAGACACGGAACGGGGCGTTGACAAATCTCGGCAGGGTTCGCATAGTTCGGTCTACGCAAACGTTTGCGCGGTCGCCGTCGATGGGTTGATCCATTGATGATCCAGCGCAAGCGTTGCTAAGAATAATCATAAGATCGGAGTGAACCCATGAAGCTGCCATTCGCTGGACGTCTTCTCGCTGTCGCTATGCTGGCTGCCGCATCCGCCGCGTTGCCTGTCTCTTCGGCATTCGCCGCAACCCCTGAAAAACCTAAAGTCGCGCTGGTCATGAAATCCCTGGCCAACGAGTTCTTCCTGACCATGGAAGACGGCGCCAAGGCCTACCAGAAAGACCACTCCGGCGACTTCGAGCTGATCTCCAACGGCATCAAGGACGAAACGGACACGGCCGGCCAGACGCGCATCGTCGAGCAAATGATCCTGTCCAAGGTCAACGCACTGGTCATCGCTCCGGCAGACTCCAAGGCCATGGTCCCGGTTATCAAGAAAGCAGTCGATGCTGGTATCACCGTGATCAACATCGATAACCAGCTGGACCCGGCTGTCGTCAAAAGCAAAAACATCACCGTTCCATTCGTAGGCCCGGACAACCGCAAAGGTGCGCGCCTGGTGGGTGAATACCTGGCCAAGCAACTGAAGGCCGGTGACGAAGTCGGCATCATCGAAGGCGTTTCCACCACCACCAACGCCCAGCAGCGCACGGCCGGCTTCAAGGATGCGATGGAAGCGGCGCAGATCAAAGTCGTGTCCCTGCAGTCCGGCGATTGGGAAATCGACAAGGGCGGCAAAGTGGCCTCGTCGATGCTCAGCGAATACCCGAACATCAAGGCCCTGCTTGCCGGCAACGACAGCATGGCGGTCGGCGCGGTCTCTGCCGTACGTGCCGCCGGCAAGGCCGGCAAGGTGCAAGTGGTCGGTTACGACAACATCAATGCGATCAAGCCAATGCTCAAGGATGGCCGCGTCCTGGCCACCGCCGACCAGTTTGCTGCCCGGCAAGCAGTATTCGGCATCGAGACCGCGCTGAAAATCATCAAGGGCGAGAAAGTCGATAGCGGCGCCAACGGCGTCATCGAAACTCCGGTAGAGCTGGTTACCAAGTAGTCTTTCTGGCGACACAACGGTGCTCGCCCCTTGGGGCGGGCGCATGGAGAGTTTTTATGTCAGTTTCCGCCCCGAACGCTGTCCTCTCGGTCAGCGGTATCGGTAAGACCTACGCTCAACCTGTCCTGACCGGCATCGACCTGACGCTGATGCGCGGCGAAGTGCTGGCGCTGACCGGCGAGAATGGTGCCGGCAAAAGTACGCTGTCGAAAATCATTGGCGGGCTGGTCACGCCGACCACCGGCCAGATGCGATTCCAGGGGCAGGATTACTGCCCCGGCAGCCGCAGCCAGGCTGAAAAGCTGGGCGTGCGCATGGTCATGCAAGAACTCAATCTGTTGCCGACATTGTCGGTGGCGGAAAACCTGTTCCTCGACAACCTGCCCAGCCTCGGTGGCTGGATCAGCCGCAAGCAACTGCGCAGGGCGGCGATCGAGGCCATGGCTCAGGTCGGCCTCGATGCCATCGATCCGGACACCCTGGTCGGTGAGCTGGGTATCGGTCACCAGCAGATGGTGGAAATCGCCCGCAACCTGATCGGCGATTGCCATGTGCTGATCCTCGATGAGCCGACCGCGATGCTGACGGCCCGTGAAGTTGAAATGCTGTTCGAGCAGATCACTCGCCTGCAGGCGCGCGGCGTGGCGATCATCTACATTTCCCACCGTCTCGAAGAACTGGCACGGGTGGCCCAGCGCATCGCGGTATTACGCGACGGCAACCTGGTCTGTGTCGAGCCGATGGCCAATTACAACAGCGAGCAACTGGTCACCCTGATGGTCGGCCGTGAGCTGGGCGAGCACATCGACATGGGCCCGCGCAATATCGGTGCTCCGGCCTTGACGGTCAAAGGGCTGACCCGTTCCGACAAGGTTCGCGATGTGTCCTTCGAGGTGCGCGCCGGCGAGATCTTCGGGATCTCCGGTTTGATCGGGGCAGGGCGCACCGAATTGCTGCGCCTGATCTTCGGTGCCGATACAGCCGACAGCGGCACCGTCGCGCTGGGGTCGCCGGCTCAGGTGGTGGATATTCGTTCGCCGGCCGACGCGGTCGGTCATGGTATCGCGCTGATCACCGAAGATCGCAAGGGCGAGGGTCTGCTGCTGACGCAATCGATCAGCGCCAATATTGCCCTGGGCAATATGCCGGTGATTTCCAGCGGTGGCTTCGTCAACAACGGTGACGAGATGTCGCTGGCCCAGCGTCAGATCGATGCCATGCGCATTCGCAGTTCCAGCCCGACGCAATTGGTCTCGGAATTGTCCGGCGGTAATCAGCAGAAAGTGGTGATCGGCCGTTGGCTCGAACGCGACTGCACGGTGATGCTGTTCGACGAGCCGACCCGAGGCATCGACGTCGGCGCCAAGTTCGACATCTATACATTGCTCGGTGAGTTGACCCGTCAGGGCAAAGCACTGGTGGTGGTGTCCAGCGATCTGCGCGAACTGATGCTGATCTGTGACCGCATTGGGGTGCTGTCGGCAGGGCGTCTGATCGACACCTTCGAGCGTGACAGCTGGACCCAGGATGATTTGCTTGCCGCCGCGTTCGCCGGCTACCAAAAACGTGATGCGTTGCTCAACGAAGCAGCGCCTAGGGATCTTCCATGAATACTGCAACTCTGGTCGGCAAACGTAGTGGCAATTTTTACGGCCTCGGCACTTACCTGGGCCTGGCCGGTGCCTTGCTGGCGATGGTCGCGCTGTTCTCTGTGTTGAGCAGCCATTTCCTGTCTTACGACACCTTCAGCACCCTGGCCAACCAGATTCCCGATCTGATGGTGCTGGCGGTCGGCATGACCTTCGTATTGATTATCGGCGGAATCGATTTGTCGGTGGGTTCGGTGCTGGCGCTGGCGGCGTCGACAGTCAGCGTGGCGATTCTCGGCTGGGGCTGGAGCGTGCTGCCGGCGGCGTTGCTGGGAATGGGCGCCGCGGCACTGGCGGGCACCATCACCGGTTCGATTACCGTGGCCTGGCGGATTCCGTCGTTCATCGTGTCCCTCGGTGTGCTGGAAATGGCGCGGGGCCTGGCATACCAGATGACCGGTTCGCGCACCGCTTATATCGGTGACGCCTTCGCCTGGCTGTCCAACCCGATCGCATTCGGCATCTCGCCGTCGTTCATCATTGCCTTGCTGATTATCTTCATCGCCCAGGCTGTGCTGACGCGTACGGTGTTCGGTCGTTACCTGATCGGCATCGGCACCAATGAAGAGGCGGTACGTCTGGCGGGGATCAATCCGAAGCCCTACAAGATCCTGGTGTTCAGCCTGATGGGGCTGTTGGCCGGTATCGCTGCGTTGTTTCAGATTTCTCGCCTGGAAGCGGCGGACCCGAATGCCGGCTCCGGTCTGGAGCTGCAAGTGATCGCCGCGGTGGTGATCGGCGGCACCAGCCTGATGGGCGGGCGCGGTTCGGTGATCAGCACCTTCTTCGGTGTGTTGATCATTTCCGTACTGGCGGCCGGTCTGGCGCAGATCGGCGCGACCGAGCCAACCAAACGCATTATTACCGGTGCGGTTATCGTGGTGGCGGTGGTGCTCGATACCTATCGCAGTCAGCGCGCAAGCCGGCGGACCTGAGTCATGGCAACGATCAAGGATGTAGCGGCACTCGCGGGCATTTCCTACACCACGGTTTCCCATGTGGTGAACAAGACGCGGCCAGTCAGTGAGGAAGTGCGGATCAAGGTCGAGGCGGCAATCAAAAGCCTCGACTACGTGCCCAGCGCCGTGGCTCGCTCGTTGAAGGCGAAAACCACTGCGACCATCGGCCTGCTGGTGCCCAACAGCCTCAACCCGTACTTCGCCGAGCTGGCCCGTGGCATCGAGGATTACTGCGAGCGCAATGGCTATTGCGTCATTCTCTGCAATTCCGATGACAACCTGGACAAGCAGCGCAGCTACCTTCGCGTGCTGCTGGAAAAACGCATCGACGGCTTGATCGTAGCGTCTGCCGGTGGTGACAGCAGCCTGGCCGAAGGCCTGACGGGCGTGCGTACGCCGATGGTGATCGTCGACCGTGACCTGGAGGGAGTCGATGCGGACCTGGTGCGCATCGATCACGAATACGGTGCCTATCTGGCGACCCGGCACTTACTGGAGTTGGGGCATCGGGACATCGCCACGATTGGCGGCCCGGCGAGTACCAGCGTGGCGCAGATGCGTCTGGCCGGTTATTGCCGGGCGTTGAAAGAGGCGGGCGTCGAGGTGCCGCGCGAGCGCATGCTGGAAAGCGACTTCACCAGCACCGGCGGTTACAACGCCGCCGCGATCCTGCTGGAAAAGAACCCGCCCAGCGCGATCTTCGCCGGCAACGACATGATCGGCATCGGTGTGTTGCGTGCCGCTGCCGAGCGCAATATTCGTGTGCCCACCGAGCTGTCGGTGATTGGTTTCGACGATATCCAGATGAGCCGTTACGTCTATCCGGCGTTGACCACCGTGGGCCAGTCAATCTTGCAACTTGGCGAGATGGCGGCCGAGGTGTTGCTGCGTCGGATCGCCGCGCCGGATCTGGCGACCGATCAGCGCATCGTGACGCCCAGTATTGTCCTGCGGGAATCGACCGCGCCGCTGGCCGGTGTGTTTGCCCAATATCGCTGAGCCGAAAGCACCGCTAAACAAAAAAAAGCACCGCTGAAATCGAATTGATGAGTAAAGATGTATGCCAGCAAAAGTAGTGGTAATAGGCAGCCTGAACATGGACCTGGTGACCCGGTCGCCACGGCTGCCCCGTGGTGGTGAAACGCTGATCGGCCAGTCATTTGCCACGGTTTCCGGCGGCAAGGGTGCGAACCAGGCCGTGGCCGCGGCGCGGCTGGGAGCGCAGGTGTCGATGGTCGGTTGTGTCGGCAGCGATGCTTATGGCGAAGCGCTGCGCGGAGCGCTGTTGGCCGAGCGGATCGATTGCCAGGCCGTCAGTACGGTCGAGGATTCCAGCGGCGTGGCGTTGATCGTGGTCGATGACAACAGTCAGAACGCGATCGTGATTGTTGCCGGTGCCAACGGCGCGCTGACCCCTGAGGTGATCGACCGTTTCGACAACGTATTGCAGACGGCGGATGTCGTCATCTGTCAGCTGGAAGTGCCGGATGCCACGGTCGGCCATGCTTTGAAACGCGGTCGTGAGCTGGGCAAGACCGTGATCCTCAATCCGGCGCCGGCCAGTCGCCCGCTGCCGGCGGATTGGTATGCGGCCATCGATTACCTGATCCCCAACGAAAGCGAAGCGTCGGCCTTGAGCGGTTTGCCGGTGGATTCCCTGAGCACTGCCGAAGCCGCCGCGACCCGCTTGATCGCCATGGGCGCCGGTAAGGTGATCATCACCCTTGGCGCTCAGGGATCGCTGTTCGCCAATGGCATCACCTTCGAGCATTTCCCGGCACCGAAAGTGAAAGCAGTCGATACCACCGCGGCCGGCGACACGTTTGTCGGTGGTTTCGCAGCGGCGCTGGCGGCCGGCAAAAGCGAGGCCGAGGCGATCCGTTTCGGTCAGGTCGCCGCTGCGCTGTCGGTCACCCGGGCTGGCGCGCAACCTTCGATTCCTACCTTGTCCGACGTACAGGCGTTTAAAGCACCATGAAAAAGACACCTTTGCTCAACGTCGCGTTGTCGCGGCTGATCGCATCCCTGGGTCATGGCGACACCGTTGTGATCGGCGATGCCGGCTTGCCAGTACCGCCCGGCGTCGAGTTGATTGACCTGGCCTTGACCCATGGCATTCCGGATTTCATCAGTACCTTGAAGGTTGTGCTCAGCGAAATGCAGGTCGAAAGCCATGTGCTGGCCCATGAAATTCTCGATAAAAAACCGTCGGCCTTAAGCGTGCTGGATGAACTGAATGCCGAAGGTGCGCTTGGCCGGCGCGAGCTGATCAGTCATGAACAATTCAAGGCGCTCAGCCGACAAGCGAGGGCGATTGTTCGTACAGGCGAATGTCAGCCGTACTGCAACATCGTTTTGGTGGCTGGCGTAACGTTCTAACTTTCCGTTCTTCCCACGCACAAGGAGTGCGCTATGCATCGCTATGCTCAGAAACTGCATCACCTGCTTCGGAGTCTGCTGCTTTTGTCCCTGATTACCGCAACAAGCGCCTACGCGGCGGAAAAGATCGACTTGATCATCGACACCGATCCAGGTGCCGACGACGTGGTCGCCTTGCTGTTTGCCCTGGCCTCGCCGGAAGAGTTGAACATTCGTGCGCTGACCACCGTCGCTGGCAACGTGCGTCTGGACAAGACCTCGCGTAATGCGCGTCTGGCCCGTGAATGGGCAGGGCGTGAGGAGGTGCCGGTGTACGCGGGGGCGCCGAAACCGCTGATGCGCACGCCGATCTATGCCGAAAACATCCACGGCAAGGAAGGTCTGTCCGGTGTCACCGTGCATGAGCCGAAGAAAGGCCTGGCCGAAGGCAATGCAGTCAACTACCTGATCGATACCCTGAAGGCCGCCAAACCCCATAGCATCACCATCGCCATGCTCGGCCCGCAGACCAACCTGGCCTTGGCGCTGATCCAGGAGCCTGAAATCGTTCAGGGCATCAAGGAAGTGGTGATCATGGGCGGTGCGCACTTCAATGGTGGCAACATCACCCCGGTGGCCGAGTTCAATCTGTTCGCTGACCCGCAGGCGGCGGAAGTGGTGCTGAAGAGTGGCGTCAAACTGACCTATCTGCCGCTGGACGTGACCCACAAGATCCTCACCAGTGAAGCGCGCCTGCAGCAAATCGCCGCATTGGACAACAATGCCAGCAAGCTGGTGGGCGATATTCTCAACGAATACGTCAAAGGTGACATGGAGCACTACGGCATTCCGGGTGGCCCGGTGCATGACGCCACGGTCATCGCTTACCTGCTCAAGCCGGAACTGTTTACCGGTCGCTCGGTAAACGTGGTGGTCGACAGTCGAGAAGGGCCGACCTTCGGTCAGACCGTTGTCGACTGGTATGACGGCCTGAAGGCACCGAAGAATGCCTTCTGGGTTGAAAATGGCGACGCCCAGGGCTTCTTCGATCTGCTGACCCAGCGCCTGGCTCGCTTGAAGTAATCCATAGACCCGCAGGTGCCAGCCTGCGGGGTTTTCCGCTACTCGGTATCCGTTGCACTCATGCCCTTATAGTCGTCGGAGTACTTCTCGAGAACCTGGGTTATGAAGGTCTGGGCGGCCTGTGTCCCCAATTCCTTGACCAGCAAATCGATACCAATGATTGCCAGCTCTTCCGGACTGCCCGGGCTGTAAGAGCTGTGGCCCTGTGGCCACTTGATTGTGATATTGGCGTCGATGCTTACGGTGGTCATGATGGCGCTCGTGAAGTCGGGAAAGTCTGAGTGTCGAGTTAACCATTTTGCAGGACGTTTGGCACTCCGACTTAGGCATCAGGAGAGGGCTATGCGACACTTGGTCTTTGAATTTTCAAGGATTGTGCTGTGCAGATCGATTTGAACACTCCTGACGGCTTGACCCTCGAAGCAGTGCGTCAGCTACTGGCCTCTGCCAGCGACGATGAGCACACTCAGTTGCGGGTCACCAAGGGCGGCATCGCTTACATTTCGTCGGGTGTCGTGGGTGGTACTGATATCGACGGGCTGCGGTTTCGCCTGGAAACATGGGCCAAGGGCTCGGGTTATGTCGGACGGGTCGCAGCCAGCGATGAGGTGTGGGTCATGCAGATCTTCAACGCGCTGAAAGACAACTGGCCGAATCCGCCGTACGACTACATCGACGTCTATTGAAGGCTGTTCATATTCAGTCACGATTGCGGGATGAACGCCAGGGCGATGCTCAGGCAAACTCGCCACTTGTCCAGATCGAGGGCAGGGCGATAGCGCCCGCCTTGAAACCAAACACCAAAATGGCGGTCGCACGATCTCTGCTTAATTTTTGAAAGAAAGGAGGCTTCATGCCTTGGAAGCTCGCATCATTGGGTACGTTGTTGGCCGCCACTCTGCTGGCCGGTTGCAGCAGTACGTCCACCGAGTCGGCAAAGGACCCTGTGGCGACCGATACCGGCCACAGCCGTTGTGAAGCAAAGGCTGCCGAATTCACCATTGGCAAAAAGGCTTCGCCCGAATTGCTGGAGCAGGCGCGTACCCGTGCAGGCGCGCAGAATGCCCGGTTTCTCAAGCCTGATGACATGGTGACTCTGGAGTACCGCTCCGATCGCCTGAACCTGAGCACCGACAGCAATCTGGTGGTCACCCGCGTCAACTGCGGCTGATTGTTTTTGTTTCACCCATAAAAAACCCCGTCACATGGACGGGGTTTTTTTAGTGCGCCAGAAAATTACTCTGGGCGAACTTGTGCAGCTTGCATACCCTTTTGGCCTTTCTCAGCCACGAAGGAAACGGTTTGGCCTTCTTTCAGGCTTTTGAAACCGTCGCTTTCGATAGCTTTGAAGTGTACGAACAGGTCGTCACCGCCACCTTGAGGAGTGATGAAGCCGAAGCCTTTTTCATCGTTGAACCATTTAACGGTGCCGGTTTGGCGATTAGACATGGTGTATCTCCAAGAAACATATATTTTCAGTAGTACTGTGCTGCTCAGGCCAACTGGGCACACCGGAGTATCATAGTCGAAATGTTCGCTTTGGGAGCCCCCCGGACGTGCTGTTTGCCCTACAGTCGCGTTCTCTTTGTTGCTCTGTATGGCTGAAAGCCCCGTTTTAAAAGGCTTTCAGCCGAAAGTAAAGACAATAAAAAAAGCTGTAAAACCTGCATAAATCGTACGAAAAAGCTGAAATCCATCACTTTTTATCAGCGTTGGGCCGAGTCAAAAGGACTTTTTCCTCACTTTTTCGCCGGTGCATTGGCCTTGCATTTGGCGATCTCGCCCAGTGCCTTTTGTTGCAGTTCCGGGGTGGCCTTGTTGTCCATCAGCGACTGAATATCGCTGGCCGGGTAGGATTTGATCGCGTCGGCGCCACAAGCGCAGTGGGATTTTGCCGCAGCAGCGCCAATCTGAGGGGAAGCCGCCTGTGTGCACTGAGCCATGTACTTCTCGCGCTCACCCTTTGGCCAGTCGGCGTGGGCCGCCAGCGGCAGCAACAGGACGACGGGTGCGACTACTGCGAATAAACGATTCAGACGCATGCTGAGATGCTCCTTTCGGGTCAATGTCTTTTATCTGATGGGTGACACGGGGTTCAAGTTCAGCACTCTGGCACAAAAAAGCCTGATTTGCCCCAGCAGAAAACCTCGGTGCATCGATGACCGTTCATCTGTGCTAGCATGCCTGGCTCGGGTGTTTGCAGGCTCCGGATGACCTTCCGTCCCGGCAGCGGCAAATGCGCGAATAACCCTGATTTGAATCCCAGTCACTCTGGTTCGGTTTTCCGGTTGGCCGCAAGGCTCCTGCCGCTGTAAGGCAGGCGTTCGTCATTGAATGGCCTGGATCGGATCTTGTACTGGCTCATCCCAACCCACGTGACCTTTGGTAGGGGTCACCACTAGGAGAGGAGGCGCCATGCCAACTATTACTCTTCCCGACGGCAGTCAACGTTCATTCGATCACCCGGTTTCCGTAGCCGAGGTCGCCGCATCCATCGGTGCAGGCCTGGCCAAGGCCACCGTAGCCGGCAAGGTCAATGGCAAGCTGGTCGACGCCAGCGACATCATCGACAGCGATTCTTCGCTGCAAATCATTACGCCAAAGGATGAAGAGGGGCTGGAGATCATTCGCCACTCTTGCGCCCACCTGGTTGGCCACGCGGTCAAGCAGCTGTACCCGACGGCCAAGATGGTCATCGGTCCGGTCATCGAAGAAGGCTTCTATTACGATATCGCCTTCGAGCGTCCTTTCACGCCTGACGACCTGGCCGCCATCGAACAGCGCATGCAGCAGCTGATCGAGAAAGATTACGACGTGATCAAGAAAGTCACTCCGCGCGCCGAAGTGATCGAAGTGTTCAAGGCTCGCGGCGAAGACTACAAACTGCGTCTGGTCGAAGACATGCCGAACGAGCAGGCCATGGGTCTGTACTATCACGAAGAATACGTCGACATGTGCCGCGGTCCGCACGTGCCGAACACGCGCTTCCTGAAATCCTTCAAGCTGACCAAGCTGTCCGGCGCCTACTGGCGTGGCGATGCCAAGAACGAGCAATTGCAGCGCGTCTACGGCACCGCATGGGCGGACAAGAAGCAGCTGGCGGCTTACATCCAGCGCATCGAAGAAGCTGAAAAGCGCGATCACCGCAAGATCGGCAAGCGTCTGGGCCTGTTCCACACCCAGGAAGAGTCGCCGGGCATGGTGTTCTGGCACCCGAACGGCTGGACGCTGTACCAGGTGCTCGAGCAGTACATGCGCAAGGTTCAGCGCGACAATGGTTACCTGGAGATCAAGACTCCACAAGTCGTTGACCGCAGCCTGTGGGAGAAATCCGGGCACTGGGCCAACTACGCCGACAACATGTTCACCACGCAGTCGGAAAACCGCGACTACGCTATCAAGCCGATGAACTGCCCGTGCCACGTGCAGGTGTTCAATCAGGGCCTGAAAAGCTACCGCGAGCTGCCGATGCGTCTGGCCGAGTTCGGTGCCTGCCACCGTAACGAGCCGTCGGGTGCACTGCATGGCATCATGCGTGTTCGCGCCTTCACTCAGGACGATGCTCACATCTTCTGTACTGAAGAGCAGATGCAGGCCGAATCCGCCGCGTTCATCAAGCTGACCATGGACGTTTATGCCGACTTTGGCTTTAAAGAAGTCGAAATGAAACTGTCCACTCGTCCGGAAAAACGCGTCGGTTCCGACGAGTTGTGGGATCGCGCCGAAGCGGCATTGGCCGCAGCCCTTGATAGTGCGGGCCTGCCGTACGATCTGCAGCCGGGCGAGGGTGCGTTCTACGGTCCGAAGATCGAGTTCTCGCTGAAAGATTGCCTCGGCCGTGTCTGGCAGTGTGGTACCCTTCAGCTCGATTTTAACCTGCCTGTCCGTCTGGGAGCCGAATACGTCTCCGAAGACAACAGTCGCAAGCACCCGGTGATGTTGCATCGGGCGATCCTGGGTTCCTTCGAGCGCTTCGTCGGAATTCTGATCGAGCACTACGAGGGTGCATTCCCCGCGTGGCTGGCGCCGACCCAGGCAGTGATTATGAATATCACTGATAAACAAGCCGATTTTGCCGCCGAGGTTGAAAAAACTCTCAACGAAAGCGGATTTCGTGCCAAGTCTGACTTGAGAAATGAAAAGATCGGCTTTAAAATCCGCGAGCATACTTTGCTCAAGGTTCCCTATCTCTTGGTTATCGGAGATCGGGAAGTCGAGATGCAGACTGTCGCTGTGCGTACTCGTGAAGGTGCTGACCTGGGCTCGATGCCCGTCGCCCAGTTCGCTGAGTTTCTCGCGCAAGCGGTTTCCCGGCGTGGTCGCCCAGATTCGGAGTAATTATTATTAAGCGTGAAATGAGACAAGATAAACGAGCTGCACCGAAAGCCCCGATCAACGAGAATATCTCGGCACGCGAGGTTCGGTTAATTGGGGCTGAAGGTGAACAGCTTGGGATTGTGTCAATTGAAGACGCGCTTCTTAAGGCTGAAGAGGCCAAACTGGATTTGGTGGAAATTTCCGCCGATGCAGTACCCCCTGTTTGCAAACTGATGGACTACGGCAAATCGATCTTCGAAAAGAAGAAGCAGATTGCCGCGGCCAAGAAAAACCAGAAGCAGATTCAGGTTAAAGAAATCAAGTTTCGTCCAGGGACGGAGGAAGGGGATTACCAGGTAAAACTGCGCAACCTGGTACGTTTCCTGAGTGACGGGGACAGGGCCAAGGTATCCTTGCGATTCCGCGGCCGTGAGATGGCCCACCAGGAGCTGGGGATGGAACTCCTCAAGCGAGTTGAAGGTGACTTGCTCGAGTACGGTTCGGTCGAACAGCATCCTAAGATGGAAGGACGCCAGCTGATCATGGTCATCGCCCCGAAAAAGAAGAAGTAATCAACAGGGCACGGCAGGCCTTCTGATTATGTTTATCAACTGAATGCGGAGTATCCGAACATGCCAAAAATGAAAACGAAAAGTGGTGCTGCTAAGCGGTTTTTGAAAACTGCTAACGGTATCAAGCACAAGCACGCTTTCAAGAGCCACATCCTGACTAAAATGTCGACCAAGCGTAAGCGTCAACTGCGCGGTAGCAGCTTGCTGCATCCGTCTGACGTGGCAAAAGTCGAGCGCATGCTGCGCCTTCGTTAATTTTAGTCAAGAATAGAGGAAGTAACTCATGGCTCGTGTAAAGCGTGGCGTCATTGCCCGTAAACGTCACAAAAAAATTCTGAAACTTGCTAAAGGCTACTACGGCGCTCGCTCGCGCGTATTCCGTGTTGCCAAGCAAGCGGTAATCAAGGCAGGCCAATACGCCTACCGTGACCGTCGTCAGAAAAAACGTCAGTTCCGCGCTCTGTGGATCGCTCGTATCAACGCTGGTGCACGTATCAACGGTCTGTCCTACAGCCGTTTCATCGCCGGCCTGAAAAAAGCGTCCATCGAGATCGACCGTAAGGTTCTGGCTGATCTGGCAGTGAACGAAAAAGCGGCGTTTGCTGCGATTGTCGAGAAAGCTAAAGCCACCTTGGCTTAAGTACCCCCGACAGTCACCCGGTCTCACCTCTGTGGGGCCAGGTGTTAAACGTCATAAATAGGGGAAGAGCCTTCAAGCTCTTCCCCTATTTTGTATCTGGAGTCTGTACATGGAAAACCTGGATGCGCTCGTCTCTCAAGCACTAGAGGCTGTGCAAAGCGCTGAAGATATCAATGCCCTGGAGCAAATCCGGGTTCACTACCTTGGCAAAAAGGGTGAATTGACTCAGGTGATGAAGACCCTGGGGAATTTGCCGGCAGAAGAGCGTCCGCAAGTCGGTGCGCTGATCAACGTTGCCAAGGAGCGTGTCACAGAGGTTCTCAATGCGCGCAAGGCGTTGTTCGAGGAGGCCGATCTTGCGGCCAAGCTCGCCGCCGAATCCATTGACGTGACCCTGCCTGGCCGCGGCCAGACCTCAGGCGGTCTGCATCCGGTTACCCGGACTCTGGAACGTATCGAGCAGTTCTTCACCCACATTGGCTACGGCATCGCCGAAGGCCCTGAGGTCGAAGACGATTACCACAACTTCGAAGCGCTCAACATCCCAGGCCATCACCCGGCCCGGTCGATGCATGACACCTTCTATTTCAATGCCAACATGTTGCTGCGCACCCATACCTCGCCGGTACAGGTCCGCACCATGGAATCGAAACAGCCGCCGATCCGCATCGTCTGCCCAGGCCGTGTGTACCGCAGCGACTCCGATATCACCCACTCGCCGATGTTCCATCAGGTCGAAGGCCTGCTGGTCGACCGCGATATCAACTTCGCCGACCTGAAAGGGACCATCGAAGAGTTCCTGCGCGTGTTCTTCGAAAAAGAACTGGCCGTGCGTTTCCGTCCTTCGTACTTCCCGTTCACCGAGCCATCCGCTGAAGTCGACATGGAATGCGTGATGTGCAGCGGTAAAGGCTGCCGTGTCTGCAAGCAGACTGGCTGGCTGGAAGTCATGGGCTGCGGCATGGTTCACCCGAACGTGCTGCGTATGTCCGGGATCGACCCGGAAGAGTTTTCGGGCTTTGCCTTCGGCATGGGCGTTGAGCGTCTGGCCATGCTGCGTTACGGCGTGAACGACTTGCGTCTGTTCTTCGACAACGACTTGCGGTTCCTCGCGCAATTTCGCTAGTCGTAACGAATTCTTAGGAGAGCAGGATGAAATTCAGTGAACAATGGCTGCGTGGCTGGGTAAGCCCGCAGGTAAATCGCGACGAGCTGGTTGCTCGTCTGTCGATGGCCGGTCTTGAGGTCGATAGCGTTACGCCGGCCGCCGGTGAATTCAGTGGCGTGGTAGTGGGCGAGGTGCTGAGCACCGAGCAACACCCGGACGCCGACAAGCTGCGCGTTTGCCAGGTCAGCAGCGGCGCGGAGACCTTCCAGGTTGTGTGCGGTGCGCCAAACGTGCGCCCGGGCCTGAAGATCCCGTTCGCCATGATCGGTGCCGAACTGCCAGGCGATTTCAAAATCAAGAAAGCCAAGCTGCGTGGCGTTGAATCCAACGGCATGCTGTGCTCCCAGGCTGAGCTGCAAATTGGCGAAGGCAACGACGGCCTGATGGAATTGCCGGCCGATGCGCCGGTCGGTCAGGACATTCGTGAATACCTGAACCTGGAAGATGCCAGCATCGAGGTCGACCTGACCCCGAACCGCGGTGACTGCCTGTCTCTGGCCGGTCTGGCCCGCGAAGTTGGTGCGCTTTATGCTGCCCCGGTGGTGCGCCCGGCCATTGCCAGCGTTCCTGCCGTGCACGACGAAGTGCGTTCGATCGAAGTACTGGCGCCGAACGCTTGCCCGCGTTACCTGGGTCGCGTGATCCGTAACGTTGACCTGTCCAAGCCTACGCCGCTGTGGATGGTCGAGCGCCTGCGTCGCGCCGACGTGCGCAGCATCGACGCCGCCGTCGACATCACCAACTACGTGATGCTGGAACTGGGCCAACCGCTGCACGCATTCGATCTCGCCGAAATCAATGGCGGCATCCGCGTGCGCATGGCCGAAGATGGCGAGAAGCTGGTGCTGCTCGACGGTCAGGAAGTCAGCCTGCGTAGTGATACGCTGGTGATCGCCGACCACACCCGCGCCTTGGCTATCGCCGGCGTCATGGGGGGCGAGCACAGCGGCGTCAACACCGCGACCACCCGCGATATTTTCCTGGAAAGCGCGTTCTTCGACCAAATTGCCGTCGCTGGCAAGGCGCGTTCCTACGGCCTGCACACCGACGCTTCGCACCGCTACGAGCGCGGCGTGGACTGGAAGCTGGCCCGTGAAGCCATGGAGCGCGCCACTGGCCTGCTGCTGGAAATCACCGGTGGCGAAGCCGGCCCGATCGTCGAAACCGTCAGCGAGCAGCATCTGCCGTCGATCGCACCGATCACCCTGCGTGCCCAACGCATCACCCAGATGCTGGGCATGGAAATGGATTCGGCCGAAGTCGAGCGTCTGCTCAGCGCTTTGGGCCTGAGCATTACTGTCGATGGGGCAGGGCAGTGGCGCGTTGAAGTGCCAAGCTTCCGTTTCGACATCAGCCTGGAAGTCGACCTGATCGAAGAGCTGGCCCGTCTGTACGGCTACAACCGTCTGCCGGTTCGCTACCCGCAAGCCCGTCTGGCACCACAAGCCAAGGCTGAAGCGCGTAGCGATCTGCCTGAGCTGCGTCGTCTGCTGGTGGCCCGTGGTTATCAGGAAGCGATCACCTACAGCTTCATCGATCCGAAACAGTTCGAGTTGTTTAATCCGGGTGTCGAGCCGCTGCTGCTGGCTAATCCGATTTCCAACGACATGGCGGCCATGCGTTCGTCCCTGTGGCCGGGTCTGGTCAAGGCGCTTCAGCACAACCTGAACCGCCAGCAGGATCGCGTCCGCCTGTTCGAAAGTGGCCTGCGTTTCGTCGGCCAACTGGAAGGCTTGAAGCAAGAGCCGATGCTGGCCGGTGTGGTGTGCGGTAGCCGTCTGCCGGAAGGCTGGGCGCAAGGTCGCGATGTCGTGGATTTCTTCGACGTCAAAGCCGATGTGGAAGCGGTGCTGGGCTTCGCCGGTGCACTGGATGCGTTCACGTTTGTGCCGGGTAAACACCCTGCGTTGCACCCGGGTCAAACCGCGCGCGTCGAGCGTGATGGTCGCCTGGTCGGCTATGTCGGTGCTATCCACCCTGAATTGTCGAAAACCCTCGGTCTCGACCGTCCGGTCTTCGTTTTCGAGCTGGTTCTGGCCGAAGTGGCTTTGGGCAAAATGCCAAAATACAGCGAGTTGTCGCGCTTTCCTGAAGTGCGTCGTGACTTGGCATTGATTGCGGCCACGGACGTGCCGGCCACTGCTGTGCTGGATGTAATCCGTGAAAATGCAGGCGAATGGCTCACGGACCTCAGGCTATTTGACGTGTATCAGGGTAAAGGCATTGATCCTGATAGAAAAAGCCTTGCGGTCGGCTTGACCTGGCAGCATCCATCGCGCACTCTTAATGACGATGAGGTGAATACCGCAACGCAAAACATCCTCACCTCGCTCGAACAAAGGTTGAACGCCACGTTAAGGAAGTGACGTATGGGGGCTTTGACGAAAGCTGAGATGGCGGAACGTCTGTACGAAGAGCTGGGCCTGAACAAGCGGGAGGCCAAGGAATTGGTCGAACTGTTTTTCGAAGAAATCAGGCACGCGCTCGAAGACAACGAACAAGTCAAATTGTCCGGTTTCGGCAATTTCGACCTTCGGGACAAACGCCAGCGGCCTGGCCGCAATCCGAAAACGGGAGAAGAAATCCCGATCACGGCTCGCCGTGTGGTCACCTTTCGTCCAGGGCAGAAGTTGAAGGCCCGAGTTGAGGCTTATGCTGGAACCAAGTCATAACGACGAACTACCCGTCATCCCGGGCAAACGCTACTTCACCATTGGTGAAGTCAGCGAGCTGTGTGCGGTAAAACCACACGTGCTGCGCTACTGGGAGCAGGAGTTTCCTCAACTCAACCCCGTCAAACGCCGCGGAAACCGCCGGTATTATCAGCGCCAGGACGTGCTGATGATCCGGCAGATCCGCGCGCTTCTTTACGATCAGGGGTTCACCATCGGCGGCGCACGCTTGCGTTTGTCCGGCGATGAAGCCAAAGACGACACCACCCAATACAAACAAATGATCCGCCAGATGATCGCCGAGCTGGAAGATGTTCTGGTGGTCCTCAAGAAATAAATTCCTGCTTTTAAATACTTCCAGTTTTCAAAAGCTTGCGATATATTCTTGAGCGTTCCTCGAGATGAGGGACAGAGTCAACGCTTAGTCGGGGCGTAGCGCAGTCCGGTAGCGCACTAGCATGGGGTGCTAGGGGTCGAGTGTTCGAATCACTCCGTCCCGACCATTTATCTTTCAAGAAATCCAGTCACTTAGCGGTGACTGGATTTTTTTATGGGTTGCCGTTTTTTCGAGGTACTGATTTTTGCCCCACTTTTTGCCCCTCTGAGGTTTTCGATTATCCGCTGGTCAGGTGGTAGGGGATCTCCCCGCATTGATAGGCATTCATCAACGCCTCTGCCGTGTGCGCAAACGGCCCCGCGAATTTGAGCAGCACCGAGATACCAGACAACGGTAACCGCTCCATTGGCGTGGAACGTTTGGCGGAGCGAGCCTCAGCGTCTCTGTGTATCACGGTCATTTCAAGACGGTCACCAATCTGAGCCCTTGCAGTATCAGAATAGTGTCCGCCTGCTCCAGGCGATGACGTTGGTGATGGTCAATGCCAACGGCGGCATGGCTGCTGCCTAGCCGGCTACGAAAGCGCAACGCAATTCAGTCGAAATTACGCACGGGTGTTTGGTCTTCCACCTGCACAGGATGCCGCGAGTGTTGCCGCTGATGCGGAGTTGACCCAAATGCCGGCGCAATGCTGACCCACTTAAAACCACCCCAAATCCAACACTGGTAATGGCCTATGGAGAAACGGCTTGTGTCAGTGAAACTTCGGCAGCAGGGTCAATTGTGTTCTGGCGGTAACACTGGGGCAACGTGGCGACCGGATATAAACGTGAATGGTGACTGGAGGCATTCGCCGACACGACGCAACATGCTTCTCGGTTGTGCGGTAAAGCGCTTTGCGAAAGCTAATTGTGATCGCGGAGCGGCTCTTAAGCTTTGCTCAGGCGCAATTGGCACGCTGGCCTCATCAAGCAAATCTCGTTCGCCCACTACCTGTGCCTAAAATTCAAAGCAGGTGTGCTTTTCTAGCTATATCCATCAAATCTTGTCGAGCCGTAATCTTGGGCACGGTGGTTTCCAGCGCTTTTAGTGTCCGGCAACCACCTGCAAACCCGACGATGCGCGTGCTCTGCACTGATCATCAGTCGGGACAATAAAAATAATACTCAGCGGGAGATAATCCTATGGGACTCGCTCAAGATAAAGTTGGTGCCGTTGCGTCGTTCACACGGGTTTCCAAAGGCGCTGGAGCCGCCTCGTGGGGAGCAATGGCGTTGCTCTGGCTTGTCTATGCCATGGACGCTAACTCACGTCAGATGTTCTTCATGGTGTTGCCCTCGATCACGAGCGAATTCAAAACCAGTGCAGAACTGACGGGGCTGCTGGCGGCGTTCATCACCATCGCAACGTCCTTGATCGCCGTGCCTTGCATGATCTGGGCGGATAAAGGCGGGCAGGGCTGGATGCGCAAGTATCGTCACCTGCCGATCGTAATTGCCTACACGCTGTTCACCTTTTTGACTGGCTTGAATTTCCTGACTGCATCGCTGGGCATGCTCGTGGCCTTGCAGGTGATTTCCCACGCCTTCGGTGGCGCCGGTGAAGCGATCGAAGTCACTTCGTTGTCCGAGTGGTGGTCTCGCGAGCGGCGCGGATTTGCATTGGGTCTGCATCACACGGGCTATCCGTGGGGGACGCTGATCGGAGGTCTGGCGATCAGTGCATTGCTGAACGCTTACGGTCCTGAAAACTGGCGCTTGGCTTTCCTGCTGTTCCCAGTACCTATGATCATCATCTTCTCCATCTATTGGTGGTTCTGCACCAAAAAGCGCTACGAGTCCTTTGTTGATCATGTGCGTGATGCAGGTGAAACCGTCCCGGCACTGAGCGCAGCGCAAGGGACTGTCGTTGCTCCCGAAGGTGCTTTTCGCTCCGCAATCCGCAATCCGAATATCAGCACCATCGCGCTGGTCTCAATGCTCGCTATCGTCGGATATTTCGGGATCAGTTTCTGGTTGCCGCAATACCTGGCGTTCGTGGCCCATTACAACTTCGCCGAGGCGGCAGCCTATTCGGTGCTGTTCACCATCACCGGAGGGCTCGGGCAAATAGCATGGGGCTGGATCTCGGATCGGCTGGGTCGCAAGTTGTGCCTGATCGTGGTGTTCGCCTGGCTGGCAATCGGTATGTACCTCTTCAAATTCTCGTCAGTGAGCCTAACCTGGCTGATCTGCATTCAACTGTTCGCCGGGTTCGCGATGAATGCGCCCTATACGCTGCTGTATGCAATTGCTTTTGACTCGGCCAAGCCTGGTACCACTGGCATCGCGGGTTCCATTGTTAACGTGGGTATTTACGCAGGCGGCTTCGGTCCCTTCGTGATCGGCATGTTCATTGGCGCCGGTGGTGGATTCGATCAAGTGTCCGGCTACAACTACGCCCTGTATTTCATTTCCGGGCTGATGATCGTTGCTGCGCTGGTTACGGCCTTCTTCACTCGCGAAACCACGGGGTGGTTCCTCAAGCACGACAAAGCGTTGGTTTCCAAAGCGTCTTGCAACATGGCGAGCTGAGATCGTCGAACAAACTGAATACGTCACACCTGCAATCTATAAAAAATCCCTCGTGGGATGTCCAATGTCAGGAGAAATTACAATGTCACTCATCAAAGACAGTCAGTGGTTGAATCAATTTGCCGAAGAGCTCAACAGCGATGCTGACTGGACAGCTGCAGCGCGCTATTTCGATGGTCGGATTCAGTTTAAGCACGACAGCGGTTTTTCCACTCTGGCGGTTCTCTGCGGCAAGGTGGTAGCCGTTTTTCCTGAAGGTAGCCCGTTGGGCGCAGACATCGTCGTATCCGGTCCGGATGAAGAGTGGCAGCGCGTTCTGGAAGGCAAGATCGATTGGTTCGAGGCCCTCTCGCCAGGATTGGGCAAGCTTGAGTTAGAAGGGAATGTTGTCGCTGCCTGGCAGTACGTAGATGTCATGGCCCGGGCATTTGATGCCATGAAGCGTGTAGGCAAGGCAAAAGGAGAAAGCACCGTCTCCTGGTCCCCCGCCCCCAAGCCGTCGGGCAAGGAAACCACAGGGCACTACATTACTGTTGATGGCATCCGCGTTTATTACGAGGAGGCTGGGCAGGGTCACTCCATCGTCTGCTTCCATGCCGCGTCCCAGGACTCGCTCATGTATCGCCATGTACTTGACGGCCTTTCCGATGAGTTTCGGGTGATTGCAATCGATGCGCCCGGACATTCAAAGTCGGAGCTCCCGGCTTCCGGTCCGTTTCATAGCCTGACACGCCACGCCGAGTTCAACGAGCGGTTGATGCAGGCCCTGGGTCTGGAACGTCCAGCGATCATCGGGTGTTCCATGGGGGGCAACCTTGTGTTGGAACTGGGGGCCCGTAAACCCGACGCCTACAGCGCGATCATTTCAGCCGAAGGTGCGGATTACACGCCGACAGTTTCGGATTTCTTTCTCGACATGCTGCTGATGAATGGTACGCAAATCATTGGTGCATGGTCGCGCTCGATGACTGGCTATCGGACTCCGCCCGACCGCGCTCAAGAAGTGGTATGGCAGATTTCCCGCACGACGCCGCAAGTCATGCGCGGCGACCTGACAGGCTACGCCAATTTTGACCAGCGCTCCCAGGTGGGCAAAATCAAGGCGCCGGTGATGCTGCTCCGCGGTGATGCTGATTGGTTGGTCTACCAGGAAAAAGTCGAAGAAACGGCATCAAGAATTCCCGGCAGCAAGATTGCAGTGCTTGCAGGCACGGGTCACTACCCAATGACTGAGAACCCTCTTGAGTTCTGTGACACCGTCCGAAGCTTCCTGCATGAAGCTGGGCTTGGAAATGCTGGCTGACACGCTCGACGTCCAAAGATAACCGGGGTGGCTGCGACGATAAGCAGCCCTCTCACCTAATAAAAAATCAATGAGCAGTAGTGCACGCACTGCCTTGTTCGCTCATTAGTAAGGCTTTTCTTTGAGGAGAATCAACATGCTGCCGGACGCCAATTCGCAAGGTAAAAATATTCAGGTCAATGGCACGACGCTTTGGGTCGAAGATACAGGTGAGACCCATCTTCCAGTCGTTCTTTGTCTTCACTCCTGCTTTCTCGACGGGACTATGTTTGACGGCCTGGTGCAGGCTGCAGCCGGACGGTTTCGGGTCATACGGCCAGATTTCCGGGGGCAGGGCAAAAGCGCACTGGATGATGTCGACATCATCACCATGGATCAGTGTGCTGACGACATGGCCGCGTTGATTGAAGTGATGCAACTCAAGGCAATCAATGTCATGGCTCAGTCGATGGGCGGCGATGTAGCCTTCCGGCTAATCGCCAAACGACAGGATCTGTTTCGTTCCCTAGTGGTGGCTGGGTCATCAGCCTGCGGTGAGCCACCGGAGCAAGGAGCGCGGTTCGCGCAATGGGTTGTCGATGCGGGTGAGCAAGGATTCACGGGCGAAATTCTCGATATGACCATGGAAGTAATGTTCGGCAAGACCACGCGCAATAACCCTGAAAAGCAGGCGCTGTTGGCGTACTGGCGTGATCGCATTGAAGCTTTGCCAAAAACGCTGCGCCCTGCGATGAAAGGGGTTATGCATCGTGAAAGCTGTGTCGCTCTGTTGTCATCGATCAATATTCCGGTGTTGATCATCAACGGTGAGGAGGACATGCCGCGACCTCCGGCATGGTCCGATGAGATGAAGCGAGAATTGCCAAACTCGAAATTGATCCGGCTCAGCAAGATTGGGCATAGCCCGACCTTGGAAGCGCCCGAGCAGGTACTTCCTGCGATCATCGAGTTCTACTCAAACCCACGCGTATGAGGACTTCATTTTTCGTTCGCAGCGTTTAAGTTCGGACGCTTTCACGAGCACCTACTGTCTTTATCAGCCTTATTTGGAGCGTCTGCATTTCGCGGGCGTTTCAGGTTTTTTCATGCCCGTGGGTCACGAAAATTTGAAGCGTTTTCAGATCGGCAATCCTAACTGAGTAGTTGGCACTGTTCATTTTTTTGCAATAAATATGAAGCGCTTCATAAATGAGCTTGGTTAATAACAAATTTAAAACAGAACCTTTCATATCCATGTGCACGATGGCTTTCATGAGTGTCGTTTAAAAGATATGAAGCGTTTCAAATGGTGCCCAAATGCGCTGGCGCCAAACCAGGAGATAACAACAATGAGTACAAAAAACTGGGTTAAAACCGCCTGCGTTGTGCTTTCCCTGACGACCCCGATTGCCGTATACGCGGACATCAAAATGGGTGCCCTTTATCCCCTTAGCGGTTCTTTGGCTCTGCTCGGTGATGAGAGCTATCGTGGCCTCGAAATAGCGGTCGCGGAGCGTAACGCTGCCGGAGGCTTGAAAGGTGAGCAGATCAAACTGCTCAAAGCCGATGCGGTTGACGCAGGCCAGGCTGTAGGTGCCGCCCGCAAACTGACGTCTGTTGAAAATGTGACCGCCGTGTTCGGCAGCTATTCCTCAGCCCTGTCATTTGCTGCCACGCAGGTTACGGAAATGGCCGGGGTGCCGTATTTCGAGCTCGGTGCGGTCTCCGACAACATCACCGAGCGAGACCTCAAATACGTCATGCGTAGCAACCCAACCGCCAGAAATTTCGCTGAAGGGACGATCACGGCGATTACGCACATTGTGGGCCCCTCGCTGAAGGTCGATCCCAAGCAACTCAAGATTGCCATCATCCATGAGGATGCCCTGTACGGTACGACCATCGCTGGGTTCCAGAAGCAGCTGGCGCAAGAGCAAGGGCTGAACGTGGTCGAGGTGCTTCCATATTCTGCCAAAGCCGTGGACCTCTCGTCGCTGATTCTTCGCTTGAAAGGTGCACAAGCGGACGTGGTACTGCAGACCAGTTATCAGAACGATACGACACTGTTTTTCCGTCAGATCCGTGAAGCCGGTTTCAAACCTAAAGCCGTAGTCGGTGCGGGTGGCGGATATTCCATGCAGGACACCGTAAAGGTCGTCGGCGCTGAAAACATGGAAAGTGTTCTGGACGTGGATTTTCCTCAGTTTCAAACCAATGAAAATGGAGCTCCGGGCATCAGCGCGTTCGCCAAAGCCTACAAAGATCGCTTTGGCAGTGAGCCGCGATCAGGGCATAGCCTGATCAACTATGTCGGTGCGAAAGTCTTTCTTGATGCCATGGAAAAAAGTGCGTCCCTGGACGCCGATGCGATCCGTGCATCGGTCGCGAGTGTGGATATTCCTGTTGGCGGTACGGCCGCAGGTATCGGAGCCAAGTTCGCTGAGAATGGCCAAAACCAACGCGCCAATACGGCAATCATGCAGTGGCAGGACGGGGTACTGAAAACCGTTTACCCCGACGCAGCCGCCGTGACCAAAGCTCGCTTTTCCGATCAACCCTGAAGCCTGTAATCCTGTTGAAGCTTGATCATTGAGCTTCACGGATTCGCTCGCTCGAAAAGAGGGCGCAAACCATGGAAATTTTCATCCAGCTGCTTCTGAACGGCTTATTGCTCGGTGGCACGTTGGCCATTATCAGCATTGGCCTGACCCTTATTTTCGGCATCGTCCGGGTGGTCAATTTCGCCCACGGCGAGTTTCTGATGATTGGTCTGTACGCGGTGTATTTGATGAACGCTCACTTTGGCATTCATCCTTATGTGGCGATCATTCCTACAACAATCATTTTGTTTGCCGCTGGTGCCGCGATGCAGCGGTTCATCATTCAGCCATTGCTCAGCGCCGAAGGGCACATCCAGATTTTTGCGACTGTGGGTGTCTCAATTGCATTCATGAACGGCGCGCTGTTGATCTTCGGCGCCGACGTCATGACCGTGCAGAACATAAGCTTTGGCACCAGTACTGTCAGCATGGGCGCATTTCGCGTGAGCAGTGGTCAGTTGATCACCTTCGCGATGTCACTCGCTCTGGTCGCGGGGTTGCACTGGTTTTTGCAAAACACCTTCCTGGGTCGAGCCGTTCGGGCCACTGCACAACACCGCAATGCGGCGCAGTTGATGGGCGTCAACGTAAAGAAAATCTACATATTCGCATTCGGTTTGGGCTGCGCCTGCCTGGGCGTCGCATCTGGCCTTATCGCACCTCAGTACCCGGTTTTTCCTACGGTAGGGACGTTCTTTGTCCTGACTGCATTTGTGATCGTTGTGCTCGGCGGTCTTGGAAGTCTTTCGGGGGCTTTGGTAGGCGCAATGCTGATCGGAATCGTCGACAGCCTTGCGGGTTACTACATCGCTCCAGACCTGAAGGAAGTTGTTTATTTCTCGATCTTCCTGGGCATTTTGGTGTTCCGTCCGACAGGCCTGTTTGGCGCCGGTCGCGGGTCTGAATAAGGAGAATGGTCATGAATATTCTGCATCCGCGTGTTTATGTCAGCGTACTGGTCTTGGCTCTGCTGCTGGCCATTCCCCTAACGGCTGGTTCCCCCTTCATTTATCACTTGTTCATCCTGATTTGCAGTTATGCAGCGCTCGCCAGCGCTTGGAATATTGTCGGAGGTTTTGCTGGTCAACTCTCCCTCGGCCATGCGGTGTTTTACGGTGTGGGGGCTTATACCACCACATTGCTGATGATCAACCTCGGCATCAGTCCGTGGATCGGGATGTTCGTTGGCGCGATATTGTCGTCCATTGTGGCGGTGTTGATCAGTTGGCCTTGCTTCAGATTGCGCGGGCCGTTTTTTGCCTTGGCGACGATTGCGGTACTGGAAGTCGTGCGGCTGATGGCCATTAATCAACATGACGTGACGGGTGGTGCCGCTGGCTTGGGCGTACCGCTTAAGCTGGGCGTCGAATGGATGTTGTTTCGCCCGCGCTGGCCTTATCTACTGATTGCTTTTGGTTTTCTCATCATCACTTTGGTGGTGTCCTGGAAGATCAAGAACTCACGCTTGGGTTATTACCTGATTGCAGTTCGCGAGCGTGAAGACGCGGCGCATGCGGTGGGTGTGAACTCGGTCAAAGTCAAATTGATTGCGGTCGTCTTATCGGCACTCCTCACCAGCCTGGTGGGCAGTTTCCATGCGATGTACCTGACCTTCATCGAGCCGGGTTCTATGTTCTCGCTGGAGATGTCGATTCAGATAGCCATGTTCGCGCTGATCGGCGGCCTGGGCACTGTTTCGGGGCCCTTGATCGGGACGTTGTTGGTGTTGCCATTGGCGGAGCTTGCGCGCGGCTGGCTTGGCGACATGGGCAGCGGAGTTCACGGCCTGGTCTACGGCATTGTACTGGTTGTGGTCGTGCTGACGATTCCACAGGGTGTGGTGGGGCGATTTGGCGCGCGCGTGTTCGGCTGGATCGACGCGCTGCCCGGTGGACGCCAGCCACATGCTAACGCTGACAGGGCAGTTGAATCCCCGGCGCCTGAACCGCAATTGGTAATGAGCGGCGAACCCATTCTGGTTGCTGAAAATCTGCACAAATTCTTTGGCGGGCTGCATGCGACCAACGACGTGTCGCTGAGCTTGGCCGAAGGCGAAATCGTCGGTGTAATCGGCCCGAACGGCGCGGGTAAAACCACGGTCTTCAATCAGCTTTCTGGATTCCTTCTGCCCTCCAAGGGGCAGGTCAAAGTTCGCCTGCGCAGTGGAGATTGGGTCACCCCGAACAGCCCGGCCGAGTTCGCCAAGGCCGGCATCGGGCGCACCTTCCAGATCGTTCAACCGTTCGCTGATTTGAGTGTTTGCGAAAACATCATGCTCGGTGCATTCATGCACACGGCTGATGCGAAGGCGGCGAGGGCAATCGCGGAGCAAGTCGCTGAACTGACCGAGCTCACCAACCTGCTGGATACTCGGGCACGCAACCTCACCGTCGGCGGTATGAAGCGGCTTGAAATGGCCCGTGCCCTGGCGACTCGTCCGAGGATCTTGTTGCTGGACGAAGTGATGGCCGGACTCAACCCTACGGACGTGGCCAAGGCGATCGCCGTTATTCGCAGAGTCCGCGACTCCGGCGTCAGCGTCTTGATGATCGAACACCTGATGCAAGCGACCATGAGTCTGTCGGACCGCATCATCGTAATCGGCTCCGGGACTTTGATCATGCAAGGTGAGCCGAAGGATGTCATCAGCGATCCACAGGTGATCGAAGCCTATCTCGGCAAGGAGTACAGCCATGCTTAAGCTCGACAATATCCATTGCGGATATGGCGGTACTGAAATTCTTCGTGGTGTTTCTTTCGAGGTCAATGCTGGCGAAGTGGTGACCATCGTCGGAGCCAACGGTGCGGGTAAAACCACGACTTTGCGCAGTCTGTGCGGCATCGTTACCCCCTCCCAAGGCACGATCGAATTCGAAGGGCAGCGCATTGACGGGAATCGTCCGGATCAGATTGTCGATGCCGGCCTGACGTTGATACCGGAAGGGCGTCAGTTGTTTCCGTTCATTAGCGTGCGCGACAACCTGTTGATGGGGGCCTACAAACGTAGTGCTCGTGCGGGTTACAAAAAACGTCTCGACGATGTTCTGGATCTCTTTCCACGGGTTCGTGAGCGCCTGGATCAGAACGCTGGAACGCTTTCGGGCGGTGAGCAACAGATGGTCGCCATCGCTCGCGGCCTGATGGCCGAGCCCAAGCTATTGATGTTCGACGAGCCGTCGTTGGGCTTGTCGCCGCTGCTGGTCTCACAGGTTTTCGAGATCATCAACAAGATCCTGGAGCTGGGGACAACCGTGCTGATCGTCGAGCAAAACATCGTCCATACCCTGCGTATCGCGCATCGAGGCTACGTACTTGAAAACGGCGAGGTAGTGCTGAGCGGCACGGGCCAGGAGCTCCTCGATAACCCTCATGTCAAACGTGCCTACCTGGGGCTCTGATCGAGTCGACCTGTGCTGTGCGCTATTACTCCGTAACAAAGATGAGAACACGCTATGACAAATTCTAGACACTCCGGACGTGTTGTTTTGGTCACTGGAGCCGGTGGTGGTATTGGCGCTGCTATTGCAGAACTTTATTGCCTGGAAGGTGCTGCAGTCGCCCTAGTCGATGCCGATAAAGTGAAGGTTCAACAGCAGGCTGAACTGCTGCGTGAGGCAGGGTTTACAGTCGGTTGGGCCAAAGCCGATGTGGCTGATTATCAAGAGTGCGCTGGCGCCTGTGACCGTTTGGGTCAGGAGTTGGGCCCTATCGATACCTTGATCAATAACGCAGGTATATCGCCAAAGCACGATGGCGCTCCTGCGCCGATCTGGACAATGAGCCCCGAGGAATGGCAACGGGTTGTCAACATCAACCTCAATGGCTCATTCAACCTGGTCCGGGTTTTGACGCCTGGGATGGTGGAGCGCGGTTTTGGCCGCATCGTCAACATGTCTTCAGTGGCGGGCAGTGCGTTTTTGCCGATAGTGGCGGCTCACTATAGCGCCACCAAAGCAGCCATCGTTGGTTTTACCCGTCATTTGGCCGGTGAGTTGGGGCCGTTTGGGATAACGGCAAATGCATTAGCGCCAGGGCGAATCGAAACCCCATTGCTCAAAACCGTTTCGGCGCAGGCCAACCAGGCGGTTGTCGACGAGACACCACTACGTCGGCTGGGAACACCGCTTGAGGTGGCTAGGGCGGCGTGCTTCCTCACATCGAGCGAAAGCGATTTTATTACTGGCCAAGTCGTCGATGTGGCGGGCGGATGGTTGATGCGGTAACGACCGAAGGTAAAAAAGAATGAGTTTGATCGGGTCGTTCAACAGAAATTGACAACCCGATTCTAAACAGTAATCACTTTTTTGGAGGGCATCAGCCATGGTCAAAGCTATGGGTTTCCCCGGGCGGTACGAGCAAGGCCCTGGAGCTTTGAGGCAGTTGGGCAGAGTACTGACTGATATGGGACGGTCTCGTCCGTTGGTTTTGTGCGATGAGTTCGTCGCCAGGCATTTATGGCCGGAGGTTGGCAATGCTTTGCTAGCGCATGGTTTCGAGCCCTTGCACATCGAATTTCCGGGTGAATGCACTCATGCAGCCATTGCCTGGTTGTCTGAGCAAGCCTTGTTACATTCGCCTGACACCATCATCGCGCTGGGAGGAGGTAAGACGATTGATACGGCCAAGGGGCTGGCGGTAAATCTCAACGTTCCGATCATTGTCTGCCCGACTATTGCGTCGAGTGACGCGCCGACCAGTCGGCTGATCGTGCTCTACGATGATGACCACAAAGTTGTGGGAGTGGAGTACCTGGAGATGAACCCCTCAGCCGTCATTGTTGATACCCATGTCATCGCTCAGGCACCTGCACGTTTCTTTGCTGCGGGCATTGGTGATGCCATCAGTAAAAAATTTGAAGCCCATCAATGCCATTCCGCTGGTGGCAATAACTCTTTTGGAACCCCCGCGCTGCACACCGCGTTGATGCTGACCGATCTGGTGTTCGACACGCTGATGCAGTACGGCGTGTCGGCTTATCAGGCGGTTTGTCGTAACGAGGTCAATGACGATGTCGAGCGGGTAGTCGAGGGCACCGTGTTGATCAGTGGTGTGGGTTTCGAAAGCGGCGGGTTGTCGTTGTCCCATGCGCTGGTACGCGGATTGACGGCCATTCCGACCATGGCCTCAATGCTTCACGGTGAGCTGGTTGCCTTCGGTACCCTGGTACAAATGGCGGTGGAGGAGCGTCCTGTCGACGAGATCGAGAAGGTTGCTCGTTTGCTGCATGACGTGAAGTTGCCCGTCACCTTCGCTCAACTGGGCCAGAACACGCCGTTCACCACGACGCAAATCAACACAATGGTTGAAGCCACCTTATCGGCTGCCTATGCCAAAAATATGAATCCACCCTTGAACTACGCGCGCCTTGTTAATGGTTTAGCAGCGGCTGACAACATCGGCGCACGCCTGACAAATACCAAGTCATCTTCCTTGTGATCCGGCTTCAATCAACGGCCCGAGCTGTCTTATAAATACAAAAGTGAGATCGTAAAAGTGAACGAAAAAACTGTGCCTCATATTCACGAACTGCTAAAAGACTCGCCTAAAAACTGGGGCAAATGGGGCCCGGACGACGAGGTAGGCGCTCTCAACTATTTGACTGGCGTTGAAGTACTCAAGGGCATTGCCGAGGTCAAGCAAGGCAAGACCTTCACCTTGCAGGTCCGAATGGCCGATCCCAACGGCGACCCGATCTGGCCTGGGCGCTCGCAGGCCAAGCGAATGAATATTATGGACCGGGGCCATTACAACTGCGGCAAAGGCCCGCACTTTCCGGGCTCTTATGAGTATGCCGATGACGTGATGTTTTTCCATTTGCAAGGGTCGACCCAATACGATGCGCTGGGTCACGTCTGGTATGACGATCAAATCTGGAACGGTTATGACGCCGATACCACCATCGGTTCATTGGCCAAGGCCAGCGTCGCACCGATCGGCGAGCGAGGTGTGGTCGGGCGAGGCATTCTGATCGACATCGCGCGGTATCGCGGCAAGGACGTTCTTGACCCAGGAGAGACGTTCAATCACTTGGACTTGATGAACGCCGCGCAAGCGCAAGGTGTGACGATTCAGAAGCGTGACATCCTGATCATCAGAACCGGCTGGATTGGCTCGTTTTACTACCGCGACCCAGAAGAGTTTTATAAAGATTTCATCGAGCCGGGTCTCACTTACAGCCCGGAGTTGGTCAGTTGGTTTCACGAGATGGAAATTCCCAACCTCGTCACCGACACCATTGCCAACGAAGTGACAGTTGATCCCGTCTCGGGTGTGGCATTGCCTCTTCACAATGCCCTGATGCGTAACCTAGGCGTCACGTTGACCGAAATCGCGCAACTGGATCCTCTGGCGGCGGATTGTGCCGAGGACAAACAATGGACGTTCCTTTATACCGCAGCGCCTTTGAAGGTGGTTGGCGGCACCGGGGCGCCGGTCAACCCGATCGTTATCAAATAGAATCGACGCTTTAGGGGGTCTTCGGATCCCCTCTTTTTTGTGCGCTCGAATCATCCCTTCCGATTTAAAAAATTGTTAGCATGATGATCGCTCCTGCCTCGAAAAACCGATGCTTGGACGCTGATTGGCGGCGATCGTCAGTCACCGCGCCGTTTCAGGAATGCTGACTTTCTAATGAAAAAAACTGAAAAGCCCAAACTTAAAGACGTTGCCGAATTGGCGGGTGTAGCCATCGGCAGTGCATCCCGGGCGCTCTCAACTCCCCACTTGGTAAAACCTGCGACACTCGAAAAAGTTGCGGCGGCGGTCCTCAAGCTTGGCTATGTCCGAGATGGAGCAGCGAGGGCGCTCGCTTCGCGCCGAACCCACAGCATCGGTGCGATCTTTCCGACGTTCAACAACCCCGTATTCGCCGAAGCGGTTCAGGCCCTCCAGCAGCGTCTGAATGAGTTGGGTTACCACCTGATCATTTCGTCCCATGAGTATGATCAGGAGCGCGAGCTGATCAATGTGCGCAACATGATTGAGCGGGGGGTTGAGGGGTTGTTGCTAGTGGGGACGGAACACAGTCCAGCAGTGTATGACGCGCTTGATGCCTCGCATTGCCCCTTCATCCTGATGTGGTCATTGGACGGTTCTCACCCTCACCATTGCGTTGGTTTCAGCAACGAAGAAGGGGGACGCATGGTGGCTAAACATCTTGTGGATCTAGGTCACAAGAATATTGCAATGATCAGTGGAGTTGTGGCCTACAACGAGCGGGCTAAATACCGGCTCAAGGGGGTTGCAGATACATTGAAGGAGGCGGGGATTGAGCTGGCGTCCACTCAGATCATTCAACAACCCTTTACGCTGGAAGGCGGCCGGGCGGGGCTCAGAATAGCGATGGAGCTGACGCCAAGGCCAACTGCAATTGTCTGTAGTACGGACGTAACCTGCATGGGGGCAATAGCAGAAGCACGTTTACAAGGCATTCATGTGCCCACTGAGTTGTCCATTACCGGTTTTGATGACATCGACTTCGCGGCGGTCTCAGTACCAGCGCTCACGACTGTTTGTGTGCCCTCAACCGACATTGGCATTAGTAGCGCTAATAACATTATTGCGATGATCGAAGGCCGCCCGGTTGCCAGGCGTGAGCGTGTTCAAATTGACCTTGTAGTAAGGCAAAGCACCGCCCCTGTGAAGCTCTGATTCCGCCGGCTAAATGCCCGACGGAAGACTCGCGCCGGCTATGACTGTGCGTCACAGGTGGTTTGAAATTGTAGCTATTTTCATCGAGGGGTCACTGCCATAACCTTTCAGTCAGCGGAAATCAGAGCGCAATCATCGTGCTGTGAATTCGTTAATAAAAACTGAGAGGTCCAGTAATGAATACTCCTGTCAAACCTGATGAACTCGCGATTCCGTATCAGTTGCCCCAAGTTCCCTACATGACGCCAGACATGGTTCACCCGGGTGTAATGACCCAATGGCTGGAAGATGACGAGTTGTGGGTTCCGGTCACCAAATCTGTTTCATTCAAGCCTCTTCTGCTCAACACCAGTGGCGGGTACTACATCAACCTTCTGCGTGTACGTCAGGCCGGCGTGCTTTCTCGTCACCGGCACACTGGTGGCGTGCATGCGATCGTTCTTAAGGGGCGCTGGTATTACCTCGAACACGATTGGGTAGCCGAAGAGGGTTCTTTTGCGTATGAGCCGCCAGGTGAAACCCACACTCTGTTCGTGCCTGAAGATGTCGAAGAAATGATCACCTGGTTTCACGTTCAAGGTGGCTACACTTACGTCGATCCTCAGGGTGTAGCAGTGGGCTATGAAGACGTTTTTACCAAGCTCGAATCCGCCCGCGCTCACTATAAAACGCTGGGTTTGCCCGACGACTACATTGAGCAGTTCATCCGGTAACTCGGGCCATAAGAAAAAACGCGCTTCGGCGCGTTTTTTCTTATGGCCGCTCAGGGAGCATCAGTCTGAACAATCTACGTTAGGATAGGGCATGGACAATTACTCACAGCTACTCGCCTTTATCTGGTCTACCGAGTGTGGAAGCTTTTCGGCGGCTGCTCGCGCTCATAACATCACGCCATCGGCAGTCAGTAAATTGATCACTCGATTGGAGGACCGACTGCAAGTTCGGCTTTTCCAAAGAGGGTCACGCATCCTTACGCTGACGGAGGAAGGAGCCGCTTACCTGCGTAGTGCCAAGGCAGTCGTTGAGGCCATGAACGAGGCTGACTCCCTGGCAGAAGCTTTACCATCGAGAGTCAGTGGAACCCTTCGTATTCACACCATGACCTCTTTTGCCAAGCACCAAATAGTGCCTTGGCTTCCTGAGTTTCTGGATTTGTATCCATCACTGGATGTTGAAATTCAGCTGGGTGCGCAATTCGTTGATCATTTCGAACAGGGGCTCGATATCGCAATCCACAGTGGAGTGCTGCCCAGCTCTTCACGCATAGCCAGGCGAATAGGTGAGTGTGAATGGCTTATCTGTGCGTCGCCGCAGTACTTGTCCGAGCATGGTATTCCGACGAAACCTGCAGATCTGTTGGACCATCGATGCTTTAACTTTAGCTTTGTGAGCCCTTGGAACAAGTGGTCGTTTCTTCAAGACGGTGAGGGGGTCTCGGTCCCCGTTACAGCCAGTGCGTCTTTTACTCAAGGTGATCTACTGCGAGACATGGCTTTGTCGGGGGCCGGGGTCGTAAAGCTTGCCGATTTCCACATTGGACTCGATGTAAAAGCCGGAACGCTGGTGCCGCTGCTGGAGGAGTTCAAGTCAGGGGTTATTGAACCTATCTATTTGTTGTATTCAGATCGAAAACACCTGAGTCCGCGTATTCGGGTATTTATCGAGTTCTTCCAGAACAAGTGGCGTCAGAATCCCTGGAAGGTGAATTGAAAGTCGAACCAGAGTAGAACGTGATGGTGTTAGTGGAAGTGTTAGCATTGCGGAGTACCGCGTGATTAATCGGCCAAACGTTATTTAGCATTACACAGACGTTGTTGCCCTCTAACTTCCAATAGCTCGACAAAGGCGCGTACCTTTTCGTAGCGTAAACATGGCAACGCGAACCTTACCGGTGTTCCGGTGGGTTTGATGTGCGAGGGACCCTCCGGCGGCGATCATCGTCTCTTAGCCATGTGTCGAGTGATGGCGGCCCTATGTGACAGAAGCGCAGAAGCGCGACAACCGGGAAAGCTGTCGCGCTCTGACTTTCGACTTAGCGGTTGGCGTCAGCCAGACCAGCCTCAATGAAGCGTACTGAGCTCTCCATCGCCTGCTGACCTTCTGGCAGCATGCTGGAGTAGAAGTGCCAGGCGTGGAACATTGCAGGCCACACTTCCAGATTGACTCGCGCACGGTTGTCCGCCAAGTGGCTTGCAAGGCGCATGGCGTCACTTAGCATCAGCTCGTTCTCGCCAATCTGTACCAGAATGGGTGGGAGTCCAGTGACGTCCGCAAAAACAGGAGAAGCCAAAGGGTGGTTGGCCAGCGCGTCGCCCAGGAATGCTCTGGCAAGAATATCCAGAACAGGCTTGGAGTTCAGCGGATCGAGGCCTTCACGGTTGCTCATGGAGGCGCCTGTGTGTTCAAGGTTTGCCCAAGGCGAGATTGAGGAACCGACCGCAGGCAATGGATGCCCTTTGGATTTTGCCGCCACCATTACGCTTACAACCATCGCGCCGCCAGCTGACTCGCCTGAAAATGCAATCTTGTTAGCTGGGATTTTTTGTTCAAGCAACCACTCATATGCACGCAAAGTGTCGTCGATGGATGCCGGAAACTTATGCTCTGGAGCAAGGCGGTAGTCAGGCATATACACTCGGGCTCCAAGCATTTTTGCGTAGTTGCCGCTAATGCCATGGTAGCCGTCAGGACGACCAACTATGTACGCCCCACCATGGATGTACATCAACACTGCGTCGGTCTTGATCTCATCCGGAGTTACCAGCGTGCCCGGGACGCCGCCCATGTCCACGCCTTCAAACTTGACCCCAGCAGGCGCCGGATTCTCCGCAAGCATTTTTGCATAGGAATCGCGGATATCGCTCATTTTCGTGGTGGTATCGATTCCCTTAAGAACAGGTACCAAATCGCTCAGGCTGTTGGCCCAGGTTTGAACGGCTGCTTGTACTTTAGTATTCATATTGACCTCAATAGATCGGTGGGTATTGGAGTGGCTAATTGAGATGCTATTCTTATTATTAGGGAATTTGGATCCCTATAACGGGTGCAAAGGCGCCCCACCGTTGTGAGAAGCTGAGGTCGTATGGAAATTTATAACCTGAACGACATCGCCGCTTTCGTGAGCTCGGTCAATACTGGAAGCTTCACTGCGGCGGCCAAGCAACTCGGCCTTACCCGTTCGGCAGTGGGTAAGTCGGTTGTCAGGCTAGAGGCGCGATTGCAGGTGCGTTTACTCAACCGCACAACCCGCAGCCTGAGCATGACGGATGACGGACGGGTTCTGTATGAGCGATGTGTTGGAGTCTTACAGGATCTCGACGATGTAGAGGACGCGCTCGCGTTTCGTCGTTCGACACCTAGTGGGAGATTGCGGATGAGCCTGCCAGTTGCGTTGGGCAGGCTTCACGTTCTTCATCACATCGAATGCTGTTTGAAAGATTGGCCCTCGCTCAGCATCGACGTCATGTTCTCTGACAGGCTGGTAGACCTGATCGATGAGGGGTTCGACTTAGCCATGCGCATTGGCCCTCCCAAGGAGGACTCTCGATTACTCACGCGCACTGTGGCTTATCAGCAAATGATCACCTGTGCTTCGCCCAAGTATCTGGCTGAGCATCCAAAGCCTCAAACGCCTGAAGATTTGTCCGCACACGAGTGTCTGCATTTCGTGAGCGGGGGGAGATTGCTTCCCTGGAATTTCCGTGTGAAAGGTCAGCCTGTTTCCGTCACTCATGCTGGGCGACTGCAGATGGATAGCGCTGAAGCGTTACATCAATCAACTATCGCAGGCTTGGGAATTGCGACGCTTCCGTCCTACGTGGTTAACGATGAGCTACGTAGCGGTAAGCTCGTTCGACTGCTTGCAGAGTTTGCCGAGGCAGCAGAGCCTATCCGGGTGATTTACCCGAGCAAGCGACACCTGTCTCCCAAGATACGCCTCTTCATCGATAAGCTTGTAGAGGCATGGTCACCTTGTCCGCCATGGGAGCAGCGTTCGGCTGACTATGTCCGTCCTGCCTGATGGAAGGGCTTTGCCAAAGGAGGGCGGTCGCTATGTCCACTTGAGCCGGCATCCATTGCTAAATAGCCCGGCATCTGGCCGGGCTCTCTTTGAATGCAAAGTATCGTTATCATCCATACCTCAGGGCCGCCAGATCCCGACATCCAATGCATCCACCGCGTTGGGCAACAAGCGGCGGCAAAAAATGCATCGGCGATTTTCTGTTGTTCACCCAACTCATCGCGTTTCACCGGCTGTACCTGATACGTTCGGCGTAGGCGTGGAGAAAGGGCCACTGCGGGAAATGCTTGAGCAAACTACCGGGGGGTGAGAGATCTATCTGCAAAATTTCGCCCTGGTGGTCGGCGAGGTCACACCAGAGGATCGCGGCATCGATAGGGTGGTAAGTGCTTCTGATCGAGACCATGGTAAACAGCCTCCTGCTGAATTCATCCTAGAATCGCTGGCTGGGCTACTAGCTCTGCGCCTCTGTCGAGCGAGCCAGATTCCCAATATCAATTGGGATCCACTTCTGGTGACAGCTCTGTATGGGGATAGTTCGCGACACAAGACGCGGTAGCGACAGTTTTTGGCGTAAGGCAGGAGAACAGCGCCATTGAACACGAAGTTGCTTTAGGGGCGTTGCAAACTCCAGCTTGGGCGCCTCGATCGCATTGCGACGCGGATGAGTCAAAATGACTGCGTAGCGACGATTTCGTACTGCGCTACGGCCTACTGTTGGCGCCGATGCCGAATTGAGCCAGATGCTGATGCAAGACTGACCCATCTCCAAATCTGCACAAATTCAGCAGAGCCAATGGTTCGCGAGAAGCAGGCAGTGTCAGTGACATCTCGGCAACTGGCTCAATTCGGCATCGGCGCCAACAGCGAAAGAACAGGATGTACCCCCAAAACTACCCCAGTGACGAGTGCTGGAGGAGCGATCGCGAATGTTGATTTTCTACACACGACCAGGGTGGAAGTAGGTGATTTCCAGTGGTACCGCCATATTGCGGTTGGATAGGGTTGCTACGGTGACAGCAGATTGGAGTATTTCGCTTGAGCGGTGACATAGATGGCTTCATATCACTTGAATTGAGTGAAGGCGATATTAAAAAAACATTTATAAATCAAATACTTAAAAATTTACTTAGCATAGGGTGCTAGGGGTCGAGTGTTCGAATCACTCCGTCCCGACCATATAATTTAAGGGGTTGCGAGATTTTATCTCGCGACCCCTTTCTATTTAAAGTCGTTTTCCCCCCACAAAACCACTGGCTCTGGCTGGAATCTCAGCGGATATCAAGGAGCTGGTTGGTGTTCTGTCGCACTATCAGCGCACCAATAGAGGCCTGCATCTGCTTTATTTAAGTCGGTGACATTGCCTATGGCGGTTTCGGCGTTCATTGAGCCGGTGATACCTCAGACTCAAGGCATTTCCGCGTTTAACATTCGTCGAATGGTTATTGATGAACTACGTTCGCTGGGCATTGATAAAGTCTATAAATGCCCTCAAAGGCGAGGGCAGATAGCGTCTACCAGGGTAATAGAGAAATGGTCCGGTAAAGCTCTGCCACCATGGTTCCAGCACCGGTTCAAGTGCCCCACTTTCCAGATAGGGCTCAAGCCAGTCCTCAAACAGGTAGACGATACCCAGCCCATCAATCGCAGCCTGAACAGTCAGGTCCACGGCGCCTCCCACCCTGACAATCAACGGCCCAGTCGGGTCCACGCTCACGGTTTCGCCATGACGTTCGTACTCCCAGAGCGGCATCGCGCCACTGGGAAATCTGCCCCGCAGGCATGCGTGCTTCAACAGAACTCGTGGGTGCTCTGGTCGACCTCTGGCATCGAGATAAGCCGGTGATGCGGCCGTCGCGAAGCGTTGAAGTCGTGGGCCGATGGGGACTGCAATCATGTCCTGCTCAAGGCGTTCATCGTAACGAATACCTGCGTCACAACCTGCCGCAAGCATGTCGACGAAGTTCTCCTCGATCGTCACTTCCAGGCTGATGTCGGGATAGGTTTGCAGGAAGGGGGTAATGATCGACGGCAGCACAAGTCTTGCGGCGCTGGCAGGAACATTCAGCTTGAGGGTGCCTGAGGGGCGGTCGCGGAAGTTGTTCACCACATCAAGAGCCGACTCGACTTCGCCCAATGCGGGCACGATGCGTTCCATCAGCATTGCGCCAGCTTCAGTCGGAGCCACGCTCCGGGTGGTGCGATTGAGCAGCCTCACACCTAGCCTGGCTTCCAGGCGTCGCACCGCGTCACGGCGCTGGGATAGCGGACGGCGAGTCCAGGGCTGATTAGTTGGAGCTTTTACTAAGCAGCCCAGTAAGCGCCAGCGAATGGCTCGCGATCGCCGTGAGACATTACGCTGACTGACGTCTAATCCAGTAATTTGCTCATAGTGCCTATCGGGATTGCGCCATGGTCGGATAGTCCGTGTAACCGCGATCCTCACCTTGGTAGAACGTCGTCGGGTCGGCTTCGTTCAGGGCTCTATTGTGTTTGAATCGCTCTACCAAATCCGGGTTGGCCAGGAACGCGGTGCCAAACGACACCAGATCAGCATCGCCTAAGCTGAGCGCCGTTCCGGCTCGCTCTGCGTCATAGCCACCATTGGCGATGTAGGTGCCACCGAAACGACGCTTTAGTTCTCTGAAATCAAATGGCCCTGCACCGAGTTCAACCACGTGAAGGTAGGCCAACCCATAGCGACTGAGCATCTTCGCCGCGTAGTTGAAAGTTGCTTGGGGATCGCTGTCGCTCATGGAGAAATAATTGAAGATTGGCGACAGGCGAACGCCTACGCGGCTGGCCCCGAAGACCTCGATGACGGACTCGACTACTTCCTTGAGAAATCGAGCGCGATTCTCTACAGATCCGCCGTAGGTATCGGTTCGGGTATTGGTGCCATCGCGTAGGAACTGGTCGATCAAGTAACCGTTTGCACCATGGATTTCAACGCCGTCGAATCCAGCACGTTTTGCGTTTTCAGCACCTTGGCGAAAATCAGCGATCACGTCAGGAACCTCATCGAGATCCAGAGCTCGAGGCAATTCGTAAGACTTCAGTCCCTCAGGCGTATAGATCTCGCCATCAGCCTTGATTGCTGAAGGTGCTACTGGCAGGGCGCTGTTGATCTGCACCAATGGATGTGAGAGCCGTCCGACATGCCAGAGTTGCAGGAATATCCGTCCACCTTCTGCATGAACAGCGTCGGTCACTTGTCTCCAGCCGGCGATTTGTTCGGAGGTGAAGATGCCCGGCGTTCTCATATACCCTTTGCCTTGTGCCGAGACCTGAGAGCCCTCGGTGATGATGAGTCCGGCACCGGCACGTTGCCGGTAATACTCAACCACGGTGGGCGTCGGAGCATCACCTTCACCGGCGCGGCTTCGCGTCAAAGGCGCCATGACCATGTGGTTTTTCAGAGGGAGGGAGCCGATTTGTGCAGGGGACAACAGCAGGTCGAGATTGCTCGTGGTCATGATGTATCTCAGTAGGTGCGGATTAATAATTCGGGATTGGTGGGATGTTTAGCGGGGAGTCGTATCGACTGAAGGCGCGCCTCAGGGGCTAGCTCAGTCGTCCCTCCTGCCGCAGGCGTTCGCCGATGCGCTGTATCTCAGTTTCGCCCTGTGCCAGAGCTGCCCTGCTCGTGTGTACCGAGTAGTAGCCCGTCACCAGTTCGTGCGGATGCTTCACTGCTGAGCCCAGTACGAATGAGCATTCGCCTTGAGCCACGAAATCGATGTATTGCTCGGACTCCTCGAATACGGCGAGTTCGCCGGCATTGATCAGGCCCCCTGTGTCCAGCCGTCCTGCATTAACCGCGAGCCAGGCCACGGTGTGTCCGGACGGCGGGGTATACCGCCAGCGCTCGCCGTCTTTCAAATTCACGGCGAGATAGTTCATGTCACTCGGCGCTTCAATCAGGCTCTGCGCATTACCGTAGCGGCCCAGGAGCACGCGCGCCGGGCCTGATTGCGGAACTTGGGAGGGCGCAAGATAGACACTCAGCGCGGGGGCGTTTTCCAGCGACGGCGGTAGTGCCACCCAGAGCTGGAATCCCTGCATTGAGGACTCGTTGGCTAGCGTAGCGTCGTGCCAAACCCCATTGCCGGCGCGCATCCACTCAACACCACCGGCAAGCAACACACCCGTCGCGCCAGTGGTGTCTTCATAGGCGACGTCGCCTTTGGTCATGAAGGTAACCGTCGCGATCCCTGAGTGCGGGTGCATGCCGAAATTGGACTTACCGCGACTGGCGTTCAAACTGAAAATATCAAGGAAAATGAAAGGCTTTAAAAGCTCGCCCAGATCGCCCGGGCTCATAAGCCGCGTTATAGGGCCATGGGTGCTGCCTTTAGTGCGATGGACAATGGCGCGTTGCAGAACAGCGACGGTGGCGGTCATATGTTTTCTCTCGGGGGTTTGAGCGCCTGGGCCCACCAGACAATGTCATCGAGCAGCGCTTTGGCTGTCTGGGAGGTCAAATGCAGCAATGCCTGAAGGATATGCGTCTTTGGATTGCTTTATTAGATGGCATAATTGGATTGAACCAATCCATTTAACGAAGGGGTGGCGATAAAGTGATTGACCTGAATGACGTCGCCTTGTTTGTACAAGTGGTACGCAACGGCAGCTTTGCCGAAGCGGCGCGGCAGCTTGGAATGCCGCCCAACACCTTAAGCAGGCGCGTTCAACAACTCGAGGCGCAGCTCGGCACACGGCTGCTGCAGCGCTCCACGCGCAAGCTCACACTTACCCATTCAGGTCAGGCTTTTCATGACCGCTGCTCTGGCGCGGTAGAAGGCCTGATCGATGCCGGACAGCAATTAATGACGGGAAATCAGGAGCCGAGTGGCATCGTGCGCATTGCGGCGATGGCTGATTTCTTCGACTTCTTCCCTATGGAATGGGTGGCCGATTTTCTAGCCTTGCATCCACGGGTTCAGCTTGACTTCGTGCTAAGTGATGCGCGCGCCGATTTGATCGCTGATCGGATCGACATTGCGTTTCGAGGGGGCACTTTGCAGGATTCGGGATACGTCGGTCGCCAACTCATTGGAGCAGGCAATGAAGGTTTGGTCGCCAGCCCCAAGTACCTCAATAACCGAGGTGTGCCCGCTACGCTAGAGGATCTGGTCAATCACGACTGTGTGAGTTTCGGCCATCCTAGCGGCGTCACCACGTGGCGTCTTAATGGGCCGAACGGTGTTGAGGAAGACGTGCAGATTACCAGCCGTTTCAATGGAAACACGGCTCAGGCATTGCGTAAGGCCACGGTGGCTGGCTTGGGTATTGCGTTGCTGCCGCCCACGATAGTTGATTTCGATCTTCGGGCTGGCCGCCTTGTGCCTGTGCTACCGCATTACCATCGCACTGGATACGGCCTGCATGTGCTTTATCCCAGTCGGCAACATTTGCCGTTGGCGGTATCAGCCTTTATAGGACTGGTGATGGAGAAGCTAAAATTGGAAGCATTCCCAGCAAGGGTTTTACCTGAGCAGGTTTGACACGGTATTTGGGCTTATGGCTTTCACACAGCGGGACGGGTAGTAATTTCCTCCACCATTAGTCACGTCATCTGTATTTACGGGTCGAGTGTTCGAATCACTCCGTCAAGACCATATTTCATGAGTAAAATCAGATAGTTAAGCCGATCAGCTGGATCGGCTTTTTTGTGCCTGCGCAAAAAACGCGCAAAACTACCCGGTGATTTCGCTGATTTTCAGGTCTGGAATTGCCTCAGACCAGACGATTTTTTCGTGGTCCCGTTGGTAGTTTTTGGTCATGCCTTCGCTCGCATGCTCCGCAATTTTCTGCCCATCCTTTCCGGCTTTCTTGTACAGGTGCAGTGACAGCGCTCGCACTTCGTGAAAGCCTGGCATCTCCTCTTTCTTCCATCCCGCGTAGCAGTTCGCCGCCTCCCTGGCCTCCTTGAGCGCTCGCGTCAAATACCGATCCTCAACCTTCGTCCAGTGGTCCTTGGTCTGCGCCTGTTTCTGTTTCGGGCGATCGGGCTTCCGGTGCATCAGGTGCGGTGACGCAGTGTCATCACGGCAGCGACTGATAACTGCCTGCAACTCGAGCGTCACTCGAAAGCGAATCCACACTGCGTCACTGGGCTTCGCCGTCTTCTTCTGCACCAGATAGAGGTATCCCTCCCGAACGCCATCAAAGCGCATATCGAGAATGTCGGTGTGGCGCTGGGCGATGATCAGGGTGAGGCCTCGCAAAATGGTCGATTGCTATCCCGCGCCGCGCTTGCTTGGTTTTGGAGGCGCGTCAGGACACTCATCGGCCCATCGCGTAACCGTCATGTCATTGAATTGCTCCCCAATGGTGTCGACGCGCAGGCAAGCGCCGTTCTTTGAGTAGAACAAGATGCAACGCGAGCTATCAAAAGAGCAGGTATCGACCTCGAAGAGCTTGCGTGCAGCCAGCTCTCGCTCCACGCCACTGTATTCATAGCCTTCGGTGGTATGCATCCGCGTCGGCTTCCATCCTTGTCTGACGAGCTTGGCCCTGGCCGAGACCAAGGGCTCACCGACGGCGATGCCTGCCGGCCCGCGCCTGTCATTTGTCGCCTGCGAGCCATCCGCAAACGTTGCGCTGGTGCCAATGCAATAAAGTACGACGAGCGCGAGGATCGAAGCCTTTATTTGACAATCCCTTCAGCCGATTTGTAGCTCGCCAAAAACTCTGAATACACAGAATCCACCCTTAGCAAGGAGCGAAAATGGCGGACTGATATTGATGCCCCTAATCTGTCTCGGGACACTTGAAACCCCAACCATGAATTATCATGTCTTTTACTTCTTCACCAGTAGTGCTGACGACTAGACAAGTTTTGTTTTTTTTGTAATTGAACTCGCAATATTGAACTCCCTCAGTGCATCTTTCGACTTCACTGATACCCATATTTCTAAGTATTTTCATAGCTCCGCCAGGCTCCATTTCATTCGTTAAATTTGGTTTCCAGCCATGTTTAATCAATGCATTTCGTGCACTTAAAAATGACATTCCTTTTTTAATGGGCACATCTGTTGCGTTCGCAAGAAGGCTAAAGCAACAAAGCAAAATGCAAGCAAAGGAGTGGTGTTTCATTTTGTAGTACCGCCAAATTTCTTGTAAGTGGTTACGACATCGTCATACGGCATATACGGTTGACCGGACGGATGTCCACCCACCGGGCGATTAGCTTGGCCGGGGCCCATCGGTAAAGATTCCCATTGTCTAGATGCTTTTCGTACTGCATCTTTAATGTCGCCATTTACGAGTGAATCAATTGCACGCACTCTGCGAAGAATTTCGCAGGCCAACAACGTCTGCCAGGCGATTTCGACGCAGTTGTCCATGGCCTGAATGGAATAGCCATCAAGCTGGTTGAGCCAGGCGTTGTAATTGGGCATGCCAACGCTGCGGAAGGCGTCGATCAGTATCTCGGCGACTTCTTCGCCCCAGTGGATGAAGCGCCCCGGGCTCCAGGGGCCTGTCTGGACATGGATAAACCAGCCCAAGCTTGGCAAGTCACCATTGGCGAGTCGTAACGTGCCGTGCTGCGAGGAAAAACCACAGGTGATGTGGACGGTCAGCCAGCCCTGGTGTTGCTGGATAAATCCAGTGGGGTCGAATTGCGCCAGCGGTACGACGTGATAGCCCGTGCCGGGCATAGACCTGACGACCAACTCAGCGTCCAGTCTGGAAATGAAGGCCTGGATCGCCTTGCCTTCGCCGGACATCGTGCAAAGAATTTCAACCGGTGTGCTCGCAGGTATGTCGCTGAACCCGAGGATGCGAACTAACCCATAAAGACGTAATGAGGTTTTCAGGCCGCTGGGATGATGCGAGGTATCGAGCGTGCAGGCGCAGGGGGCAGGCACGTCCATAGGTGAAGAGCGCATCCAATTTTACCGTCCATGTAAATTTGCGTCGCGAAGGATGCCCCAGGCAGAAACTGCGTACAACAATATTTACAATGTTTAAGTTGACAGCTGATTACGTGAGCCATAGTGCCATAGTTAGTCACGGTATGGCTTCGATTGCAGTGGGCGCCGTCCCCAATGACTGGTCCGTATAGCTTTTTGGCGCCCCTGCAAGCATGGGTGTTTTACCCTCACAGAACGGCTGGTTCTGGATGAATTTTTCGAATGTGATACCAATTCGGTATTTGTCCCGCCCCAGCTTGTTAATTGAGTTGCTTCTGTCCGTAGGCGGACACTCGATGATGGGTTTGGCACCGTCAGATGTCGATGCTCACACGGCGTAACGGTGGGCGAGCTTATTGACTCATCTGATCCATCATGAGTGCAGATGGGATGAGTAAGGTGTTGGTGTAATAGGCTTTATAGCCATACGCCGTTATGCGGACCTTGCAAGGAATTTCTGTTTGGGCTGCAATTAGCAGCTTGATTACGTCATAGCTATTTAGATCAAGTTGGGTTCCATCACGATTGGTATGATAAAAAACAAGATCTGCTAGAAAGGTATGGTTGGTTTTGTTTTTTCTCTCTGAGGTCACTCGTCCCTCTGCTTTCACGTTGATGGAGTGATCCACCGAGAAGTCCAAGTCATTGTCCAGAGAGCAGGTCAACATCGGCGTTAACTGGTTGGCGTTTTCGTATGTGTTGAAGGCGTTCAGTAAATCGATGTTTGACGTGAAGATGATTGTGTAAAGATTATTTGGCCCAAGCCCAAAAGACGACAGTGTCAGGTCGGTTGGCGGGATGCCGGCTGTTTTTGCGCAAGCGGTGCATAGGAGTGTCGATGCGTAAATGAGGCTGCGATGTAGGGTCATTGGTCAAAAATACATCGCTAGTCCTCTGCTTGCATAGGTAGGTCCGCCCCGACATGCAACTCTACGGGTGCAGAGTGTCTGTATACGGATCGGGTGACACTGATTTTGAGAATATTCCCCGTGGCGATGGTATGCACCCTCGCCACAGGGCACGACGATTACTCCTTCAATTCGACGTGATCCAGTGCCTGGTTCACCGCCAGTTCACCGAGCATGACCACTTGCGCAATGCCCAGCAGGGTCTTGCGATGTGAGGTTTCCAGCAGCGCCGCGAAATTGTTGAGCATGACGGTAGCCGAGCCGAGTGTTTCGCTGGCGTTGGCCAGCAGGGATTCGGTGTTGTACTTCGGGTTGGCGAGGTACATGGGCTCGGGTTCGTTGGCCGTGGCCATGATCTGGGCGGTCGGGTTGAGGTAGTGGTCGAGGGCGCGTTCGGCGGCTTCGTGGAGCTTTTTTGAATCGAGGGATTCGTAGGGGGATGTCGGGTCTGTGGCAGGCGGATTGGGTGTAGGTTTGAACATGGATGAAACTCCTGATGCGAGTTTATTTAAATGGGAGCCATCACATTCGCTACCAAACGAATTAGGGTGATGGCCATACGCGGGTTGGTAGACCGGTCGCATCAGGAACCCGGCGCCCTCGAAAGAGCCCCGCGCATGGCCACCATAATAGGTGATGCCGTGCGCCGTGATACGAACGGGCTACCAAACCCGATCACTGTTTTTCAGTGACCGGGAAACGATAAAACCCGAGCCCAAAGCGCACAAGCCGGCGGATTCTGGCGCAGTCGTAGGCAACGACGCAAGGCGTTGTAGCCTCGATGAAGTAACACCGGGTGTACTTAAACACGCAGCTAAACATCCAGGGTAAGGCGAGCGGATATACAGAGCTACGTCCTGCCTACGCACCAGGCTGGTGATATTCAGCAACTGCTGCCGTATAGGTGCAACGGGTATAATTAGGCAGAACGGTGTTCCCGGCACATCAGACCAGCACATTCCCCTACTATGACGAAAGAGCTAAATCCCCATGAAAATGACTGATAGCTGCACGTTTCAGATAACTGGCTGGGACGAGAAGCCGTCTCAAGAGCTTGAGGGCACTCCGAAACTCTCACACGCCAAAGTCACGCAGTCCTATGCTGGCGCCATCGAGGGAACAAGTAGCGTCGAATACCTCATGTCTTATAGCGTCGACGGCACAGCTAGCTTTGTTGGTTTTGAGCGGATTTGTGGTGTGGTCGCAGGTAAGAGCGGAACATTTGTTGTTCGGCATTCGGGATCATTTTCGGAGGGAAAGGCACACAGCACTTGGAGTGTCGTGAAGGGGGCAGGCACGGGGGATCTAATCAATCTTAGCGGTAATGGTAACTACGTTGCTGGTCATGGTGAGCCGGCACAAGTGTCATTTGAATATTCGTTTGAACCTGACAGCTAAAGTGTATTGGCTGGACGCATCCACTCTGGCACAGCGATGCGATTATGGGTGGGGGGTGTCCATCCCATTGCTTACGAAAGATCAGCCTTAAAGTCGTCAGCGTCATAATCACAGAAACCCAGCGAGGCTGGAATTCCAGCCTCGCAGCGCCAAGACATTGATCCTATTTTTGGCTGAGCGCCGCTATCGATACTCCCGAAGCGACGAAGGTGAGTCCTGCCCCTACGTTCAGGCCATTTACCAGCCGTGGGCTCTGACGCAAAAAACGGGACAGTACAGTGGCAAATACGCCCATAAGTGCGAATCCCACTGCCGTAAGGGCGGCGAACCATATGCCGTACACCAGCATCTGCACGCTCACTGAGCCGCGTTGTGGGTCGACGAACTGCGGGATGAACGCAAGGACGAAAAACCCAGGCTTCGGATTGAGTGCTGCCGAGAGTAATCCCGTGAGGAAAATGCTCGGCAGTGATTGCCGAGTCGCTGGCTGGAAGCTGATCAGGCTACGGGAGCGTAGGACTTTTATGCCAAGCCAAAGCAAATAACCGGCACCGATAAGCTTGACGACCCAGAAGGCAACGGCGGACGTCTGCATCAGCAAAGTCAGTCCTAGCGAAGCGGTTGCCACATGAAAGAGAATTCCCGCCCCGGATGCCATCCCCGACACGATAGCGGCGATCTTGCCCTGGCTGAGTCCTCGGCCTACGGCCAGCAGATTGTCCGGGCCTGGGGCGAGCACCAATAGCAAGCACGCGGCAGTATAGGCAAGCCAGATATTGATCGGAAACACGGCATTCTCCTTAAGCCTCACCGAGGCATCCATCCTCACGTAGCACCAGAATGTGCCTGTGCCAGACTGCAAAGTCAAAGCCACTGCGTTTGAGAATAACCTCAACCGCCGATTGACTCGTGCGTCTTAATGCAGAGTCGAAATCCTTCGACTTTCTCCAATCCTGATCCGATCAAGCGCCCGGTTTAGTGCATCCAAGGCATCAAGGAGGGCCTTCGCCTCAGCTTCCCGGCCATCCCCCCAAAGGCGTTCTGCCATTTTGTTCAGGGCCTGGATGGAGCGCTCAATTTCAGCAGCTGTCGCCGCTTTGCTTTCCGGTTGTTTCTTCAACATGAGTACCCTTCGGCAGGGAGGACGCGAATTAATTAAAAAGGGTCGCGAGATTTTACCTCGCGACCCTTTTTATTTGTCTCAGTTTTACTATTGATGCAATCAGCGCCGATCCAACCAAACCGTCTGCGCATTGCAAAACTCCCGCACCCCAAAATGCGACAGCTCCCGGCCAAAACCGCTTTTCTTCACACCACCAAACGTGACACGTGGGTCCGTCGCGCAATAGCCGTTGATAAACACCCCGCCGGTCTCCAGTTCACCCGCCATCTGCTCCGCCAGCTGAGCATTACCTGTGTAGATGGTTGAGGCGAGCCCGAATTCGCTGTTGTTGGCCAATTCCAGTGCATGGGCGGCGTCGCGTGCGGTGATGATCGAGGCTACCGGGCCGAACAGTTCCTGTTTGAATGAGGTCATCCGGTCGGTGACGTCAGCGAAGACGGTGGGCTCGTAAAAGTTGCCGGGGCCTTCAGCTTTCTTGCCGCCCATCAGCAATGTCGCGCCTTCTTCCAGGGTGTTGCGAACCTGACGATCCAGTTCATCACGCAGGTCGAAGCGGGCCATGGGGCCGATGTAGGTGTCTGGGGCCAGTGGATCGCCGACGATCAGTTGGCGGGTGGCTTCGACGAACTTGTGGGTGAATGCCTGGGCAATGCCTTGCTCGACGATCAGGCGCTTGGCGGCTGCGCAGACTTGGCCGGTGTTCTGATAGCGGCCAATGACGGCGGCCTTGACCGCCTCGTCGAGGTCGGCATCGTTGAGCACAATGAACGGATCGGAGCCGCCCAGTTCCAGCACGCACTTTTTCAAGGCTGCACCGGCCTGTGCGCCGATGGCAATGCCGGCCCGTACGCTGCCGGTGAGCGTCACCGCGGCGATGCGTGGGTCGGCGATGGCTGTGGAGACGGCGTCCGGCGTGACGTTGATGACCTCGAAAACACCTTCGGGAAAGTCAGCGTGCTTGAAGGCATCCCGCAACAGCCAGGCGCAGCCCATCACGTTGGGGGCATGTTTGAGGACGTAGGTATTACCGGCGATCAGTGCTGGAACGGCGCCGCGCAGGACCTGCCAGATCGGGAAATTCCATGGCATCACGGCGAGAATCGGCCCGAGCGGGCGGTATTCAATGCGTGCCTTGCCGCCCTCGACCATTGTCGGTTCGGCACTCAGCATGGCAGGGCCGTGTTCGGCGTACCACTGGCAAAGCTGCGCGCACTTTTCGATTTCACCGCGTGCCTGAGTGATGGGCTTGCCTATTTCCTGGGTGATCATGTTCGCCATCGTGGCGGCGTTGTCGCGCAATACCTGAGCCAGGGCGATCAACAGCTGCGAGCGTTGATCAACGGGTTTGCTGCGCCAGACGCGGAACCCGGCAGCGGCGCGCGACAATGCGGCGTCCAGGGTCGATGGGGATTCGAAAGGGTAGTGGCCGATCTGCTCGCCAGTGGCGGGGTTGATCGAAATGGCATGGGTGAGACTGGAAATTGGGGTCATGACACCGTCCTGCAGGGTGAGAATCAAAATGGCTGGTTCGCGCGCGCCAGAATGGCTTGGGCACGACCAATGACCGGTGCATCGACCATTTGCCCATCCATCACGAACACGCCTTCCCCGGAGCTGGCGGCATCGATGATGCGTCGCGCCCAGTGCAATTCTTCAGCGGTGGGTTGTAATGCCTGATGGATGATCGCCACTTGGCTCGGATGGATGCACAGTGCGCCGCCGAAGCCCATGTCGCGGGCAAATTCAACGGCGTCGTGCAGGCCGGTGGTGTCCTCGATCGAGGGGAAAACACCATCCAGCGCAGGCGCTAGCCCGGCAACCCGGGTCCAGAGCAACACGGCATAACGGGCGTGGCTGAGCACTTCATCGGCGGCGCGGCTGCCGGTGGTCAGGTTCAGGTCCAGGCCCAGATCGAGACTGCCGAACGACAGCCTCTCAACACCCGGGGCGTTGGCAATCGAGCCAAGTGCAGCCAAGCCTTTGGCGCTTTCGATGATCGGCCAGACCGGTTTGCCGGTGCTGCCTGCGGTGTGCACTTGCGCACAGGTTTCAGCCTTGGGCAGCAGAATGGCGGTCACACCGGCATGGCGTCGGCAAAGATCCAGGTCTGCAGCGTGTGCCCAGTGATCCGGGGCATTTACGCGAGCCAGAATCCGGGCGTCCGGGTGGTCACTCAAGAAGCGCTGCAGATTATCCCTGGCCTGTTCCTTGAGGTTTTCCTGTACGGCATCTTCCAGGTCGACAATCACCCGGTCCGCGCCGGTGGCGATGGCTTTGGGGATGCGCTCTGGACGCGTGGCCGGGACAAACAGGGCGGTGCGAACGATCGATGGATTCATGGGGTTTCTCCCTCGCTGAACTCGACTTCACCGATTTGTGCGGTGCCGTCCTGATTGCCCGCCCAAACCTGCGCCTTGCCGCTGTCGATCAGACGCCCGCCCACTTCGAAGGGTTGCGGTGAAATCAGCGGCCTGACACCCCGGAACGCGAAGCGCTTCAAGCGCGCGGTCGGGTGCGCTCTGGTGAAGGCACGCAAGTTGAGGGTGGCGATCAATGGACCATGCACTACCAACCCCGGATAGCCTTCGGTCTCTGTGACGTAGGGCCAGTCATAGTGAATCCGGTGGCCATTGAAGGTGACCGCGGAATAGCGGAACAGCAGGGTCGGGGAAGGTTCGACCGGGTCTCGCCATTGGCCTTCAGGGAGCGCTTCGGTGCCGCTCAGTTTGGGCGGTGTCGGTTCCCGGTAGACGATGTCCTGCTCATCTTGCAGGGCGCGTTGGTCGTCCTGGAAATACTCATGGCGTACCGTGACGAACAGCAACGACCCGGTGCGACCGTGCTTCTCTTCGACGTTGAGAATGGTCGATACGCAGGTCACATCCGCCTCTACCTTCAAGGGCTGGTAGAACTCGATTCGGCTACCGGCCCACATGCGATTGCGGTTGTGGGCTGGCGGCAGGAAGCCGCCGAGCGCTGGATGGCCGTCCGGGCCCAGTTCGCTGGCGGCAACCGGCTCCTGAAAAAACGCCCAGTGCCACAGCGGCGGCAGCGCTTCGCCAGGCAGTGGCGCCACTTCGCTCAAGGTGGCGGCAATGCGTTTGACCAGGTTGAAGCTGATCCGGTCCTGGCTTTCCTGATGACGTCCGATCCACGCTGAAAAATCGATATTGCTCATACATGTCGCTCCTGTCGGTCGGTGATCAGGCCAGGGCGGCCATTTCTGGAATCGCTTCGAACAAATCCGCCACCAGGCCGTAATCGGCCACCTGGAAGATCGGCGCTTCTTCGTCCTTGTTGATCGCCACGATCACTTTGGAGTCTTTCATGCCGGCCAGGTGCTGGATCGCGCCGGAGATACCGACGGCGATGTACAGCTGCGGCGCAACGATCTTGCCGGTCTGACCGACTTGCATGTCGTTGGGTACGAAACCTGCGTCAACCGCAGCGCGTGAAGCACCGACGGCAGCGCCCAGCTTGTCGGCCAGGGCGTACAGGTGTTTGAAGTTGTCGCCGTTCTGCATGCCGCGACCGCCGGAAACGACGATCCTGGCAGCGGTCAGTTCCGGACGATCGGACTTGGCCAGTTCTTCACTGACGAAGCTGGATTTCCCCTCGTCGTAAACGGTGGCGACCGCTTCGACGACCGCTGAACCACCTTCAGCAGCCACCGGGTCGAAACCGGTAGCCCGCACGGTGATCACTTTGACCGCCGCGTCGGACTGCACGGTGGCGATGGCGTTACCGGCGTAGATCGGGCGCTTGAAGGTGTTGGCGCTTTCGACCGAGATGATCTCGGAGATCTGATCAACGTCCAACTGAGCGGCTACGCGTGGCAGGATGTTTTTGCCGTTGGAGGTGGCCGAGGCCAGCACATGGCTGTAAATCGTGCGCTGCTCGATCACCAGACCTGCCACTAACGGGGCAACGTTTTCCGGCAGTTGATGCGCGTAGGCGGCGTTGTCGACCACCAACACTTTCGCCACACCGGCAATTTTCGCCGCGGCTTCAGCCACTGCACCAACAAGTGCGCCGACCACCAGAACGTGGATGTCGCCACCGATTTTCGCGGCGGCAGCCACGGTGTTCAGCGTGGCCGGGGCCAGCACTTTGTTGTCCTGCTGGTCATTTGAATAGTCAGCAATTACCAGAATCGTCATTCAGATCACCCTCGCTTCGTTCTTCAATCTCTCCACCAGCTCAGCCACCGACTTGACCTTGATACCCGCGCTGCGTGCAGCTGGCGCTTCGACTTTCAAGGTTGTGTTGGTGGAGGCGGTGGAAACGCCCAAAGCGTCCGGAGTCAGCGTCTCGAGAGGCTTCTTCTTGGCTTTCATGATGTTTGGCAGGGACGCGTAGCGCGGCTCGTTCAAACGCAGGTCGGTGGTGACGATGGCCGGCAGCTTCAGGGAAACGGTCTGCGCGCCGCCGTCGATTTCGCGGGTCACGGCAACGCTGTCGCCGCTGACTTCGACTTTGGATGCGAACGTGCCCTGACCGTAGCCGCTCAATGCCGCGAGCATCTGGCCAGTCTGGTTGTTGTCGCTGTCGATGGCTTGTTTGCCGAGGATCACCAGCTGAGGCTGTTCCTTGTCGACCACCGCCTTGAGCAGCTTGGCCACGGCCAGGGAGGTCATGTCTTCAGCGGATTCGACGAGGATGGCGCGGTCGGCACCCAGGGCCAGCGCGGTGCGCAGTTGCTCTTGAGCGGTGGACGGGCCGATGGAAACAACGACGATTTCAGTCGCAATACCGCTCTCTTTCAGGCGTACAGCTTCTTCTACGGCGATTTCGCAGAACGGGTTCATCGACATCTTCACGTTAGCGAGGTCGACGCCGGAATGGTCCGCTTTCACACGAACTTTCACGTTGTAATCGACCACGCGTTTCACAGCTACGAGGATCTTCATTGGGCAGTGTTCTCTCGAAAATCTTTGATCGTTGCAGTCAGATGGCCCCGGCGGCGCGCATTTCTTCAATGCGCTCCGCGCCCAGCCCCAGTTCCCTGAGCAGCTGTTCGGTGTGTTGGCCAAGACCTGGTACGGCATCCATGCGTGGCTCGAATGCATTGTTGCTGCCGGGCGGGATCAGGCTTGGAACGGGGCCGGCGGAGGTTTCGACGGCTCGCCAACGGTCACGGGCCTGAAGTTGCGGGTGGTCCCAGACACCTTGCATGTCATTCACCCGGGCGTTGGCGATCTGCGCATGGTCGAGGCGATCGATCACCGCATCGAAGTTGAGCGTGGAGAACGATTCGATGATCAGTTCCCGCAGCGCGTTGCGGTTCTCGACTCGTTTGAAGTTGGCCGAGAAACGAGCATCTTTCGCCAGTTCGGGTGCAAGCAGCACCTTCTCGCAAAACAGCTGCCATTCACGTTCGTTCTGCAAACCCAGCATCACGGTGGTGCCGTCACCGATGGGGAAGGGGCCATAGGGGTAAATGGTGGCGTGCGCTGCACCGGCGCGAGGGGGCGGAGGCGCCCCGTCGTAGGCGTAGTACATCGGGTAGTTCATCCACTCGACCAAGCTTTCGAGCATCGACACATCGAGGTGGCTGCCTTCGCCGGTCCGTTCGCGCAACAGCAGCGCGGACAGAATCCCGGTGTACGCGTACATGCCGGCCGCAATGTCGGCGATGGAGCAACCGGCCTTGGCCATTTCGTCCTCGCCCGGGCTGCCGGTGACCGACAGAAAGCCGCCTTCACTCTGGATCAACAGGTCGTAGGCTTTTTTCTTCTCGTAGGGACCACCGACGCCATAGCCTGAAATGTCACAGACAATCAGGCGCGGAAAGCGCTGGTGCAACACCTCAAATGACAATCCCATCCGCGCAGCGGCACCGGGCGCGAGGTTCTGTACGAGCACGTCGGCAGTGGCCAGCAAACTGTCCAGCACCTCGGTGGCCGAGTCCTGTTTCAGGTCGAGGGTCAGGCTTTCTTTCGAGCGGTTGGTCCAGACGAAGTGCGAAGCCAAGCCGTTGACGCGTTGGTCGTAGCCCCGGGCGAAATCACCTGTGCCTGGACGTTCGACCTTGATCACCCGGGCGCCGAGGTCGGCCAGTTGGCGGGTGCAGAAGGGCGCTGCAATGGCATGCTCAAGGCTGACGACGGTAATGCCATCGAGCGGGCGGAGGCCTTTGGGCTGGCTCATGATGTTTATCTCTCTTGTTATTAGAAAGAGCGCGGCAGTTCGAGCAGGTGTTCGGCAACGTACGACAGGATCAGGTTGGTGGAGATGGGCGCTACCTGATACAGACGGGTTTCGCGGAACTTGCGCTCGACGTCGTATTCGCAGGCGAAACCGAAACCGCCGTGGGTTTGCAGGCAAGCATTGGCCGCCTCCCAGGAGGCTTTCGCTGCCAGGTACTTGGCCATGTTGGCGCTGGCCCCGGCGTTGATCACGCTGTCGTATTCCTCGCAGGCACGCCAGCGCATCAGGTCGGCCGCTTCGATTTCGATGTGGGCTTCGGCGATCGGGAATTGCACGCCCTGGTTCTGCCCGATCGGGCGCCCGAACACCACGCGGTCGCGGGCATAGGCGCTGGCCTTTTCGATAAACCAGCGACCGTCACCGATGCACTCGGCGGCAATCAGGGTGCGTTCGGCATTCAAGCCGTCGAGGATGTACCGGAAGCCTTTGCCTTCTTCGCCAATCAGGCTGTCAGCGGGGATTTCCAGGTTGTCGAAGAACAACTCGTTGGTTTCGTGGTTGACCATGTTCGCGATGGGCTGCACGGTCATGCCGTTGCCGATGGCCTCGCGCAGGTCGACGAGGAAGATCGACATGCCTTCGGATTTTTTCTTCACGTCGGCCAAGGGCGTGGTGCGCGCCAGCAGGATCATCAAGTCGGAATGCTGGATCCGCGAGATCCACACCTTCTGCCCGTTGATCACGTACTTGTCGCCTTTGCGTACGGCGGTGGTCTTGATTTTGGTGGTGTCGGTGCCGGTGGTGGGCTCGGTCACGCCCATCGATTGCAGGCGCAATTCACCGTTGGCCAGCTTCGGCAGGTAGTAACTTTTCTGCGCCTCGCTGCCGTGACGCAGCAGGGTGAACATGTTGTACATCTGCCCGTGCACGGTCCCGGAATTGCCGCCGCAGCGGTTCACTTCTTCGAGGATCACCGAGGCCTCGGCCAGCCCCAGGCCGGAGCCGCCGTATTCAACCGGGATCATCGCCGCCAGCCAGCCCGCGTCGGTCAGGGCCTTGACGAAGGTTTCTGGAAAGCCTTTTTCTTCGTCGATTTTGCGCCAGTAAGCGGCATCGAATTCTGCGCAAAGAGCGCGTACGCCCTCGCGGATGGCATTGAGTTCTTCAGCGTTGCGATCAGTCATTATTATTCTCCTCAACGCGTCACGCACGGCATCAGCCCTGCGTGACGCGGTCCGGGTAGGGCGCAATCAGATCGGGTTGAAACCCAGCGCAGCACGAAAGCGATTTTTGATGTAGTGACCATCACGCGGTGGCAGCACCCGTGGCGGGTTTTCCGCTTTGATCTTGATCGTTGCGAGCTTGACGCCGTCGCGGGTGGCGAAGCGCTCGCGCAGGTCATGCACGCCTTGCATGTCACGGATTTCGTCGGTCCAGCTGAAGCCGCAGGTCTTCGCCACCTGGTCCAGGGAAATACCAAAACCCGCGTGGCTGACTTGCATGCCGGTTTCGCCAAAGTGACCGTTATCCAGCACAGCGATGGTCAGGTTGGCGGGTTTTTGCAGCGCGACGGTGGCCAGTGCGCCGAAGCCCATGAGCAACTCGCCGTCACCGGTGACCACCACCACTGACTTGTCCGGCTGGGCGTTCGCCAGGCCCAGGCCGACGGTGATGGCACTGCCCATGGCGGCCCAGAGGTAGTAATTCAGATCGTGGTCGCCGGCGGCCATGACGTCATAGGACGCCGAGCCCAGGCCGGTCACGACCAGCACGTCTTTGCGGTCGGCCAGCAAGGCCTTGACCACTTCGCGGCGGCACAGGGTGTGGTTGGCGCTTACTTGACCCATTTCTTTTCTCCAATCAGGCGCTGGCCGAGCAGCAGGGCAGTGGACGAATCACCGTTGAAGGCCATGGTCGCGGCACCGTGCAGCAGCGGGGCGACGTCTTCGGGAACGTCGGCGCGCCAGGTCATGACTTTCATCAGGTTCAGGGAGGCTTCGGTGGCCTGGCCCATCGGGTTCTGCCACGCGTTGAACTCGGCCCAGTCACCGCGCATGGTCACCACCATCAACAGCGGGAAACCGGCACAGACCTGCAGTGCCAGGGTGTTGATGCAGTTGCCGACACCGCTGGATTGCATCAAGAGTGCGCCGCGCTCACCGCCCAGCCAGGCGCCAGCGAGGTAGCCGATGCCTTCTTCTTCGGTGGTGAGGACGACGGCCTTGATGTCCGGGTCGGCATACGACATGCGGATGGCCGCCGAGTGGCCTGCATCCGGTACGAAGACCACATGTTTGACGTCGTGGGCCTTGAGCACGCGGAACACGTCCTCCTGCCAATCCTGTCCCACGGTTTGTTCAGCTTCTGTTGACATGCCAGTCTCCCAAGCAGTGCTGCTTTTGTGTTTTCACACATTCTGGGAGTGCTGATTGCTGCCGACGACTACCGTTTTTGTCTTTGAGATATGCCTGTTCTGTATAGCTTGGAGGTGAGTGCGTGGCGCAGCAGGGAACGGCGATAACCACACATTATGGGAAGAGCAAAACCGAGCAGCAGCCTTGCGCAAAGGTGCCGAGCCTGGGCGCCGGGCCATAGCATTCGGGCATATCAGCTAGAGCGTGATCCGCTCTTATTGAGGAGGTGGGGCTAGGGTAGTTTTCCGGCTACGGGGTTACAGCGCGTAACCGACGCAACAACAATAAGAAGGGGTTACACCTAATGAAAAACAGGCTACCGGCTGCGGCAGGCATTCTGATCGCCATGCTATTGGGGGTTCTTATCGGTTACATGATTTTCCTGAACTTCCCGGACAAAGCGATGGCAACCAGGATCGCCGGTTATATCTCGGTCATCTCTGACATTTTTCTACGCCTGATCAAAATGCTCATCGCTCCTCTGGTGTTCTCGACCCTGGTGGTGGGCATCGCTCATATGGGGGATGCAAGCGCTATCGGCCGGGTATTCGGCAAGGCACTGGGCTGGTTCGTGACAGCCTCATTGATCTCGCTGTCGGTGGGGTTGGTCATGGCGAACATGTTGCAGCCCGGGCACAACCTGGGATTGCCGCTGCCAGACGTGACCAGTACAACCAACTTGCAAACGTCGGTATTCACCCTCAAGGATTTCATGACCCATCTGGTGCCAAAATCCTTCGCGGAGGCCATGGCCACCAACGAAATTCTTCAAATCGTGGTGTTCTCGATATTTTTCGGCGTCGCGTTGGCCTCCTTGGGCAAGAAAGCCGCCGGCCTGGTGAATGTCATCGAAGACCTGTCCCACGCAATGTTGAAGGTCACCGGTTATGTGATGAAGCTTGCACCACTGGCGGTGATGGCGGCCATGGCAGCGACCGTTGCCATCAACGGCCTGTCCATTCTGGTCAAGTTCGCCGTGTTCATGCGTGACTTCTATTTCGGGCTGATCGTGCTCTGGGTCATGTTGGTGTTTGCCGGCTGGATGTTCCTCGGACGGCGTGTGTTCAAACTGGTGGTGTTGATCAGAGAGGCTTTCCTTCTGTCTTTTGCCACTGCCAGTTCCGAGTCGGCTTACCCGAAGATTCTTCACGCGCTGGATCGTTTTGGAGTCAAACGCAGAATCTCCAGTTTCGTCATGCCCATGGGCTATTCCTTCAATCTGGATGGCTCGATGATGTACTGCACCTTTGCCGTGCTGTTCATCGCTCAGGCGTATGGCATCGAGATGTCTATCGGTACGCAGATCACCATGCTGTTGACGCTGATGCTGACCTCCAAAGGCATGGCCGGCGTGCCGCGTGCTTCGCTGGTGGTCATTGCAGCGACCCTGACTCAGTTCGATATCCCCGAAGCCGGTCTGCTGCTCATTCTAGGGATCGATACCTTTCTGGACATGGGCCGCTCGGCGACCAACGCGGTGGGCAATTCCATCGCAACAGCGGTGGTGGCCAAATGGGAGGGCGAGTTGGTGAGTGAGGACGAGGCCGAGCGTCATGCAACTGCGCTGGATGTTCAGGGTGATACAGGAGAAAAACCGCTGACGGTCTGACCTGTTATCGGTGCATCTTCAAGATCAAAGGGTGAGCATTCACAGAGGTGGGTGCTCGCCCTTTGTCATGATCAGGACTTGCGTTGCAGGGTGTGGTAACCCAACTCTGACCTGGCCTCCCTGAGGGATTTTCCTTCAGCGATCAGGGCGCGGATATGGGCTTCCACCGCTTCGATCGAGCGGGCGCAGGCGGCCACTTCACTGGCACGTTCCCGAGGCACGATGAGCACGCCGTTGGCGTCGGCGATCACAATGTCTCTGGCGCACACGCGGGCCTGGCCGATGGACACCGGCTGATTGACCGACGCTACTTCGACCCGATCTTTCCCGGTACGCATGAACCGGCCTTTGCTGAACAGTGGATAGCCATCACCGAGTGCCTTGCTGACATCTCGGCAGACACCGTCGATAACGGTCGCTGCAATCCGTTGGCTCCCTGCATATTGGGTCATGATGTCGCCCCAGACGGTGCAATCGGTGCGCCCGTTGTTGTCGATCACCACCACGTCGCCTTCGGCCACATCGTCGATGAAATCTCCGACCGTTCCCGGCGGGCAACTGGCGCTGACGTAGCGCACGGTGAAGGCTGGCCCGACCACCACTTGCCGATAGTTATCCAGTGGCATGATGCCCAGGCACTGGCCAGGCAGGCCCAGCTTATCCAGGGCATCGGACACACCCGGCGTATCCAGGCCTTCAAACAGGGCAACCAATTCTTTGTCTTGGGGGGACATGTGTAACGCCTCGCAGTGATGACAGAATCGTTCAAACAGAAGCCGCTCACATGAGCGGCTCGGCTTTGTTCGCAATGCATTTCAAACCGGGGCGTTCAATCTCGCCCGAGGCTCGGAAATGGTCAGCAAGAGGATGAAGCTGATAAATGAGCCGACCGCCAGCCAGGCGAACACATAGTTCCAGCCATAGTTGTCCAGCAGCAGCCCGGTAATGAAGGGGGTGGCCGCCGCGCCCAACTGACCGATCATGTTCACGATGGCGTTGGAAATGGGGAACGTCTTTTTGGTGGTCAGGCCCATTGGGTAAACCATGTAGGAGGAGAAGCCCAGGCTCAGCACAACGCCGGTCAGCATCAGCAACAAGCCATAGGGCAGGGGTTCGGCGGGCGAATTGATCAGCAGATACATCATCAGCGACGTGCCGAGCGCAGACAGCAGCATGCCGGGTTTACGCCGCCCGCCCATTAGCCGGTCCGAGCAGAAACCACCCAGCAGGTTGCCGAGCACGGCGCCCACCCATGGCGCAGCCGACACCAGCCCCATGTTCATGATCGAGAACTGTTTGACCGTCATCAGGTAGGTCGGAATCCAGGCCAGCAGTACGCTCGATACGCCCAGTTGGAAGCAATAACTGGTGGCGCAGCCCCAGATGTTCCAGGACTTGAACACCTGCCGGTTGGTCTCCAGGGGCGTTTCATGGCGTGCACGTATGACTCGATCGAGTTTGCCCACCCAGGCTGGAATCTTCCGTGGGCGGGTTTGCTGAGTCGCTTCTGTGCTGCCGGTTTCCTCGATGATGTGGTTGAGCTCGGCTGCGTTGACGAACCGGCTCCGGGAAGGGTGATCGGTGACCATGAAGTACCAGATCACCGCCAGTACGATGCCGGGCAGGGCGAAAAAGTAGAAGATCTCTCGCCAGCCCCATACCGAAATGATCACTGCACAGAGCGGTGGCACGATCACTGGCCCGAACTTGACGGCGGACAGAAATATCCCTGAGGCGGTGCCTTTTTCCCGCGCTGGAAACCAGTTGTTGATGGTCGTGGTCATGCTGATCGGCAGTGGGCCTTCAGCGACGCCAAGTCCCAGGCGATACAGTTTCAATGCCAACAGTGAGCTGGCAGTACCCACCAGACCGGTCAGCAATGAGGTCAGCACCATGGCGCCAGGCAGGATCCTGCTGACGCCGTAACGGCCGAAAGCAAACCCGGAAGGGATTTGTGCCAGGGCATAGGCCAGCAGAAACAGGCTCATCAAGCCACCGGCCTCGGCATTGCTCATTTCAAACTCTTTACGAATAAACGGCAGCGCGACACCCAGGTTGGCCCGGTCGGCGGCAGCGATGGTGTAAATCAGAAAAATCAGGGCCGCAACCACCCAGCGGTAATTGCTGCGCACAACAGGTTTTATGACTTCAGGCATAGACATGGGGTGGACCTTGTTTTTGTCGGTGTTGTCCGGCCAAAGTAATGAGTGTGAATCTGCAAAAAAAGCGACAAATATTCCGCTCAACAGATCACTTTTATCGATGAGAGGCTGCAGCCAAATGCGTGCTCTATCGAATGTGCCGCATAAAGAAAACCCGGCCGTGGCCGGGTTTTGCTTGGTCCATATTCGAGTTAACGCAGAGCAGCGCAGAATGCGCGTATCGCCTCGCAGGCCTTGCGCAATGAAGCGTCATCCAGTGCATAGGCAATGCGAATGTAAGGGCCAAGGCCAAAAGCGCTGCCATGCACCACGGCCACATCTGCTTCGTCGAGCAGCGCGTGGGCCACATCTTCGTCGGTGTGCAGAACTCGCCCGCCTGGGGACGTTCGGCCAATCAGTCCGGCGCAGGAGGCGAATGCATAGAACGCACCTGCTGGAGCCGCGCATTCGAGTCCTGGAATGTCGTTCAGCAGCGTCACCATCAAGTCTCGGCGGCGCTGGAACACGACACGGCTTTCGTGGATGAAATCCTTAGGCCCCTCCAGTGCTGCGAGTGCCGCCTGTTGCGAGATGGAACTGGCGCCAGAGGTTTGCTGGCCTTGCAGTTTTTCCATGGCCTCCAGCAACCAGCGCGGCCCGGTGGCAAAACCGATGCGCCAGCCGGTCATGGCGTAGGCCTTGGAGACACCGTTCATGGTCAGGGTTCGCGGAGCCAGTCGTGGCTCCGCATGGGCCAGGGTATGGAACGCTTGATCGTCGAAGATCAGGTGCTCATAGATGTCGTCGGCCAGGATCAGTACATGGGGGTGATCCAGCAACACCGCCGCCAGTGCGCGAAGCTCAGCCTCGCTGTACACCGCGCCGGTGGGATTGGACGGTGAGTTGAGGATCAACCAGCGGGTTTGCGGGGTGATCGCGGCGGCCAGTGCCGGGGGCGTCAGCTTGAAACCGGTGTCGGCGTCGCAGGTGACGATCCGCGCTTCACCGCCGCACAGTTGCACCATCTCCGGGTAGCTGACCCAGTACGGCGCCGGCACGATAACCTGGTCGCCCTCGTTGAGTGTTGCAGCCAGGGCGTTGTAGATCACCTGTTTGCCACCGTTGCAGACGAGGGTGTCTTGCCAGGTGACGTCCAGGCCATTCTCGCGGCGGAATTTGGCGGCCACTGCTTCTCGCAGTGAACGGACCCCGGCGACCTGGGTGTAGCGGGTATGGCCGTGTTCAATGGCATTAATGGCCGCTTCGCGCACATGCCTGGGGGTATCGAAGTCGGGCTCGCCGGCGCACAGCGAAATGATCTTCGCGCCTTGTGCCCGGCGTTCCGCCACCCGGTCCATGATCCGGTAGGTCGCGGAAGGTTGCGCGCTGGCCAGGCGCTGGTTCAGTCGTTGGATATCAAGGCTCATGCGCGGGTTCTCCACTCGGTCAGGTTCATCAATTCCAGGGTCGAGCGGCCTTCGGTCAGCGCCTGCATCATCTGCGTTTCCTTGTTCGCGCGCACCTCGCCTTCGGCCAGGGTACGCGCCGCATCCGCCTTGGGGATGATGATGACGCCGTCATCGTCGGCCACCACCAGATCACCCTGAGCCACCAAGGCACCGTTGAAATTGAACGGTTGCCCCACCGACGGGGCGCTGGCCTTGACCGTGCCTTTGACCGAGATGCCACGGGCAAATACCGGGAACTGGCGTTTCTTCAGGGCCGCGATATCGCGTACGCCGCCATCGATCACCAGACCTACCACGCCAGCCGCTTCGGCCGCCACGGTGAGCACTTCGCCCCAGTAACCGGCGATGAAACCGCCCGTGCCCACGACCAGTACGCTGCCACGGGGCACTCGTTCCATCGCCAGGTGCAGGGCCAGGTTGTCGCCCGGCGAACATTCCAGCGGGTAGGCGGGGGCGGCGATGAAGGCGCCGTCCCAGATCGGGCGGATCACACTGTCGACCGCGCAGGGCAGATGGGACGCTTCATACAGCGTCGAACTGCCCAGTACTTTTGCCCGTTGGTGAAAATCCGCGGGGAAGGGGAGCGTGCTCATCAGGCTTTCCTCTGCAGGCTGTGGTAGCCCAGGGCGGCCCGGGCTTCCTTAAGGGTTTTGCCCTGAGCGATCAGGGCACGAATGTCGGCTTCGACCGATTCGATCTGACGGGCACACGCCGCCACTTCCGCCGCACGCGCGCGAGGCACGATCACCACGCCGTTGGCGTCGGCGACCACGATGTCTCGGGAGCAGACCCGTGCGGTGCCGATCGACACTGGCTGGTTGACCGACTGCACCTGCACCCGGTCTTTGCCGGTACGCATGAAGCGGCCCTTGCTGAAGATCGGATAGCCATCGCCCAGCGCCTTGTTCACGTCACGGCATACGCCGTCGATGACCGTGGCGGCGATCTGCCGGGTGCCGGCGTACTGGGTCATGATGTCGCCCCAGACGGTGCAGTCGGTGCGGCCGCCGTTGTCGATGACCACCACGTCGCCGGGCGCCACGTCTTCGATGAAATCGCCCACGGTGCCAGGCGGTACGCTAGCCGAGACGTATTGCACGGTGAACGCCGGACCGACGATGACCTTGCTGTAGTTGTCCAGTGGCGCCACACCGAGGCATTGGCCGGGCAGGCCAAGTTTGTCCAGGGCATCGGAGACACCCGGAGTGTCCAGACCTTCAAACAAGGCGACCAGTTCTTTGTCTTCGATGTTCATCAGGCGTGCTCCACGTGGATCGCTTCGAATTGGGTGTCATGCATCACTTCGGCTACCGAGCGACCGCTGCGGACTGCCTCGACCATGCCGTCCTGGCGGCGAGCAATACGCTCGCCAAGGTCGACCACTTTCTCGATATGGGTTGAGGGCACGAACACCGTGCCGCAGGTATCGGCGATGACATAGTCGTTCTCGCTGACATCGACGCCGGCGACGTTGATCGTCACGCCAGCATCGATCTGCACCACCCGATTGCGCGCGCTGATCATGGTCACGCCACGGCCGTAAACCGGGTAACCGATGGCTTCGCTACCGTCGATGTCGCGACTGAAACCGTCGATCACCGTGCCGCGCACTTTCTTGCCGGCCGCTGCGTTTGCGAGGATGTCACCCCAGCAGGAGATGCCTTCGATACCACCGGCGATCACCAGCACGCGATCGTCGCTGTCGATCTGTTCAACCACCGGGGTAATCAGGTGCACTGTGGGCGCACTGTCGGATTTTGGCGCCAGCAGCACCGTGCTGGCGCGGCCGACGATCCTTGGGCAGTTCCACAACGGGCGCAGCCCAACGGTGGCACCCGGCAGGCCGAGGAAGTCGAGCGCATCGGAAACCGTATTGGTATCCAGCGCCGCCAAGCGATCCAGCAAACTCTTGTGGATCATGCTCTTGTTAATCATTGGAAAAGCCCCAGTGGTGACGGAGGCGCCCAGTGTCTGCGAGAGCATTTGATAGGTATATTACGAATCACAGAAGCGTTGGATACGCTAAACCTATGGATAAATCATGATCAATTTTCGTCTGATTCGTCATCTCTGGTTGTTCCTCGCGGTGGCCGAAGAACAGAATTTCGGCCGCGCGGCCAAGCGGCTGGGCATGTCCCAGCCACCGCTGAGCGAGCAGATCCAGGTGCTGGAGCAGGCGCTCAAGGTCAAGCTGTTCGACCGTTCGCGACGCGGGGCGAAACTGACCCCTGTTGGCGCCGCGATCCTGCCGGCGGTGCGCAAGTTCGCCGACCAACTGGAGCGTCTGGAGCTCGCCGTGGAGGAGGCGGTGGCGGGGCAGTCGGGGATGTTGACCATCGGTGCGATTTCCACGGCGATGTTCGATGTGTTGCCGGGGCTGATCGAGCAGCTGAAGAACGATTACCCGCACCTCACCGTGTCCGTGCGCGAAATCGACAGCGTCGAAGCCGTCCCGGCACTGGAGGCCGGTGATATCGATTTGGCCTTCGCCCGGCTGGACGGTGATCTTGGCGCTTCGATCAATTCACTGCCGCTGTTGGAGGATCGCCTGGTGGTGGCGCTGCCCAGTGATCACCCCTTGGCTTCGCGCACACGCATCAGTCTGTCCAGTCTGTCCAATGAGCCGTTGGTGATGTTTTCCCGCAAGGTCAGCCCGGTGTACTTCGACAATCTGATCGCGACCTGCCGGGCCAGCGGGTTTTCCCCTCGGGTGCTGCATGAAGTGCGTTCCGTCGCTTCGCAAATTGCTTTTGTCAGCTATGGCCAAGGCATCGCACTGGTGCCGGCGTCACTGAAAAAACTGGCGCCGGACAACGTTGTGTTTCGGGCGCTGAGCCAGAAGCTCAATGTCGTGACCACCGCAGTGGCCTGGAATGCCGATCGGCCCAATCCGGTGGTGGAGGACGTCGTTGCCCGGTTCCGGGCCAAGGTGTGAGTTGGCCCAAGGACTGTGTGCGAACACCGATTGATAGGATTGGCCTATGAAAGCCTTCCTCAATCAGGAATTTACAGAACACCCGATTCCCTTGAAATTGCGAGCCTGGCTGCTGGCAGCCAGGCTCGGCGTAACCTTTCCGCTCAAGGAGTCCAACATCTTGCCCTCACCAGAAATGTTCACTCACGTGCAACTCCCTCTGACGGTGGAGGGTGTCCAGCTGAACGTGGCCGCCATCCATCGCGACGGCCACCTGGCGCCGATTGTGTTCCTGCATGGGTTTGGTTCGACCAAGGAGGACTACGCCGATATCGTGCATCAGCCCGCGTTTGCCGGTCACCCTTTCATCGCTTACGACGCACCGGGTTGCGGAGAAAGCCAGTGCAGTGACCTTTCCAGGATTTCCATTCCCTTTTTGTTGCAGACGGCGCTGCAGGTGCTGGCGCATTTCGGTATCGAGCGCTTCCATCTGGTCGGCCACTCGATGGGCGGGCTGACCGCGCTGATGCTGGCCCATCAGTTCCCGGATCGGGTGCTTAGCTTCGTCGATATCGAGGGCAATATCGCCCCGGAAGACTGCTTCCTCAGCCGGCAGATAGTCGATTATCCGAGCGACGATCCCGAGGCGTTTTTCGCCGCCTTCATCGAACGTGCCCGGCACGCCCCGGCGTATGCCAGCGCACTCTATTCCGCGAGCTTGCGGCACAAGGTGCGTGCCGGTGCGGTGCGAGGGATTTTTCAGTCGATGGTCGACCTCTCCGATAACGCCGACCTGATGAGCAAGTTCCTCGGGTTGAAGTGCCCGCGGATGTTCATGTACGGCGAACGGAACGCGTCATTGTCCTACTTGCCACACATCCAGGCAGAAGGTGTGCGGCTGGCGCCCATTCCCGAGTGTGGGCATTTCCCGATGTATTCCAATCCGATCGCGATGTGGCAACAGATCGCCGATTTCCAGGCGAGCACTGCGCAATAACAAAACAGGGCGCAGAACCTGTGGGATCGCGGCACCGCGCGCTCCCACAGGACTTTTGGCGCTCAAATTTCTTGGTCAGACCCCGGCAGCGCTCGGTTTTGAGTAACCCTTGAGCCCGGTGCGCTCTTCGATCTCACCGGAACCGCTGATGTACCCGTAGCGAGACAGATTCGGCATCAACATCGCGGCGATGAAGGTGATGGTCACCACCGCGGCGACATAGAAAAAGAAATACTCCTCGATCCCCTGCGAACGAAGCGACAAGGCGACGTACTCGGCAGTGCCGCCGAATGCCGCATTGCCGACGGCATACGGAAAGCCCACGCCCAGAGCGCGCACGGCAGGTGGGAACAGTTCGGCTTTGACGATCCCGGCGATCGGGGTGTAGAGCGAGGCAATGGCCAGCCCGCCAAACACCAGCAGAAACGCCATAAACGGGCTGCTGACCGACTGCAATGAATAGAGCAGGGGAATCACCAGCAACATGGCCAACCCGGAAAACATCAGCATGTGCGCCTTGATCCCGATGCGGTCGGCGAGCAAACCAAAGAGCGGCTGGCAGAGCATGAAGCCGACCAGGGCGGCGGTCATGATGAAGCTCACCGTTTCCGGGCTGAAGCCTGCGGAGATCACCAGGAATTTCTGCATGTAGGTGGTGAAAGTGTAGAAGTACAGCGAGCCACCGATGGTGAACGCCACCACCAGAGCGACCGCCCGTTTGTGTTTGAACAGGCCGCGCAGAGAGCCGGCATCTTTGCGGTTCATGTCTTTTTTGGTTGCGGTTTCATGCATGGCCCGCCGCAGATACACCACCACGATCGAGCTCAGGGCGCCGATGAAGAACGGAATCCTCCAGCCCCATTCGCGCAACTCTTCGCCGGTCAGGGTTTGCTGGAGAATGACCACGGTCATCAAGGCCAGCAACTGACCGGCAATGATGGTGAAGTACTGGAAGGAACCATAGAAACAGCGACGACCTGGTGTCGCAATTTCGCTGATGTAGGTGGCGCCGGTGCCGTACTCCGCGCCGACGGACAGGCCCTGAATCAACCTGGCCACCACCAGCAGGATCGGTGCCGCGACCCCTATGGTTGCGTAGGTGGGCATGACGGCGATCAGCAGCGAGCCGGCGCACATCATGAACACCGAGATAATCATCGACACCTTGCGGCCACGAGTGTCGGCAATCCAGCCGAATATCCAGCCACCGAGTGGGCGCATGAAAAAGCCGACGGCGAAGACCCCAGCGGTCGCCAATAGCTGACTGGTGGTGTCCCCCTTGGGGAAAAACGAAGCGGCAAAGTAGATGGCAGTGTAGGCGTAAATGAAAAAGTCGTACCACTCCACCAGATTGCCCGAGCAGGCACCCATGATGGCTTTGACGCGGTTCGGCGCTCTCATCGGAGCGGCTGCGGCAGCGTGGTCTTTGGTGTCTGTGATTGATGCGGACATGCTGTTCACCCTTTCTTCAAGGCGAGGCGATACGAGGAGCACGCTGATGCGTGTCCGACGTGACTGGCTCGATGGGTTGTCGGGTTTAACGAAGCGGAGTGAACTCGTTCGTGGCCGGGTTTACTGAAGAGAAAGGGGAGGGAGGATGCACGAGCATGGCGAGCTGTACGTGGCCGGGGGAAATCGGACAGGTCAGGTAAGACGAAGCATTGAACATCATGGCGCGAGCCCTCGAATCTTATTCTTGTAGTGAGTCGAGCGCTCTTTGGCGCCGACGTTGATTGCACGCTACCGCAGAGTCAGGAGGCTAATAAGCCGTCAGGCAGGCCTAACTGATATACCTGAATTCTATAGCTTGGCGTGCAGCCCCGGCGCGCTGGGGGATACAGCCGACTCGCCAGTCTTGAGGCCTCGCGATACACGGTTGGCGGGGCATTCCAAGGTGCGCAAATGCGATTACACTCACAGCACTTTCGACGCATATCGCGCCGAGCCCGATGCTGACTGGCCTGGTAATGGATGTCGTTCAACTCAAGACCCTGATTCATGTGGCCGAGCTGGGCAGTCTCAGCAAGGCCTCGGATCGTCTTCACATCGCGCAGCCGGCCCTGAGCCGGCAAATCCGGTTACTGGAAAAGGAACTCGGCACCTACCTGTTCGACCGACATGGGCGAGGCATGGAAATTACCGAGGCCGGCCGCGAAGTGCTGGCCCATGCCACCCGAATCATGGAAGAGATGGAGTCCATCCGAAGCTCGGTGGTGGGCGGAAAAACCTCTTTCCGTGGAACGGTGGTCATCGGGACAACGCCGACGGTCGCGGAAATCGTCACCGTCCCTCTGGTTCGCAAGATCAAAGAGGCGCATCCGAATCTCGGCATCAGGTTTTCCTCGGCCTTCAGCGGCTACCTGCTGGATTGGGTTCAGCGTGGCGAGTTGGAACTGGCGATTTCCTACGATCCGCAACCCCTGCACACGCTGCGTATCGTGCCGGTGATGATGGAAAACCTGCTGCTGGTCGGCCCTGCCAGCGCCAACCTGCGTCTTGATACGCCGGTGTCGTTCGCGTCGCTGGCCGAGCAACAGTTGGTATTGCCCAGCGCCCGACATGGCCTTCGGGTGATTTTGGATAATTGTGCGCGTGAAGTCGGGATCAAGCTCAAGACCAGCGTTGAAGCCGATTCCTTCGGCGCGATGATCGACCTGGTCCGCAATGGCTTCGGTTTGACCGCTTTGCCGTTGGCCTCGATTTACGCGCAAATCGAAGCGGGCGTGCTCAGTGCGGCACCGTTGGTCGACCCCGCTCCCATGCGTAAATTGGTCCTGGTCTTTCCCGCGGACAGGCGCGTCAGCCCGGCCGCGAAATTTGTCGGGGATGCCTTTATCGAAATTGCAGCCGATCTGGTCAATCGCAAAATCTGGGCCGGGCACATGCTTTGAGCCATCGGCCAATCTGTTAGCCCCTACCCGTTGTTGCGCAGCTGCTCACGACTTCTGCTTTTTTCTCACCACTGATGACACTGTCTTGAACCATCAAACGCGACTGCCTGGCGTATTCGGCATTTTTATATTGGGGATGCTGCAAGTTCTGGTCTGGGGAGGTTCGTTCTTCCTGATGGCCGTCATGGCTGAGCCAATCATGAAAGAGACCGGCTGGGCCAGCCAATGGGTGTATGGCGCGCTGTCTCTGAGCATTCTGGTTTCTGCAATGCTGGCGCCATTGACCAGCCGGCTTATCGCCCGCTACGGCGGCCGCCCCATCCTTGCCAGTAGCGGCCTGGGCGTCGCCATCGGGTTGTTTCTGATGGCGAGCTCGACCTCGTTGCCGATGTTTCTTTTGTCTTGGGCAGTGATTGGCGTCGGTATGGCGCTGGGGCTGTATGAAGCGTTGTTCGCCGCTTTAGGTTCTCTGTACGGGGAGCGGGCGGGCAGTGCGATTACCGGGATCACGCTTATTTCAGGGTTTGCGACAACGCTGTCATGGCCAGCGGTTGCGTTGGTCATCGAGCACGTTGGCTGGCGCACGACGTGCTTGGCATACGGGGTGTTATTGGTCATTGCCGTAGCACCGCTTTATCTCTGGGTGCTGGCGCGGGGCGCGGGGCCACTCGCAAAAAGCCGTGCCGTGAGTGATGAACGCCTCTCGATCGACCGGCGGATCTACCTGCTGCTCACACTGATTTTTGCGTTGGGTGCAGTGATCATGACGGCGATGTCTGTCCAGCTGATTTCATTGTTGCAGGGGCAGGGCTATTCGCTCGCAGCCGCCATCGGACTGAGCGCCTTGCTGGGTCCAAGTCAGGTAGGTTCACGTGTTCTACAAGTGTTTTCGCGAAAGAGACATCCAATCTGGACGACATTGATCTGCGTGGTATTCGTGGCAGTTGGTCTGTTGCTGGTGACCATGGCGCCGGCAATGACCGCAGTGGGACTGGTGATCTACGGCGCGGGTAATGGTTTGCGGGCGATCGTTCGAGGACTACTGCCGCTGGCCCTTATGTCGCCCACCCATTATGTTTTGCTGATGGGGCGCATGGCTCGGCCTTCGCTCATTGGACAAGCCTTGACTCCCCTCGCTGGCGGCTACCTATTGCAGACCTGGGGCGCTGGCGGAGTGCTTGCGGGCTTGAGTTCGTTGGCCGTATTGAATGTGCTGTTGGTATTTTTGCTCATTCGGTGGGTGTGAAAAAACTAATCACTTCACGACAATTTTTTAGCTCTTCACAATGGCCGCTTTCGAAAGTAGTCGGCTTCCGTACCGGCGAAGAGTGTGTAGTTAACTGACTGCACAATTTATAAAGTTCTGCAGGAAAATCGAGTTGTCACTGCGACGCCAGGCGAGTGTAAGCCGGGCGATGGGGGAGACATCATTGATCGCTTTGAAAACCACCCCTGTGGCATGCACTTGCTGCATCGACGCCGGTACAAGCGAAACCCCTAATTCTGCCGCTACCAAATGCACGACAGAGGCAAGTTGTGGAGCGCTTTGTCCCAGAATCGGGTCAAAACCAGCATCGCGGCAAGCAGCGATAACGGTGTCGAACAAGGTGGGTCCTACTTCCCTGGGATAGAGAATAAACGGGTCCTTACTGAGATCTTTCAGGTTCAATTTTTTCTGGCGTGCAGCCACATGACATTTCGGTAGAACTGCGAGCAATGGTTCCTCCGACAGAGTTCGCATCGTCAAATGATCAGCTTCAGCTACTCCAGGGCGTATAAAAACCGCGTCCAGGTCACCTTCGTTAATGCCTGCCATCAATCGAATGGTATTGCTTTCCTCCAGGGTCAAATCAACATCCGGGTAGGCCCGTCGAAAATTACGAATCGCCGCAGCCACGACCGGATTGAAACTTGCGGAGGCAGTGAAACCTATGCGCAGCGCCCCTAACTCGCCCCGAGCGGCTCGTTGAGCCGCGTGCGTTGCTCGTTCTACCTGAGCCGGTATGTTTCGAACCAGGTCATGAAACGCCTGCCCTGCCGCAGTCAATTCTGCGCCTTGCGGAATTCGGTGAAATAAACGGGTGCCCACTTCACGCTCCAGGTCGCGGATCTGCAAGCTCAATGGAGGTTGACCGATGCCGATGTTCTGAGCCGCACGGGTGAAATTCTGCTCTTGAGCGACGGCTAGAAAGTAGCGGATGTGACGTAACTCCATAGCTAATAGCTCCATAGGTATTTGTAAAACATATGAAGATCGACAGTTCCATACAATAGTCCATTGGGATTTGTCTAGCTATGGTGGTTCACGCGCCGGCAAGGATCACAGCACGCCTTGCGGCACCGTCACCCCCCTCTGGAGTAGAAAATGTCCGTACGTATGCGCAGTGCTCTTTTCACGCCGGCAACACATCCTGAACGTTTCGCCAAAGCCGAGGAGGTGGATGCCGATTTTTTGATCATTGATCTGGAAGACGCGATAGCGCCTAAAGACAAAAAAAGTGCTCGTGCTACTGCTTTCACCACACTCAATGCTGCCAAGGAAGCGCGGTTCCCTTGCATTATTCGTATCAACGGACTGGATACGTCTGCGGGGCTTTGTGACGTGCTTGAACTGCTGGAAAGTCCGGTTCAGCCTGAATTTCTGCTACTTCCAAAAACCGAATCCGTTGCACATTTGCAGATAGTGGACCGTCTGCTCAGCGAAAAAGGTCTGAGCACTCGTTTGATCGGATTGATCGAAAGCGCAGTAGGGCTCAAGGCGGTGGCAGACATCGCTCATGCGACGCCCCGACTCGCCGCCCTCATGTTCGGGGCTGCGGATCTGGCGGCGGATTTAGGCTGTGGACCCTTTGCAGCGAATCTCACCTTCGCACGTGTATCGCTTGTGAGCGCGTGCGCGACAGCGGCTATCGCTGCTATCGATTCTCCTTTTTTCGATATTCGCGACTTGGCCGGGCTTGAGCGGGCAGCGCTCCAGGCTGCCGACATGGGGTTTGCCGGTAAAGCGGCGATCCACCCAAATCAGATTGCTGCCATCAATCAGGCGTTCACACCGACCGTCGATGAGATCGCCGCAGCGCGGGCCATTCTGATCGAAAATTGTCGAGGCGTGGGGCAAGTGAACGGGGTCATGGTCGATGAGGCCGTCGCTCGCCAAGCCCGCCGAGTGCTGGCCCGCGCAGGCCAATCTGCTGAAGTATAAGGACCGGCAAACCTGATCTCATGCACTATCGAGTATTTCCTGGCTGACAAAGAATCTCTATCAGGTGATCTCGCAACACATTCTTTTCACGCGGGCTGCGTTGTACGCACACTCGCAAATCACGCTTGGCCCATCCCTCTACAAGATCGATAACCTGAAGGCGATCCAGGTCTGCTGGCTCTAACGCTGAGCGTGGAGCGATGCCGATACCCGCTCCCGATGAGACCAGACGGGCAATCGCCCGAAATCCGGAGACCTGGACGCGCACATCCAAGCGCCCGCCAAGGGCGCTGGCGTGATTCATCAAAAAGGTATGCAGTGCGGCGCCGGATTGAAGGCTGATAAATGGGAGCCCCAGGCATTCGGAAAAACTAACCGAATGCTGGTTGTCGAATCGGCCGTTTAACGGCGCCAACAGGACTAACTGGTCCTGCCTGTAGGGCAGAAACTCCAGGTCTGGGTGGTCAGACTCCAGCGCTACGACTCCGATGTCGGCACGGCCTGCGGACACGGCGGAAATAATGTCATGGCTCAATCGTTCCTCGAGGGTGATGCGGACATTGGGGTACTTGGAGAAAAAGCGCGCCAGGTCATCCGGCAAATATGAGCTGATGGCATTGTTGTTGGCAAAAAAGGTCACGTGGCCGATCAAGCCATTGGCGAACGGTTGCAAGTCAGTCGTCATCTGCTCCAACTGAGCCATGCAGCGTCTTGCATGTTCGACCAGCACATGACCCGCCGGGGTCAAACCCACACCCCTGGCCTGGCGCAGCAGCAAGGGTGTCCCGAGGCTGGCTTCAAGCCCTTTTATGCGCAAACTGACTGAGGAGGGGGCCAGATTACAGCGCTCGGCGCCGCGCGACAGATTGCTTTCCTCGGCGACGGCCAAGAAGACCTTAAGGTCGATCAAGTCGTACAACATTGCGTTAGTCTCCGGCGAAATCATGAGAATTTTTTCTAATTTAACCTCTTGTAAGCCCTGCAGTGTTTGTATTTTACAAACTCAGTCTTCGTAAAAGCTCGCTGCTCCCCTGACCGTGGTTTGCACATACTTGTGCACGCAAACTGTCTATGGGAGAACCTGATGTCCACTACAAAACCTTTAAAAGGCATTACCGTCGTTTCCATCGAACAGGCGTTGGCCGCGCCGTTGTGTACCTCTCGTTTGGCGGAGATGGGTGCAAGGGTCATCAAGGTCGAGCGCGCAGAAGGGGACTTTGCCCGGGGCTATGACGATGCCGCCAAAGGTCACTCTTCGTATTTTTTGTGGACCAACCGAGGCAAGGAATCGCTGGTACTGGATTTCAAAAATGCCGCCGACGCGTCGCTGCTCAAACGGATCATTGCCAGCGCCGATGTCTTTGTTCAAAACCTGGCGCCCGGTGCCCTTGCTCGCGCCGGGTTTGACAGCTCGGAACTGCGCGAACTGAATCCACAATTGATCACCTGCGATATCAGTGGTTACGGTACTGAGGGGCCCGCCAGTGGTTTGAAAGCGTATGACCTGTTGGTCCAATGCGAAAGCGGTCTGGCCGGCATCAGTGGCTCACCTGAAGGCTATGGCCGGATCGGCGTGTCGATATGCGATATCGGGGCAGGGTTGAATGCTGCGATTGGTGTGCTTTCTGCGCTGCAGTTACGTGAAAGAACCGGGCAGGGCACTGGCATCTCCGTCTCGTTGTTCGATGGTGCCGCGGACTGGATGACCATTCCTTACTTGCACGAGATCTATGGCAATGGTGCTCCTACACGCCAGGGTCTGCGCCACCCTTCAATTGCTCCATACGGTGCTTATACCACCGGCGATCAGCGCGACATCGTGATCAGCATTCAGAACGAACGCGAATGGCAGCAGTTCTCTAACCTGTTTCTTGAAGGCACCGGCGCATCTACTGATCCTCGTTTTGCGTCCAACACAGAACGCGTCCGTAACCGAGACGCTTTGGATGCGCTGATCAGTGCGTCCTTCGCCAGCCTGAGCGCCGAACAGGCGATCCACAAACTGGGTCAGGCCAATACCGCTTTTGGTCAGGTGCGCTCCGTCGCCGAGATGGCAGAACATCCAGGCCTTCGTAAATGGCCAATGGCAGTCGAGACCGGTGAAGTCGAGATGATTGCGCCTCCGGTACGCGCTCCTTGGGACGATCAGCGATTTGAAAAAGCTCCGCTCCTGGGCGAACACAGTGATCGGCTGCGCAAAGAATTCCAGGTGACAGCAACACAGAACAAACAAGAGGAGGTCCCTGCATGAGCACTATTGATCTTCAACACCTTCGGCAATGGATCGGCAAGACCCATGTCGACCGCGATGTCCTGTCTTCACGCCATGCGCGTTTGATGGCTGCCACACTGGGCATTCCACAAAGCGATTTGGTCTCGGGTCATCCATTGCCGCCATTGTGGCACTGGTTGTATTTTCTGGACGGACTGGCGCCTGAAGAGTTGGGACGTGACGGTCACCCGGCACGAGGTGGCTTCTTGCCTCCCGTGCCGCTGCCGAATCGCATGTGGGCCGGTGGACAGCTTGAATTCAAGAAAGCATTGCCGTTGGATGGCAGCGTCGAGAAACGCTCCAGTATTGTTTCAATCGAACACAAACAAGGTCGTAGTGGCGAGCTAGTGTTTGTCACCGTATTGCATGAGATTTTGCATGCTGGCGAAGTTGCCATTTCCGAACACCACGACATCGTCTACAAGGAGGCAACTCCCGTCGACTCGAACAAACCCTTCGCCGCGATGCCGCCAGCCACTCATTCCTATGAATGGCTGCCGACCTCGACCACGTTGTTTCGCTATTCAGCACTGACTTTCAATGGTCATCGCATTCACTATGACGCTGATTACTGTCGAGATGTTGAACACTACGCGAGTCAAGTAATACATGGTCCACTGAACGCAACTCTGCTGGCAGGCTATGCCGAACGTATCGCGGGTAAACCAGTAAAACTCTTTAATTATCGAGGCGTTCGTCCTGCCTTGTTGGGAGCGACGCTAACATTAAATGCTGTCTATGAAGGTGACAACTTACTGTTATGGGTCAGTTTGCCTGATGGCGCAGTCTCGATGCAGGCGCGCGCCAGTTTTTGAGTCTGCATTGCAGTGAAAAGTGCACGATGAAGTCACATCAGGAAGATTAATATTTCAGTTGGGGTGGCTTTTATCCTAAATGTTTTATTGATTGATTAGATGATCAAGCAGGCAGTCTGTGTGAGTGACTTTTGTCTTCGCATAGACTGTTGTTGTGCTGGTGGTTTAGCGCGTAAACGCGTCAACAGATTATTTCCGCTCGTGGAGATTGAAATGATAATAATAAGTAATGTTGATAACAGTGCAGTCAAGCGTCCTCCCATTACAAATAAAGCACGGGTTCGAGCGATACTCGGAGCTTGCTCGGGCAATTTGGTTGAGTGGTATGATTTTTTTATTTATGCCTATACCTCTATCTATTTTGCATCGCTGTTCTTCCCGGCAGGAGATCAAAACAGTCAACTGTTAGCGACAGCTGGAATTTTTGCTGTCGGCTTTTTTATGCGCCCCCTCGGTGGTTGGATATTTGGTTACATTGCGGATACGCGCGGTCGAAAAATATCAATGATCATTTCAATCTTCATGATGTGCGGTGGTTCTTTGATGATCGCGATCATGCCAACGTATGAGTCGATTGGTGTCGCGGCCCCCATCCTGTTGGTTGTAGCGAGGCTGATGCAGGGCCTTTCGGTGGGCGCGGAGTACGGAACAGGCGCCACTTACATCAGTGAAATGTCGACTGCCGGGCGCAGATCATTTTTCGGTTCATTCCAATATTCCACCATTATTGCAGGTCAGCTACTTGCGTTGCTGACGGTTGCGGTTCTTCAGCACGTATTGCTTCCGGACGATTTGAAAGCCTGGGGTTGGAGAATTCCATTTTTAATCGGCGCGATTAGCGCCATTGTGGTCGTGTTTCTACGTCGATCCATGACCGAAACAGCCTCAGTAAAAGAAATGAAGAGTAAGGAGGCCGGATCCATTCGAGCGTTGCTAAAGCATAAGCGAGCGGTGATTTTAACGGTGGCCATCACCATGGGATGTTCGCTTTACTATTATACGTTCACATCCTATATGCAGAAATACTTGGTGTTGTCGGTGGGGCTGGATGCGGGGACGGTCAGTTTCATTATGACGTCTGCCTTAGTGTGCTTCATGATTTGTCAGCCATTTTTCGGCATGCTGGCAGACCGTATTGGCGTGAAAAAAAGCATGATGATATTTGGTGGTTTGGCAACCGCTTTGGTTGTGCCAATTTTAATCACGTTAAAGACGGTGTCGAGCCCATATGCAGCATTTGCGCTAATTATGTCTGGTCTCCTTATCGCCGCATTTTATACGCCCGTCACGGGTGTGCTTAAAGCGGATCTTTATCCTGCTTCTGTCAGGGCGTTGGGCGTTGGCCTGCCTTATGCGATCGGCAATGCATTGTGTGGCGGTACCGCCGAGTACGTGGCATTGATGCTTAAATCGATGGGGATTGAAAGTTACTTCTTTTATTACGTAGCGGCATTGGTATGCGTGACGTTCATCGCTTCGATATTAATGCCTGATTTGCGTAAGCACGGGTATCTGGATGGCACTGGAACGGTCGAGGACAATTTCGCGAAGTCGCCTGAGTACGGTCGTAGTGCGCACTCGTAAATTGGACATGAGGTAACTATTGCGCTTTTGCCACTGTTGCATGTGCCACGAACACATGAGGCAGTGGTTTTTTGATGATTGGGCTACCTGTAACCCAAATGTGTGGACAGGGACATTTACGCCACTGTCAGCCATGCACGCTGCTCAGATACTCGAACAACTTGGCCGCTTCCGGGGTCAGTTGCGCCTGACTCGCAACCCCCACGAACAAGGTGCGGTGCGCCCAGTCATCGCTCAGGTCGACAGCAATCAGACGGCTGCCGAGCAATTCGGCACGTACGGATGACAACGGCAAGATCCCGATGCCCAAGCCGGCTTCGATCATCCGACAGATGCCGTCGAAGCTGCTGACCTGGATCCGCACCTTGAGGATCTTGCCCGCACTGACGGCGGCATCGGTGATTCTGCGCAGCAACGAGCTGCCCTGGTTGAGCGCGACATAATCGAAGCCAAGCGTGTCGGCAAAGGACACGTTGCGCTCATTCGCCAGTTCATGGCCGACCGGCACCAAGAGCACGAGTCGGTCGTCGCGATAGGGCAGTTTGTACAGGCCCTCGGCCGGTACGTTGTCGGCAAAAATGCCGATGTCGGCGCGCCCGTTTTCCACGGCTTGAATAATCGGTTCGCTGAGTGCTTCTTCCAGCCCGATACGCACGTTCGGATTGGCGCGCAGGAAAGACGCGAGGTCGTCCGGCAGAAACTGGACGACGGCGGAAGTGTTGGCGAACAGCCGCACATGCCCGCGCACCCCGACCGCGTAATCGCTGGCGTCGCACGCCATCCGGTTCACGCCTTCCAGAATCGTTCTGGCATGTTCAACGATCCCTTGTCCCGCGGCGGTCAGTTCGAGCCCCCTTGGCAGGCGCACGAACAGTGGGCACTGGGTCGTTCGTTCCAGCTCGGCTAACCGTTTGCTGGCCGCCGAGACCGTCATGTTGGCCTTTTCGGCGGCACGGGTCAGGTTGCCGGATTCGGCGGCGAAGATCAGCAGGCGCAATGACAGCAGATCGAAATGCAGGGGATTGATCATCAAGAGGATCCAAGGTTTTCCATTCTGGAAAGAGTAGTGGCGAAATATGAAATTTTCATCTGCCCGGTTTGTGTCGATTATCCATGCCACAAGTACTCAACAAGAACGGGAAACGTCATGAGGTTACCTCTGCAAGGTGTCAAGGTCGTGGAGCTCGGTCAACTGATTGCCGGGCCATTTGCGGCGAAAATGCTCGGTGAATTTGGCGCCGACGTGATCAAGATCGAGCCTCCGGTCACCGGTGACCCGTTGCGCAAATGGCGCTTGCTGCATGACGGTACTTCCGTCTGGTGGGCCGCGCAATCTCGCAACAAACGCTCGCTGACCCTTGATTTACGCCAGCGTGAAGCCCAACAGGTCGTGCGTCAGTTGCTGGCCGACGCGGATGTGCTGATAGAGAACTTTCGCCCGGGGACTCTGGAAAGCTGGGGCCTGGGTTGGGACACGCTGCACGCGCTGAATCCGAAACTGATCATGCTCCGGGTCTCTGGTTACGGCCAGACCGGGCCGTACCGTGACCGTCCCGGATTCGGCGTGATCGGTGAAGCGATGGGCGGATTGCGACATCTTTCCGGCGAGCCCGGGCGGACCCCGGTAAGGGTTGGCGTTTCCATCGGCGACTCGTTGTCGGCCTTGCACGGGGTCATCGGGATTCTGCTTGCCCTGCGTCATCGCGAGCAGAACGGCGGTGACGGCCAGCAGATCGACGTGGCGCTGTACGAGTCGGTGTTCAACATGATGGAAAGCCTATTGCCCGAATACTCGGTGTTCAATGCCGTTCGTGAGCCCGCCGGCAGCAGTTTGCCGGGTATCGCGCCGACCAATGCCTATCGCTGCCGTGACGGTGGTTTTGCCTTGATCGCCGGCAATGGCGACAGCATCTATCAACGCCTGATGGAAGTGATTGGGCGCCGCGATCTGGGGGCTGATCCAGCGCTTGCGCAGAACCACGGCCGAGTGCTGCAGGTTGAGCGCATCGATGCCGCCATCTCCGAATGGACCGCGCGACTCAGCCTCGACGAAGTTTTGTCGGTCCTGACCGAGGCGCGCATCCCGGCCGGCCGGATTTACAACGCTGCCGACATTGCCCAGGACCCGCATTACCGGGCGCGCGACATGCTGCTCGACAGCCAGCTGGACGACGGCACGCCGGTGACCTTGCCCGGCATCGTCCCCAAGCTGGGTACCACGCCTGGCAGCGTGACTCGCTCGGCGCCGACCCTTGGTCAGCATACCGCCGAGATTCTTGGCGAGCTTGGCATCGACGCTGCGCAGCAAGCCGACTGGCGCCAGCGCGGCATCATTTGAACCGGAGAATCAACATGCAACGTCTTTTCTTGCAGGAAGTCGCAACCCGTGACGGCTTCCAGAATGAAGCGCGCTTTATCGAAACCGTCGACAAGATCGCCATGATAGATGCGCTCAGCCAGTGTGGTTTCGCCAAGATCGAGGTCACCTCGTTCACATCGCCCAAGGCCATTACCGCGCTGCGCGATGCCGAGGCGGTGATGCAGGGTATCCGGCGCAATCCGGCGGTGGAGTACACCGTGCTGGTGCCTAACGTGCGCGGTGCCGAGCGGGCCCTGGCGTGCAACATCGATGAAGCCAACCTGGTGATGTCGGTAAGCGAACCGCACAACCGTTCCAATCTGCGCATGAGCCGCGAACAGTCGTTTGCCCAGCTCAGCGAAGTGGTCAGCGTGATCGGCCAGGGGCCGGTGGCGATCAACGTGTCGTTGTCGACCGTGTTCGGCTGCCCGATGCAGGGCGATGTTCCGGTAGGGGAGGTGTTGCACTGGGTCGAGCGCTTCGCCGAGCTGGGAGCTCGCGGCGTGACCTTGTGCGACACCACTGGCATGGCGTACCCGAGTCAGGTCGAGATGCTGTCCCGGGCCGTCCGTGAGCGTTTTCCGGCGCTGCAGCTGACCCTGCATTTCCACAATACCCGTGGCATGGGCCTGGCCAATGCGCTGGCGGCCATCGAGGCCGGGGTCGATCGTTTCGATTCGTCCCTTGGCGGCCTGGGCGGTTGCCCTTATGCGCCGGGGGCCAGCGGCAATGTGTGCACCGAAGACCTGTTGCACATGCTGCAGTTGATGGGCTTCAACACCGGGGTTGATCTGGACCGGGTGCTGGCTGTCGCCGCGCAGTTGCCGGGTCTGGTCGGTCACGACATTCCCAGCCAGATCCTCAAGGCCGGCAAACGCCTGGACCTGCACCCGATTCCAGCCCATGTCGCCAACCTGGAAAAACAGGTGCCGTCGGCCCGAGCCCAGGAGCTGCACTCATGATCGATCATCTCGACCATTTAGTGCTGACCACCATCGACCCCGTGGCTGCCGAGGATTTTTACGTGCGGGTCATGGGCATGCAGGTGCAAACCTTTGCTGGTGGGCGCAAGGCGTTCGCTTTCGGCCAGCAGAAAATCAACCTGCACGTGCGTGGCCACGAGTTCGAGCCCAAGGCGCATTTGCCGGTGCCGGGAGCGCTGGACCTGTGTTTTATCGCCTCGATCCCTCTGGACCAAATGATCGCGCACCTGGCCCGTGTCGACTGGCCCATCATCGAAGGCCCGGTGTTACGTACCGGTGCCACCGGGCCGATACGTTCGGTGTATGTGCGTGATCCGGACCTGAACCTGATCGAGATTTCCGAACCCGTCCAGCCGGAGCGTGCAGCATGAAAGTGGTATTTCTTGATAGCGATAGCCTGCCCGTGAGCATTGCTCGCCCGGCCTGGGTCTCGGACTGGCAGGACCGCCCCGACACGACACCGGACCAAGTGGTGGAAGCCGCCCGGGATGCCGATGCGGTGATCACCAACAAAGTGCGCATCGGCCGGGCCGAACTTGAGCAACTGCCGAACCTGCGCTTTATCTGCGTCGCGGCCACCGGTTACGACTGCATTGATCTGGCGGCCTGCCGTGATTTTGCCGTGACGGTGTGTAACGTCCCGGCCTACTCGGCACAAAGCGTCGCCGAGTCGGTGATCGCGTCAATCTTCGCCCTGCGTCGACAGCTGTTCGCTTACCAGGCTGCGGCGCTGCGGGACTGGCCGGATTCGCGGCATTTCTGCGTCCATCGCGCGCCGATCCGGGATGTTCAGGGCAGCGTGTTGGGCATCATCGGCCGAGGTGGTATCGGCTTGGCTACGGCGCGTCTGGCGAGCGCCCTGGGCATGCAGTTGCTGTTTGCCGAACACCGTGGCGTGGTCCCGGTGCGCAAGGGGTACCAGTCCTTTGAAACGGTGCTGGCGCAAAGCGACGTGATTTCTCTGCACTGTCCATTGACCGAGCGTACCCGACACCTGATCGGGGCCCTGGAACTGGCGCAGATGAAACCCGGCGCGTTGCTGATCAATACCGCTCGCGGACCGCTGGTGGACGAAGCGGCGGTGCTCGATGCGCTGGACAGCGGTCGCCTCGGTGGCGCGGCCCTCGATGTGCTTTGCCAGGAGCCACCACCGGCCGACCACCTTTTGCTCAGTAGTCGCCACGCCAACCTGATCGTCACTCCCCACGTGGCCTGGGCCAGCCAGAGCAGCCTGCAACGGCTGGCCGACGGCATCCTTGGCAACCTGCAGGGCTACTACTTGGGGAACCTGATCAACCTCGTGTCGTGAAGGCTTCACCACCCAACAAGAAGGTCCACTCATGAAAACAATAACAATCACACCGGTCCGTCAGTTTGTCTCGTTGTTCATTGCCGCGCTGTCCCTGGGCGCATTGCTGCAGGTAACGCCTGCCGTGGCGGCCGCCATCGTGCCGCCAGGTGCTCCGGTGGTTGGGATGATCGATCACGTCGACCACATCGTCCTGACTGCCACCGACCCGCAAGCGACCATTCATTTCTACACCGAGGTGATGGGCATGCACCTGGAAAAATTCGGCGAGGGCCGGGTGGCTTTCACGTTCGGCAACCAGAAAATCAACATGCACGTGCGCGGTCATGAAATCGAACCCAAGGCCCACGTGCCCGTGCCAGGGGCCCTGGACCTGTGCTTTATCGCCAGCGCGCCACTGGACAAAGTCATCGCCCACCTCAAAACGGTGAACTGGCCGCTGGTGGAAGGTCCGGTGACCCGAACCGGGGCCCGGGGGCCCATTCGCTCGGTGTACCTGCGTGATCCCGATCTCAACCTGATCGAGATTTCCGAGTACATCCAGCAGTAATCATCCCCCGAACACTCTTTCCCAGGCGATCGATCGTGCACCGATGTGGCGGTCGGCTACCTGGGGAAATGCATCACGCCTGCGAGGAAGCCATCATGACAACAACAATTACACCCTCGATTGCCGAAAAAAAGCCGAGCCATTCACGCCTGCGCCGAGTGTTCCGCCACCTGTATGTGCAGGTGCTGCTGGCGATTGTGCTGGGCATCATCTTCGGTCATTTCTATCCCAGTCTCGGCGAAGAAATGAAGCCCCTGGGCGATACGTTCATCAAGCTGATCAAGATGCTGATTGCGCCGATCATCTTCTGCACCGTGGTCAGTGGCATTGCCAGCATGCAGAGCCTCAAGCGCATCGGCCGGGTTGGCTTCAAGTCGTTGCTGTACTTCGAAGTGCTGACCACCCTGGCGCTGGTGATCGGGCTGATCGGGGTCAACCTGATGCAGCCTGGTACGGGCATGCACATCAACCCGGCGACCCTCGACGGCCATGCCATCGACAGCTACAGCAAGTTGGCCCATGAACAGAGTGTGGTGGGCTTTCTCACCCATATCGTGCCCAGTACCGTGTTTGGTGCCTTTGCCGAAGGCGATATTCTCCAGGTGCTGTTCATTTCCATCCTGTTTGCCTTCGCCTTGCAGATGCTCGGTGCTGCCGGCAAGCCGTTGCTGAACCTGATCGATCTGGTAGCCCAGGCGTTTTTCCGCATGGTCAAGATCGTGATGTATGTCTCGCCGCTGGGGGCCTTCGGCGGCATGGCCTTTACGATCGGCAAGTACGGCGTCGGCTCCCTGGGGGCGTATGGCAACTTGCTGATCTGCTATTACGTGACGGCGCTGTTTTTTGTGTTCGTGATTCTCAACCTGGTCGCGCGTCTGGCCGGTTTCAGCCTGTGGCAGTTTCTCAAGTACATCCGCGATGAGCTGTTTCTGGTGTTGGGCACCTCATCTTCGGAGTCGGCCTTGCCTCGGTTGATGGGCAAGCTCGAGCGCCTGGGGTGCGAGAAGTCGGTGGTGGGGCTGGTGGTGCCTTCGGGATACTGTTTCAACCTCGATGGCAGCTGCATCAACATGACAGTGTTGGCGATTTTCATCGCCCAGGCGCTGGATATTCCGCTCGACCTGTGGCACCAGGTCACCCTGTTGTTGATTCTGTTGCTGACCTCCAAGGGCGCGGCCAGTGTCACCGGCGGTGCGTTCATTACCCTCGCGGCCACCCTTGGCAGCCTGGATGTGATTCCGGCGGCCGGGTTGGTGTTGGTGCTTGGGGTCTACCGGTTTATTTCCGAGGGCGGGGCATTGATCAACGTCATCGGCAACGGTGTCGCCACGCTGTTCATCGCCAAGTGGGAAGGGGCGCTGGACGAACAGACGTTGACGTCAGAGTTGCGCAATGGTTGTGCCAGGGAGGTTGAGGCACAGTCCTGAACGAGTTGTCGCAAGACAGCCCCAAGACCGCCCGGTCCACGAAAGCCGGGTGGTTTTGGGTTTTCAGGTTGCCCATGGCGCAAGCCCTGTCAGATATCACTTCTTCGACGATTTGCTGCTGGCAGGAATATGCAAATAAGACATCACGCTTTCAGTCAGCTCGGTCGCCAACTTGACCGCTTCTTTATTGCGCGCCATCACACCCGCCACCAATCCTTCGATCAAGGCGAGCACGGCGATGTTGGAGCTGGTCATTACCGGATGGTCGGCGGGGGCAAATAGCACGTGTTCGGCAATGCTGGTGAGCGGCGATGCGGGTGAGTCGGTGATCGCCAGCACCGAGGCGCCGCGCTCATTGGCGAAGCGTGCGAGTTGCAGGGTGTCGAGGGAATAGCGCGGCAGGGAGATCGCCAGCAACACATCCTGATCGGTGATGGCGGCCAGGCGGTAAGCGGCATTTTCGTTGCCGCCCTCCATGCTGATGGCGGTGGCGTCGGCACAGAAGGGCATCAGGGTCGAGGCGGCGAGGCCGGCGAAGTAGACGCTGTTGCCAAAGCCCAGGATGTAAATTTTACGCGCTTCGATCAGGCGGGTGACGAAGGCTTCAAAGGTGTCGGCGTGGTTGTTGGTGGCTGCCGTGGCGAGGTTGCTGGTGGCGCTCTGGATTTGCTCATGCAGGCCAAATGCACCGCCAGGACGATGCGCCAGTTCGTTGCGCAGTTTGTCGACCGGCGACACCATCTGCTGCAACGTCGCGACCAGCTCGGCCTTCATGCCGGTGTAGCCACCCAGGTTCAGTGCCTTGGCCAGACGATTGACCGCGGCCGGCGAGGTGGAGGTTTCATGGGCCATTTCTTCGATGGTCAGCGTCGCGGCCCTTAGCGGGTGACGCAGGATAAAATCCGCCACCTTGCGCAGTGAAGGCTGTAGATCGGAAACGATTTCCGCCAGTTTACGCATCACCGGCGCGGCATAGACCGTGGTGTCTTTCGAAGGGGTCGGCATGTCCGGCTCTACAGTTCCTGAGGGTTGGAGATGGGGCAGGCGCATAACCTGTAGGAGCGAGGCTTGCCCGCGAAGAACGATAACGCGCAATGCCTGAAAAACCGCGGTGTTCGCTTCGCGGGCAAGCCTCGCTCCTACGGGGTTTTGCGCGGGGGCATAAGTTGGCTGGAGTGTATGATTATTTCAAGCTGCCGGCCAGAAACTGCCGAAGCCGCTCGGACTGCGGATTGACCAGCACTTCACGCGGATTGCCGCGCTCCTCGACCAGGCCCTTGTGCAGGAACACCAGCTGGTTCGAGACCTCGCGGGCAAAGCCCATTTCGTGGGTCACGACCACCATGGTGCGGCCTTCGAGTGCGAGGTCCTGCATGACTTTCAGCACCTCGCCGACCAGCTCGGGGTCGAGGGCTGAGGTCGGTTCATCGAACAGCATCACTTCCGGCTCCATGGCCAGTGCCCGGGCAATCGCCACCCGCTGCTGCTCACCACCCGACATATGCGCCGGCCAGGCGTCCATGCGGTGCGCCACGCCGACTTTGTTCAGGTAATGCTCGGCCTTTTCCCGTGCTTGTTTCTTGTTCATGCCCAGCACATGTACCGGGGCCTCCATGACGTTTTCAAGGGCGCTCATGTGCGACCAGAGGTTGAAATGCTGAAACACCATCGACAGTCGCGAACGCATGCGTTGTAGCTGTTTGGGCTCGGCAGCCTTGAGCCCGCCGAGTTTGTTGGTCACCAGCTTGAGCGGTTCGCCATTGAGCACGATGTTGCCGGCGTTGGGCTGTTCCAGCAGGTTGATGCAACGCAGGAAGGTGCTTTTGCCGGAACCGCTGGAGCCGATGATGCTGATCACATCACCGGCTTTCGCCTCCAGGGACACGCCCTTGAGCACTTCGTGGGTGCCGTAGCTTTTGTGAAGATCCTGAATTTCAAGTTTGTACATGGTTTCAACTCTCTGGAATCAGTCGCTGAGCAAGCGGCCTTGGCGAATAGGGCGAGTACCGGCCACTTTGGCCAGCCACAAACCGGGCTGGGCAAAGCGCAGACGTTCACGGGCATAGAGGATGCCGTCGGTGCTGGCGCGCACGATGCTGTGGCGATCGGTCAGCGGATCAATCACTTCGAACAGCGGGTCGCCGACCCTGACCCGGGCACCCAGCGGTTGCAGAAAACTCACCACGCCGGGGTGCGGCGCATAGGCGTACTGCGCGCCGGCGAATGGCGTCACTTCACACTCGGTCGGTGGCGCGGCCGGCCAGTCACCGCTGATCAGGCCTTGCTCGGCGAGATAGCCGAGAATGGCCTGCGCGCTGTCGATGCAGGGCTCGCGTTCGGTATCGGCCATGCCGCGCAGTTCAATGGTGGTCGCCACACAGGCCAAAGAAATATCGGCTTCAGGAAAGAGTTCGGCCAGGCGCAACCAGGGAATCGCGCAGGCTTCATCAAAGGCACTGCCGCCCGCATCCTCGGCCAGCAATGCGGCGCCGGCACCCAGTCGAGCGGCCAATGAGCGCAGGCGCGGCCAGTGTTGCGGCATGGCGTAAAGCAGCATGATCGACTCGAAATCGCAGTGCAGGTCCAGCACCACATCGGCGTCACAGGCATGTGAAAGCAACAGGCGGCGCAGGCCATCGAGTTCCGAGGTCGGCGGTGGCATGTCGGCGAGAACATCGGCCATGGCGCGGCGGATCAGCCCGGTGTTGACGTCGGCGTGGGCGCCCAGTTGACCTTTCACCAGCGCCGCCACAGCTTCGGCCAGCTCTGGAAAATCACGATTGAAGTTCTTCCCGCTGGAGAACTCAAAACGACCTTGATGGGTGGCCTGGAACATCTGGGCGATGCCAATCGGGTTGGCCATCGGCACCAACTCGACGACCCCATTCAGGCGACCTTGTTCTTCCAGCACGCGCAGACGCTGCTTAAGTTCAACCGCCACGCGCATCCCCGGCAACTCGTCGGCATGCAGGGAGGCCTGGATGTAGGCCTTGCGTGGCCCGCTGCCAAAACGAAACAGCGACAGCCGTCGTTCTGTGCCCGAGGGTCCCCACGGCAACAGGTATTCAATGTGCTCCATAACAGCTCCTTAGTGCTTGCGCGGTGCCAGATACGCCAGCCAGCGGCGCTCGGCCAGCTTGAACAGACGAACCAGGATGAAGGTCAGGGCCAGGTAGATAAGGCCGGCGGTGATGAACGCCTCGAATGGCAGATAGAACCGCGAACTGACCGTACGAGCGGCTCCGGTGATGTCGACCAGGGTGACGATCGACGCCAGGCTGGTGGTCTGCAGCATCATCAGCACTTCGTTGCTGTATTGCGGCAGTGCCCGGCGCAAGGCCGACGGCAGGAGCACGCGGCGGTACAAGGTAAAGCGCGACATGCCCATGGCCTTGGCGGCTTCGATCTCGCCGTGGGCCGTGGCCTTCAAACTGCCGGCCAGCAGTTCCGCGCTGTAGGCGCTGGTATTGATCGCGAAGGCCAGGCAGGCGCAAAAGGTTGCGCTGGACAGGTAAGGCCAGAGCACGCTTTGGCGTACCGCTTCGAACTGCGCCAAGCCGTAATAGATCAGGAACAATTGCACCAGCATCGGGGTGCCGCGAATCACATAGGTGTAGAGCCAGGCCGGGAAGCTGATCAACGGCGATCGGGAGACGCGCATCAGCGCTAAAGGAATCGCCAGCACCAGGCCAACGGCCAGGGAAATCAGTAGAACTTTGAGGGTCAACAAGGCGCCATTGAGGTACAGCGGCAGGTTTTCCCAGATCAGGTTGTAGTCGAGAATCATGGCTGTGCTCCCCGTCACAGTTCGGCGGCTTTGACGCCGACCGAGTAGTGTTTTTCCAGATAGCGCAGCACCAGCAATGACACGCTGGTCAGCAGCAAGTAGAGCGCGGCCACCGCGAGGAAAAACGTGAACGGCTCATGGGTGGCGTCCGCTGCGTTTTTGGCTTTGAACATCATGTCCTGCAACCCGATCACCGAGATCAGCGCGGTGGATTTGGTCAGCACCAACCAGTTGTTGGTGAACCCCGGAATGGCGAAACGAATCATCTGCGGCACCAGAATCCGCCAGAACACCTGAGCGCCGCTCATGCCATAAGCCACACCGGCTTCGGCCTGGCCTTTGGGGATCGCCATAAAGGCGCCACGAAAGGTTTCCGAGAGATAGGCACCGAAAATGAAGCCCATGGTGCAGACGCCGGCGATAAAGGGGTTGATGTCGATGTAGCGGGTGTAACCGAGCGCGAGGGCAATGCGGTTCACCAGGTCCTGGCCGCCGTAGAAAATCAGCAGGATCAGCACCAGGTCGGGAATACCGCGAATCAGGGTGGTATAGCCTTCGCCCAGCATCGCCAGCCATTTGAACGGTGACAAACGAAAGGCGGCGCCGATCAGACCCAGGGCAATCGCCATGGTCATGGAGGTCAGGGCCAGATTAATGGTCAGCCAGGCGCCATCGAGAATGCTCGATCCGTAGCCGTGAAGCATGATGAAGTTCCTCAAGCGAGCGCCGGGAGGCGCGCGAGACAAGCCAGAAGTGGCACCCGCAAACGCCGGCGCCAGGGTTTCGGGTAACGGCTTATTCGCCGTAGATATCGAAGGCGAAGTACTTGGCCATCACTTGCTGGTACTTGCCATTGGCGCGGATGGCGTCAATCGCTGCGCTCAGGCGTGTAACGTTCGCACTGTCGCCTTTACGCACCGCGATCCCGGCGCCTCTGCCGAAGTATTTCGGGTCGTTGATGTCCGGCCCAACCAGAGCGAAACCTTTACCTATGGGGGTTTTGATGAAGCTCTCATCGGTGTTGACGATGTCGGCGAGGGTGGCGTCCAGGCGACCTGATGCCAGATCGAGGAAGGCTTCATTTTGTGAGCCGTAGCGGACCACTTCGACGCCGGCTTGCGCCAGTTGCTCAGTGGCGAAACGGTCGTAGGTCGAGGCGCGTTGTACGCCGACTTTCTTGCCTTTGAGATCGACCAGCGGGTCGTTGATCACGCTGCCGCTCTTCATCGCGAACTTGCCCGGCGTGTGGTAGTACTTTTTGCTGAAGTCGACCGACTTCATCCGGTCTTCAGTGATCGACATCGACGACAGCACAGCGTCGATCTTGCGCACTTTGAGCGACGGGATCATGCCGTCGAATTCCTGGATGACCCACTCGCATTTGACCTTCATCTCTGCACACAGCGCGTTGCCGATGTCGTAATCGAAACCACTGACATTGCCCTCCGGCGTCTTGAAGGAGAAGGGCGGGTAGGCGGCTTCGATGCCGATACGCAGGCTGTCCTCGTCGGCGTGTGCCAGCAAGCTTGCGGCGCACAGTGCCAGAGCACCTAGAAGTTCTGTCTTGTTCATATTGTTGACTCCTTGGATGGGGCGTTGGTGATACGGGGCTGCCGTCCGGTCTGGCGAGGTGGACTGTCCTGATGATTTGCGAGGCTATAAATGACATAAAATATTTCACAGATCAACTGTATGAAAATAAACATATCAAAGCGAGGCGACAAGCGGAGTACTCATGGGCAGTAACCGCAGCCCTGCCAGCGAGCCTTTGAATAAAAAACGGGCGCCGATCAGGGCGCCCGTTTTTTCATTCCGGTATCAAGGTATTTGTTTTGCTCATCCCTCGGCTTTCGTCGATTTGATGAGGTTGTTGCGCAGTTTCACGATCGCGTTCTGCAACTGTGTGAACTCGTCCGGTTCCAGACCCGTTGCGTGGGAAAGGCCCGTTTCGGGGCGGTCTTCGCGTAGCTGTCGACCACTTTTCGTCAGGCTGATCCGCACCTGCCGCTCGTCCTCGGGATCACGTTGCCTTTGCAGGTAGCCCATCGCTTCCAGTTTCTTCAGGATCGGTGTGAGCGTGTTCGATTCGAGAAACAGCTTCTCGCCAAGGCTGCCCACGGTTTGGTGGTCTTCCTCCCATAGCGCAACGATGGTGATGTATTGCGTATAGGTGAGCCCCAAGTGCTCGAGTATCGGCTTGTAGGCCTTGCCGAAGGCCAGGTTCGTGGAATAGACCGCAAAACACAGGAAGTCGGAGAGCTTCAGATCAGCGGGGACGGTCTTGTCAGTGCGTTTCATGTGCTTCCTCGTTGGCCAAAGTAGAAGGCTCGCAAAGGCAAAATATACCTCGTATACGATTTTGTCGGAACAGCTCTGATTTGTTGACGGTGGCCGGTCTGACAGCAACGTCTGACCGGCCGCACGTATGGGTTTGTGATTCGCACGCGCTTAAAGCGCATGCGATGTATTTGCAGAAAAAAATGCAATCGTGGTGCGTTAAACCGTGAGGACGTTCAGGGCCACGTCGATATTGCCGCGCGTCGCCTTCGAGTACGGGCAAATTTGATCGGCGGTGTGCGCCAGTGTCGTTGCAACGTCGTGCGCCAGCCCCGGCACGCGGAGCGTCAATCGAGCCTGAAGGAAGTAGGCCGCACCGGTCTGGCCCAGATCGACTTCGATGTCGACCGACAGATCAGACGGCAGCACCACGTTCATGTCATTGGCCACCAGCCCGACAGCGGCGGTGTAACAGGCCGACCATGCACCGGCGAACAGTTGCTCGGCGGTCGGGTGTGGCTGAATGGCGGTGAACACGTGCGCCGGTTTCGCGCTTCCAGGCGACGACAGCGTAATGTCGAGGCTGCCGTTATGACCACGCGACGTGTTGCCAGCGGCGCTGGCGGTGGTGTGAGTTTTGCCGGTCATCAGGACTTTTTCGATCTTGCTCATGGGGTGGATCCTCAACGTTTCGAATGATGTGATTTGTGTGTCGCATACGTTTGTATCGCATGCGATGTAATAATTGCGCAGGCACCCATCGCTGTCAATCAGTCGGGTTGCGTCGCCCGACGAGTGGCCTGTGGATGCCACCCCTGCCTGCCGGCTTACTGTCATGAAATGAAAAGCCATTGTCGTCTGATGAGAAGCGGCTCGTCAGGCGGCGTCCTACAGTCCAGTCAGCGCAAATCGACGCTGCACGCCAACCTTGCAGACTGGAGAATAAGAAAACATGGCCAAAGCCGTACGCTTCTACGAAACCGGTGGTCCCGAAGTCCTCCGTTATGAGGAGGTCGAAGTCGGTGAGCCCGGTCCAGGCCAGGTTCGTCTGCGTCATGTGGCGGTGGGCCTGAACTATGCCGATACCTACTTTCGCAATGGCACTTATCCGATCCCGATGCCCAATGGCATGGGTGTCGAAGCCTCCGGCGTGGTCCAGGCGATCGGCGAGGGGGTTACCAACGTGCGCGTGGGGGATCGCGTCACCTACACCGGTTTTCTCAATACATTGGGTGCCTACAGCACCGAACGGCTGATCCCGGCCGCACCGCTGATCAAGTTGCCGGAAACCATCAGTTTCGAGACCGCCGCGGCGATGACCATGCGCGGCCTGACGTCGTCGTACCTGATGCGGCGCATTTACGATTTCAAGGCCGGCGACAGCATTCTGCTGCACGCCGCCGCCGGTGGTGTGGGCCTGATCGTGGCGCAGTGGGCCAAGCTGCTCGGCCTGACCGTCATCGGCACCGTGTCCACCGAGGTCAAGGGCGAAATCGCCCGGGCCCATGGCTGCGACCATGTGATCAATTACAGCCATGAAGACGTCGCCCAGCGTGTGCGCGAGTTGACGGACGGCGTTGGTGTCAACGTGGTGTTCGACAGTGTCGGCAAGAACACCTTCATGGGTTCCCTGGATTCGCTCAAGCGTCGCGGCCTGATGGTGTGCGTCGGCACGGCTTCCGGTCCGATCCCGGCCGTCGATCCGGTACTGCTGGCGATGAAAGGCTCGCTGTTCATGACCCGTCCGGCCCTGGCCGACTACATCGCCGACCCGGCGGAAAAAACCGCGTTGGCCAATGAGTTGTTCGACCATGTCGGCAGCGGCCGGATCAGGATCGAGATCAACCAGCACTATGCCTTGCAGGATGCCGTCCAGGCCCATCGTGACCTGGAATCACGCAAGACCACGGGCTCATCGATTTTCGTCATTTAAGGGAGTCGTCTTCCATGAAAGTCGAACAATTGACCTGCAGCATTGGCGCGGAACTGCTGGGCGTCAACCTCGCCGATGCGGCGCATGACGACGGTCTTTTTTCCGAGATCCGTGCTCAGTTGCTCACGCATCGCGTGGTGTTCCTGCGTGATCAGGAGATCACCCGGGCCGAGCACGTGGCCTTCGCCCGGCGCTTTGGCGAACTGGAGGATCACCCGGTGGCCGGCAGTGACCCGGATCATCCAGGGCTGGTGCGCATCTACAAGCGCCCGGACCAGCCGATGGACCGTTACGAGAACGCCTGGCACACCGATGCGACCTGGCGCGAAGCGCCGCCAATGGGCTGCGTGTTGCGTTGCGTGGAATGCCCGCCAGTCGGCGGCGACACCATGTGGGCCAACATGGTGGAGGCCTACGCGCGGTTGCCGGATGACGTAAAGGCGAAGATCGCCGACCTGCGTGCGCGCCACAGCATCGAAGCGAGTTTCGGTGCCGCGATGCCGATTGAAAAGCGTCTGGCGCTCAAGGCGATGTACCCGGATGCCGAGCATCCGGTGGTCCGTACTCATCCGGAGACTGGCGAAAAGGTGCTGTTCGTCAACGCCTTTACTACCCACCTGAGCAACTACCACACCCCCGAGCGGGTGCGCTTTGGCCAGGACGCCAACCCGGGTGCCAGTGAGTTGCTGCGCTACCTGATCAGCCAGGCTTACATCCCCGAGTACCAGGTGCGCTGGCGTTGGAAACCCAACAGCGTCGCCATCTGGGACAACCGCAGTACCCAGCACTACGCCGTCATGGATTACCCGCCATGCCATCGCAAGATGGAACGCGCCGGCATCATCGGCGACAAGACTTAACGATCGACCGCAGCTGCATTCGCTCTCACAGACACGTCCGCCCGGCGCGATCCGGGCGTGTGGACAACCATAATAATAGGAGTAACCCATGCAATTCTTCGACGATTCCCTGCACCCGGAAAACATGGAAAAGGTAGTCATCACCGTGGCCCCGTATGGCCCCGAGTGGATGCCGGAAGACTTTCCCGAAGACATCCCGTTGACCATGGATGAGCAGGTGCAGAAAGCGGTCGATTGTTATGAGGCGGGTGCCACGGTTTTGCACCTGCACGTGCGCGAACTGGACGGCAAGGGTTCCAAGCGTCTGTCCAAGTTCAACGAGTTGATCGCCGGTGTGCGTGAAGCCGTGCCGGACATGATCATCCAGGTTGGTGGTTCGATTTCTTTCGCACCCGAAAGCGATGGTGAAGCGGCCAAGTGGCTGTCTGACGATACGCGCCACATGCTCGCGGAGCTGACGCCAAAACCGGATCAGGTGACGGTGGCTATCAACACCACCCAGATGAACATCATGGAGCTGCTGTATCCGGAATACCTGAAAGGTACGTCCCTGGCCAACCCTGCCTATCAGGCGGCCTACAGCGAAATGACCGTACCGGCAGGCCCGGCCTGGGTCGCCGAACACCTCAAGCGCCTGATGGACAACGGCATCCAGCCGCACTTCCAACTGACCGGCATGCATGCCATGGAGACCCTTGAACGCCTGGTACGCAAAGGCGTGTACAGGGGGCCGTTGAACCTGACCTGGATCGGCATCGGCGGCGGTTTCGATGGCCCCAATCCGTTCAACTTCTTCAACTTCATCCATCGCGCGCCGGACGGTTGCACCCTGACCGCTGAATCGCTGCTCAAGAACGTACTGCCGTTCAATACCATGGCGCTGGCGATGGGGCTGCACCCTCGCGTGGGGATTGAAGACACGATCATTGATCAGAAGGGCAAGCGTTTCAGCTCGGTGCAGCAAATCGAGCAAACCGTACGCATCGCCCATGAACTGGGTCGCGAAATCGCCACCGGTAAAGAAGCTCGCGAGATCTATCGCATCGGTGTGCGGTACCAAAGCATCGAAGAAACCCTGTTGGCCAATGGCATGGCCCCCAACCGCAAGGCTGGACAAAAAGGTGTGCCGCAACGCGGCTGATCGACTGATCGGCAGACGAAGCGGGCGGTTAAACGCCTCCCGCTCGCTGCATGGCAACACGCTTGATAACAACAATAAAACGAAGCTTTGAGGAGGCTGCATGGCCTTTCACCCAATCGCCGCAGACGATGACGACGGCAGTGGCGTCGGCGTTGCGCGCAAGTATGCCTGGATCGTCTTTGCACTGACGTTCGGCCTGCTGATTTCCGATTACATGTCGCGCCAGGTACTGAATGCGGTGTTCCCGATGCTCAAGGGCGAGTGGGCCCTGAGCGACGGTCAGCTCGGTCTGCTCAGTGGCGTTGTCGCCCTGATGGTCGGCCTGCTCACCTTCCCCTTGTCGTTGTTGGCGGATCGCTTCGGTCGGGTCAAGAGCCTGGCGTTGATGGCGCTGTTGTGGAGCCTGGCCACACTGGGCTGCGCGTTGGCGCAGGACTACCAGCAGATGTTTATCGCCCGCTTCATGGTGGGTGTCGGCGAGGCGGCCTACGGCAGCGTCGGCATCGCGGTGGTGATTTCGGTGTTTCCCAAACACATGCGGGCCACCCTGGCCAGTGCCTTCATGGCGGGCGGCATGTTCGGTTCGGTGTTGGGCATGGCGCTGGGCGGTGCTATCGCCGCCAAACTGGGCTGGCGCTGGTCGTTTGCCGGCATGGCGCTGTTCGGCCTGCTGCTGGCGGTGCTTTACCCGATCATCGTCAAGGAAGCACGCATTGCTCCGCAACGTGCCGCGCAGGCGGCGAACAAGGCGGCTGCCGCGGTCAAGCGTCCGCTACGTACGCTGTTTTCCAGCCGCTCGGTGATCGCTGCCTACATCGGCAGTGGCTTGCAACTGTTCGTCGGCGGCACCGTGATCGTGTGGATGCCCAGCTACCTCAATCGTTATTACGACATGGCCACGGACAAGGCGGGCGGCGTCGCGGCGATCATCGTGCTGTGCAGCGGCGCGGGGATGATCCTGTGCGGCATGCTCAGCGATCGACTGTGTCGCCCTTCGCCGGAGCGCAAAGTCGCTTTGGCCATCGCCTATTGCCTGGGCAGTTGTCTGCTGTTGTCGACGGCCTTCGCCCTGCCGCCAGGGCCTGTGCAATTGGTGCTGATCTGCCTGGGGATGTTGATTGCCGCCGGCACGACCGGTCCTTGCGGAGCCATGGTTGCCAACCTGACCCATTACTCGGTCCATGGCACGGCCTTCGCCACGCTGACCTTGGCCAACAACATGCTGGGGCTGGCGCCTGGGCCGTTCATCACCGGCCGGGTGTCCGACCTCATCGGCTTGCAGGCGGCTTTTCAAATGGTGCCACTGGTCAGTATCGCGGCAGCGGCCGTGTTCTTTTACGCCAAGTGTCATTACCACAAGGACATGGCCCGGCTTCAGGGCGAGCAAGTCCACGATTCGATTGGCAAAGCGGTGTTAGAGGTGAAGTTGTGAGTGGTCGTTTACGTATTGATGTGTTTTTCGATTTCATCTGCCCCTGGTGCCTGATCGGCAAGCGCCAACTTGCGCGCGCGCAAGACCTGCTGCGTGTCCAGCAACCTGGCGTGGAAATCACCACGGTGTGGCACGGGGTGCAATTGCTGCCGCAGCTGCCGGCACAGGGTGAACCCTTTGTCGATTTTTACCTCAAGCGCCTGGGCAGTCTTAAAGCCGTAGCGATGCGCCTGGCCCAGGTGCAGCAGGCTGCGATGGCGGTGGGCGTGCCCATCGATTTGAGTCGTATCGTCCGCATGCCCAATACCGCCGACGCCCATCGCTTGCTGGAGCGTGCGAGGGTGCTCGGCAATAGCGCCCAATGCGATGTTTTGCTTGAGCGTTTGTTCGCTGCTTACTTCCAGCTCCAGGGATCAGAGAGCGGTGAGGATCTGGGCTGCCAGGAGACCTTGCTTGCCATCGCCCGGTCGTGTGGTTTCGACCCTGATGCCATGGCACCCTGCCTGCAAGGCGACGGCGATCCTTACATTGGCAACGAGGCGGGAGCCGCCAGCGGCGTGCCCAGTTTTCAGTTCGATGGTCGCCTGACAGTGGTGGGCGCTCAGCCTGCCGAGGCGCTATTTGACGCCATGTGCGAAGCCTTGCTCGACAGTCATCGTGCGCGGCAATCGGCATGAGTCTTCGAATCCCCGTGCCCGCTGGAAAACTCCCGCCGGCAGGCGGTCGTGCGCTGTTCGAATGCGATGGTAAAAGCCTGGCGTTATTCAACATCGAAGGTGACCTGTTCGCCATTGACGACAGTTGTCCGCACCAGGGCGCCTCGTTGTGTGGCGGGCGCCTTGAGGGGCGGGTGATCCAGTGCTGCGCCCATGGCCTGCGCTTCGATCTGCGCAGCGGTTACTTGCTCAATTCAACCCAGGTCAAAGTTGCCAACTATCCGGTCGAGACAATTGACGGCCAGGCATTCATCGTCATCGCTTGCGAGGAGCCCGCGCCATGAACGCTATCGCGCTTACCCGTATCCACAGCCGAACGCGCGAATTGGCGCCAGGCTTTATCGTCAGCTTGATCGTGGCGGCCGCCGCGTCCTTTTTGTCCGAGCACTACGGTGCGCCGGTGATGCTGTTTGCCTTGCTGTTGGGCATGGCGCTGAACTTCCTGGCCAGTGAGGGTGCCTGCAAGGCTGGCATCGAATTCACTGCACGTACTGTGTTGCGCATTGGCGTGGCCTTGCTCGGCATGCGCATCACCCTTGAGCAGATTGCCGCGCTGGGCTGGAAGCCTGTGGCGCTGGTGGTGATTCTGGTGGTGGTGACGATCGGCGTCTCGGTGATCGCGGCCAAGGCGATGGGGTTTCAGCGCTTGTTCGGCATGCTCACCGGCGGGGCCACTGCGATTTGTGGTGCCTCGGCGGCGTTGGCGCTGGCGGCGGCGTTGCCCAATCATCCACAGAAAGAACGTGCGACGTTGTTCACGGTGATCGGGGTGTCGGCGCTGTCGACCCTGGCAATGATCGTGTACCCGATGATTGCCAATTGGCTGTCGTTGTCGCCGCAAGTGGCGGGGGTGTTCCTGGGGGCGACCATCCACGATGTCGCCCAGGTCGTCGGCGCTGGTTACAGCCTGTCGACCGAAACTGGCGATACCGCCACGATGGTCAAGTTGATGCGGGTGGCGATGCTGCTGCCGGTGATCGTTTGTGCGGCGATGGTCACGCGTATGCAGGGTGCCGATCCGACCGGCAAGCGACCACCGCTGCTACCGTGGTTCGCCGTCGGTTTTCTGCTGCTGGCCTGTATCAACAGCACCGGCTGGGTCGCCCCGGTGGTGCAAGGTTCGGTCAATGAACTGTCGCGCTGGTGCCTGGTGGTTTCCATCAGCGCCCTGGGTATGAAGACTCAGCTCAAGGAGCTGGCGGCGGTTGGCATCAAGCCCATTCTGCTGATGGTGGGGGAGACGGTGTTCTTGGTCGTGCTGGTGTTGTTATTGCTGCGCTGGGGACTGTAAGCCCGCGACAACCTCATTCACGAGCGGCGTTGCACTGCGTTGCCTCCATGGCGTAGTGGGACTCTCGGCCGGTGTCACTGACACCGGTTCTTTTACGGCGACTGTGCCAGCAGTCGCCGTTTTTTTTGGCTCAGGTTTTTTGCGGCGCGGGCAGGGTGGTTGGGGCAGTCGGTGACTTGACGGTGTGTTTTTGTGCGCTGCGCCATGTAGCGGGCGGCATGCCGAACTGGGTGATGAACCAGCGCGTGAAGGAGCTCGCCATGGAGTAGCCGAGCATGTCGGCGATACGACCCAGCGAGTAATTCGGATTGTCCAGGTAGCGCAGCACCAGGTCGCGGCGCACGTCGTTGATCAGGTCGTTGAAGGCGCAGCCGTCGTCTTTGAGGCGACGCTGCAGAGTCCGGACATTCATGCCCTGGGTCTGGGCGATCTGCTCGATGGTGGCGCGTCCCATCGGCAGCAGCAGGTAGATGGCTTTGCGCACCTCGAACAGTATCGACGGGCCTTCGTGGTTGAGCAGCGAGTCGAGGTAACTCTGGGCGTAGCGCGCCATGGCCGGGTCGGCATTGGGGTTGGTCATGTCGAGGCTGGCGTCGGAGCAGACAATGCCATTGAACTCACTGCCGAACTCCAGCGTGCAGCCGAACAGGCGGCGATGCAGTTGCAGGTTGTCCGGGGGCTGGTGCGTGAAGTTGACGCTGTAGGGGTGCCAGTGTGTACCGAGCAAGGCAGCGCACAGGCGGAACATGACCCCGATGGCCAGCTCGGTGGCCTGGCGGGAAGGCATTGGCGATTCAGTGACTACCTCCTCGCGAATGATCACCATCTTGTCGGCCTCTTCAATGAAGATGGCCAGCGAATCATTCATCAGGTGACGGTAATTCACCACGACCTGCAAGGCATCACGCAGCGTACGTTGGTGGCTGAGGAGCAGGCTGACGACTCCGAAGTCCGAGAGCTGGCGCGACTCGGCCATGCTCAGGCCGAAACTCTGGCAGCCGCTGGCGGCGGCCGAGTCTTCCAGCAGGCGTACGGCGGCATCAATGGGAATGCGGTGTTCGGGCGCTTGCAGCAGGGCTTTGCTCAGGCCGACGCCGGCCAGTACATCGCGCGGGTTGAACCCCAGGTATTGAGTGACTTCCAGGTAGTTGGTCAAGACGGCGGCGCGAACAAGCTTGGGCATGCGAAAGTCTTTCCTGGGCCGGTTGCGATTCAAATGAGCGTGGCGACTATATCCAGCACATCAGCAATTGAACAGTTGCGAGGTTGTCGAGGGCGCTCGCTCAAATCTGTCCAGGATCACCTCCGTTGTCGTGGCGCAATCGACGCTCACCCGTTGATTACAGTGACCCGCAGAGAACCTGAGGGGATTTACGACCAATGGTCGCCGCGTGCCGATCCCTGGAAATTTGTCATGAAAAGAAAAGTGCCTGACGTCCAATGAAAAGCGCTTCGGGTGGGCGCTCTTTAATGTCAGTCCTACAAAAAGCCCCTGGCCAATAGAGCCAGTCGAGTCATCGAGAAAGCGAAGGTGTTGACGTGGACAAACTGCAAACTGCCGCAACCGTTCTGATCGTACCGGGCCTGCGCGAGCACGTTGCCGAGCATTGGCAAACGCTGCTTGAAGCCAGGTTGTGCAAGGTGCGCAGTGTGCCGCCGCAGGCAACCGACAAGCTCGATTGCGCCAAGCGGGTCGATGCGATTCAACACCAGCTGGAGCAGATCGATGGGCCGGTGATTCTGGTGGCCCACAGCGCGGGCGTGTTGATGGTCGCACATTGGGCTGCGCAACACAGCCGGCCGATCAAGGGCGCGCTGCTGGTCACTCCTCCGGATCTCGATGCTGATTGGCCGCAAGGCTACCCATCCGCTGAAACCCTGCGTACCCAGGGTTGGAACCCTCTGCCAAAAGGGCCGCTGCCGTTCCGCAGTCTGGTGGCCGCCAGTACCAACGACCATCTCGCCAGCCTGGCCGCCGTCACTCAGCTGGCTGAAGGCTGGGGCAGTGAACTGCTCAACGTGGGCGACGCAGGTCATCTCAATCCGGCTGCAGGCTTTGGCCACTGGCCTCAAGCCGAAGCTCTCATCCTGGAGCTGGACCGCTAGTTCAGGCGCCGGGTGGCCCCCAGTCATCCGGCATTTGCCCTCATTCCTGAAAAACGCAAACCCCTGGAACAAGGGGGTGTGAGGGCGGCTGCGCTTAAAACAAATACAAAAAGGCGGAGACAACGCAATGCACAACAATAAGAGTCACGGGTTCGCCCCCTCGCGATGCACCTTGTTGGCCTCGGCCATTCTGGGCGCCGCCGTGCCGGTCGCGCAGGCGGTCGAGCTGGACACAGGTAACCCGGACTGGACCGCGCGCCTGGATAACACCGTCAAGTACAACTACGGTGTGCGCACCGAAAGCGCCGACAAGCGCCTGTTGGCGACGCCGAACAACAACGATGGCGACTACAACTTCCGCAAGGCCGGAACCAACATCACCAACCGCGTTGACCTGTTGACCGAAATGGATGTGGTCTACAAGGACCACATGGGCTTTCGCGTCAGCGCCGCCAGTTGGTATGACAAGGCCTACGAGAACACCGGTTCGGATTCCAACCCGTTCGTCAATGGCAATGACGCAAGGTCGGGTCTGGTCGCCAACGATCCGCGCCTGGCCGGGGTCACGGGCGACAATGTCGGCAATGGCAGCCCCCACCTGAGCCACTACGCCGAGCGTTACTACACCGGTCCTTCCGGCGAAATCCTCGACGCCTTCGTGTTCTACAGCACCGAAGTGGGCGAGGAGTCGCTGTTGAGCGTCAAGGCCGGTCAACACAACGTGTTTTGGGGCGAGACCATTCTCAACCCGGTGCACTCGATCAGCTACGGCCAGTCCGGGCTGGACCTGGCCAAACTGGCCGCCTCGCCGGGAACCGAAGCCAAGGAACTGTTCGTTCCGCGTAACCAGCTGTCGATGTCGTTCACCGTCAATCCCGAGTTGACCGTGGCCGCTCAGTATTTCCTCGATTGGGATGCCGCCCGCTTGCCGGAAGCCGGTACTTACTATGGCGGCTCCGATCTGGTCGGCTTCGGTGCGCAGTCGTTCCTGCTGGGCAACACCAATGGCGTGGTGCCGGGCAGCCCGTTGGGTTGCGGTCTGGCACCCTGCAACAGTTTGACCAATGTGCGTCGCGGTCATGACCTGACGCCGGACAAGCGCGGCGACTGGGGGGTAATGGCCAAGTGGTCGCCGGCCTGGCTGGATGGCACCCTCGGTGTTTATTACCGCAATACCTCGGAAATCCTGCCGCAAGCCTGGCTGAACGCCACCGGGCTGACGTCGGCCAATCCCAACGGCACCCCGCCTGCCGGCATGGTGCCGGCGGTGGTCAACACCCTCAATTCGTTGAGCACCAGCACCTATCAACTGGCCTATGCCGACAACATTCAGATCTTTGGCCTGAGCCTGTCCAAGGATGTGCGCGGTATCAGTGTGGGTTCGGACCTGAACATTCGTCACAACATGCCGCTGGCCAGTATTCCGGCGATTGTCAGCTCGACCGGGCCGCAGGGTTTCGGCGCCGGTCTGGGCCTGCTGCCGGCCCGTACGGTGGCCACCGGTGTGATCTATGACACCCCGCAAAAGGGCGACAGCCTGAGTGCCACCGGTGACACGTTGCACTGGACGCTCAACGGCCTGATGACATTCCCGAAAACACCGGTGTTCGATTCGGCCAGCCTGCTCGCCGAGTTGTACTACAGCAACCTGCTCAAGCTCGATAGCAAGAACGAAGCGCTCTACAAGGGCCAGGACAGCTATCGCGGCATCGACCAGCCGACCCGGGACAACTGGGGCATCGCGGTCAACTTCACACCGACCTGGTACCAGGTATTCCCGGGGGTCGATCTCAACGCCCCGATGTCCATCAACGTCGGCCTCGCCGGCGTGTCACCGGTGTCCGGTGGCGGTGCCAAAGACACCGGCAACTATGCCTTGGGCGTGGGTGCTGTTGTGTACAACAAATACTTCATCGACCTGAAGTATGTGGATTCCTTCGGCAAGACCGACAAGTGCGACGTCAGTGGTTTGAGCACCGGCGCGGCCAATGCCGGCAGCGGAGACGGCTCCACACCCAATGCCTTTAGCGGCAATGAAAACTACGCGTGTTACGGCGGTGGCTACTCGGCCTTCTCCGGTGGTGGTGCCACGACTGAGGACCGTGGCGCCGTTTACCTGACGATGAAAACCACTTTTTGATTCACCACTGGTTTACGCAAAGTAAGCAGGAGAATAACAAGATGAAATGTGTGCAAACCGTGTTAGCCGCCTCGTTGGCGATGGTTATTGCCAGCCAGGCACAGGCCGCTGTATCGGCTCAGGAAGCCGCCAGGCTCGGCACCAGCCTGACCCTGGTCGGGGCTGAAAAGGCCGGGAATGCCGACGGATCCATCCCCGCCTATGACGGTGGCCTGACCACGCCGCCGGCCAGCTTCAAATCCGGTGACAGCATGCGCCCGGATCCCTTCGCCAACGAAAAGCCGCTGCTGGTGATCGACGGCAAGAACGTCGATCAGTACAAGGGCTTGCTCAGTGCAACCACCGCGGAACTGGCCAAGCGGTTCCCAAGTTTCCACGTCAATGTCTACCCGACCCACCGTACCGTCTCTTTGCCCAAGGCGGTGCTGGACAACGGGGTGAAAAATGCCACCGGCGCCAAGTCCCTCGAGGGCGGATTGGCCGTCGATAACGTGCTGCCCGGCGTGCCGTTCCCGATTCCGCAGACGGGTAACGAGGCGATGTGGAACTTCCTGTTGCGTTATCAGGGCGTCAGCATCAACTCCAAGTACGACTCCTGGAACGTCGACTCCGCAGGCATTCCGAGCCTGGCGACCACCGGGCAGGCGTTCATTTCCTATCCGATCTACGAGAACCTGGCGCAGCCGATCAGCAGCGCCGACGTGTACTACCAGATGAAGCTGTCCTACACCGGCCCTGCGCGCCGGGCCGGTGAAGCGGTGATGCTCAAGGACGCCGCGAACCCGCTGCAGCAACCGCGCCGTGCCTGGCAATACTTGCCTGGCCAGCGTCGGGTCAAGCTGGCACCGAACCTGGCTTACGACACGCCCAACCCCGGCACCGCCGGCGCGGGCACCTACGACGATGTTTTCGTGTTCAACGGTGCACTGGACCGCTACGACTGGAAGCTGGTGGGCAAGCAGGAAATGATCGTGCCCTACAACACTTACAAGCTGACCTACGCCCAGGACCCCAAGTCGCTGACCACTGCCAATCACCTGGCACCCGATTATGTGCGTTGGGAAAAACATCGCGTCTGGGTGGTGGAGGGCAATCTCAAGGCTGGTGCCCGACACATCTATCAGAAGCGTCGCTTCTACCTCGATGAAGACAGTTGGACCGCTCTGGCCTCTGACCAGTACGACGCCCGTGGTCAGCTGTACCGTGGCTCCTTCGCGTTCCTCAGCCAGAGCTACGACAAGCAAGTCCCGGACTCCACGCCCTTCATGATCTACGACCTGGTGGGTGGCTCCTACAACATCAATGGCGTGGTCGGGCCTTACGGCGGCATCAAGTACATCGAGCCGCTCTCCAAGGCGCAGTGGTCGTCGGAATCCCTGGCAGGTAGCGGGATTCGCTAAGCAAACCGTGACAACGCGTCCGTGCGTTCCGTTGCCCGCAAGGCAAGGGAGCGCACGACGGTCGGCGTATGCCGATCGTTTCGGGCGCCCAGGTTTGAAAGTCAGGCACACGGATGTGTGTCCCGGCGCGGTTATCCGAAGAGGACGCGGTATGTGTTCGTACAAAAATTATCTGCGGCTGGCGCTCGGCGCACTGCTTGCAATGTTGCAGGGCTTGAGCCAGGCCTCCGGTTATGTCGACGTGCTGGATCTGCCGGCCAGGGTCAGCGCCCTGGCTATCAACAGCCCGCTATCGGGCATGGCCCGCGCCGGCGATCGTCTGGTTGCAGTCGGGCAGCGTGGGCACATTCTGTATTCCGATGATGCCGGCAAACACTGGCAGCAGGCCGCCGTGCCGGTCAGTGCCGACCTCAATGCCGTCAGTTTTCCCTCCGCCACCCAAGGCTGGGCAGTGGGCGGCGACGGTGTGGTGTTGCACAGCAGTGACGCGGGTGCGACCTGGCGCAAGCAGCTGGACGGCCGCGAGATCGGCGCCTTACTGGTCAAGCATTACCAGGCGTTAGCCGGTGCAGAACCGGGCAATGAACAATGGCCGCTGCTGGTCGCCGAAGGTGAACGCCTGGTGGCGCAGGGCGCCGACAAACCCTTGCTCGATGTCTGGTTCGCCAACGACCGTCTCGGTTATGTGGTCGGTGTGTTCAACCTGATCCTGCGCACCGAGGATGGCGGCCAGAACTGGACACCGTTCCAGGACCGCACCGACAACCCGCAGGGCTTTCACCTCAACGCCATCGCCTCCACCGGCGATGGGCTGTACATCGCCGGTGAGCAGGGCCTGTTGCTCAAATGGAACAACGCCGATCAGCGCTTCGCCGCCGTACCGACACCCTATCAGGGCAGTTTTTTCGGCGTACTCGGCAAACCCGGCGAAGTGATTGCCTACGGCCTGCGCGGCAACGTGCTGCGCAGCACCGACGGCGGCCTCAACTGGACCCCGCTGGACAGTGGCCTGCACGTCAGCATCACCGCCGGCCTCGTCGATAACCGTGGCAACTATCGCTTGTTCACCCAGGGCGGGCAGATGCTGGTCAGCCAGGGCACAGGCGCGCAATTGCACCTGGTTCAGCAACCGGCACCGACCCCGGTGACCGGCGCCGCTCAGTCCGCCGACGGTGCGCTGGTGCTGGTTGGCAGCCGTGGTGCACGGACGCTGTCCGTTGATTAAGTCCTCGAACCCTTAGAGCGAGAACCCAGACATGGGCCATACCAAACAAGAAACCATGCCGGTGATCCGCGATCTGCGAGATTTCGATCGCCATTCCGGCAATCGGCTGGAGCGGCTGGTGTTCAACTACCGTCCGCTGTTCATGCTGCTGATGGCGCTGGTCACCCTGATGCTGGGCTACATGGCCGCGACTCGCCTGGAGCTGCGTCCAAGCTTCGAAAAGATGATTCCGCAGAGCCAGCCGTACATCCAGAACTTCCTGGAAAACCGCCAGTCGCTGCGCGGTTTGGGGAACTCGGTACGGGTGGTGGTGGAGAACACTCAGGGCGATATCTTCGACCCCGGTTACCTGGACGTGCTCAAACAGGTCAACGACCGGTTGTTCCTTGCCGAGGGTGTCGACCGTGCCTGGATGAAGTCGTTGTGGAGCCCGGCGGTGCGCTGGACCGAAGTCACCGAGGAAGGTTTCCAGGGCGGCCCGGTGATGCCCGATACCTACCAGGGCAAGCCGGCAGAAATAGAACAGCTGCGCCAGAACATTTCCCGCGCCGGTATCGTCGGCAGTCTGGTGGCCAGCGACTACAAATCGAGCATGCTGATCGTGCCGCTGCTGGACAAGGCCACGGCCAGCGGTCAGCGCATCGACTACCACGCCTTTTCGCAAATGCTCGAAGAACAGTTGCGCGACCAGATCGAGTTTGCCGGTGACAGTGCTGCACGCAAGGCCGGGGAGGAGGGTAAGGGTCCGTACAAAGTCCGGGTGATCGGTTTCGCCAAACTGATGGGCGACCTGATCGACGGGTTGATCCAGGTGATGATGTTCTTTGGCCTGGCCGTCGTCACTTCGCTGATCATCATTTACGCCTACACCCGATGCGTGCGCAGCACCTTGCTGGTGGTCGGCTGCTCGCTGATCGCGGTGGTCTGGCAGCTGGGCATCGTCGCCTGGCTCGGCTATGCCATCGACCCGTACTCGGTGCTCGTGCCTTTCCTGATCTTCGCCATCGGCGTGTCCCACGCGGCGCAGAAGATGAACGGCATCATGCAAGACATCGCCCGTGGCACCCACAAACTGATCGCCGCACGCTACACCTTCCGCCGCCTGTTCATTGCCGGCGTTACCGCGCTGCTGGCCGACGCCGTCGGCTTCGCGGTACTGATGCTGATCGATATTCCGGTGATCCGGGATCTGGCGATCACCGCCAGTATCGGTGTGGCGGTGCTGATTTTCACTTCGCTGTTGCTGATGCCGGTGGCGCTGTCCTATGTCGGCGTGGGCGCCAGGGCTGCCGAGCGTGCGCTGAACATCGACACGTGCGCCGAAGGGCACAAAGGCTTCGGCAAACTGTGGGACTTGCTCGACCGCTTCACCACGGCCAAATGGGCCACGGGGGCGGTAGTGGTCGCGGTACTGATGGGCATCGGCGGTTTCATGATCAGCCAGCAGCTGAAGATCGGCGATCTGGAAAGTGGCGCACCGGAGTTGCGTGCCGACTCTCGCTATAACCGTGATAACGCCTACATCACCAGCCACTACGCGCTGTCCAGCGACCTGTTCGCGGTGATGGTCAAGACCGCGCCGGAAGGCTGCCTGAGCTACAAGACGCTGATTCTCGCCGATCGCCTGGCCTGGGAGCTGCAGCAGTATCCGGGCGTACAGGCCACGACTTCGCTGGTTAACGCGGTGCGCCAGATCACCGCCGGCACCTATGAAGGCAACCCCAAGCTCAACAGCATCCAGCGCAATCAGGACGTGCTGAACTACGCCGCGCAGCAAGCCTCGGTCAACTCCCCGGAGTTGTTCAACACTGATTGTTCGTTGATGCCGGTGATCACGTTCCTCAAGGACCACAAGGCCGAGACCCTCGATGCCGTGGTGGGCATCGCCGAAAAATTCGCCCGGGACAACAACAGCGACGATCGCCAGTTCCTGCTGGCGGCCGGGTCGGCCGGGATTGAGGCGGCGACCAACATTGTGGTGCGCGAGGCCAATCGCACCATGCTGCTTTACGTCTATGCGGCGGTGACGCTGTTCTGTCTGATCACCTTCCGCAGTTGGCGCGCAACCCTGGTCGCCCTGTTGCCATTGGTCCTGACCTCGATCCTGTGCGAGGCGTTGATGGTGGCCATGGGCATAGGCGTGAAGGTCGCGACCCTGCCGGTGATCGCACTGGGCGTGGGCATCGGCGTGGACTACGCCTTGTACCTGCTCAGCGTGCAATTGCATTTCCAGCGCCAGGGCCTGCCGCTGAGCCAGGCCTACCGCAGCGCCGTGTCGTTTACCGGCCGGGTGGTGGGCCTGGTGGGCATCACCCTCGCGGCGGGCGTGGTGTGCTGGGTCTGGTCGCCGATCAAGTTCCAGGCCGACATGGGCATCCTGCTGACCTTCATGTTCCTGTGGAACATGCTCGGCGCGCTGATCCTGATCCCGGCCCTGTCGTACTTCTTGCTGCGTCACCCCGTTGCGCAAGCTGATGTGGCGCAAACCGCTGAAACCGATACAACCCAACGTCAGGCCATGTCGCATGCCCTGACCACTTCTGAGTAAGCCAACTATGTCTGATTACAAAGCTCCCTTGCGCGACATGCGCTTCGTACTCAACGAGGTCTTCCAGGTGTCCCGGCTCTGGGCCAGATTGCCTGGCCTGACCGAGGTGATCGATGAAGAGACGGCCGCCGCGATCCTTGAGGAGGCCGGCAAGATCAGCGCCGAGGTGGTCGCACCGCTGAACCGCAGCAGCGATGAGCAGGGCTGCACCTGGAGCAATGGCATCGTCATCGCTCCCGAAGGTTTTGTCGCGGCTTACCAAGCGTTCGCCGCAGGCGGTTGGGTGGGTGTCGGCGGTGACCCACAGTTCGGTGGCATGGGCATGCCCAAGGCCATTTCGGCTCAGGTCGAGGAGATGGTCAACTCGGCGAGTCTGTCGTTCGGTCTATACCCGATGCTGACCGCCGGGGCGTGCCTGTCGATCAATGCCCACGCCAGCCAGGAACTCAAGGAGCGTTATCTGCCGAACATGTATGCCGGCACCTGGACCGGTTCCATGTGCCTGACCGAGGCGCATGCCGGCACCGACCTGGGCCTGATCCGCACCCGAGCCGAGCCTCAGGCCGACGGCAGTTTCAAGATCAGTGGCAGCAAGATTTTCATCACCGGCGGCGAGCACGACCTGACCGAAAACATCATTCACCTGGTGTTGGCCAGACTGCCGGATGCACCCGCCGGCCCCAAGGGCATTTCACTGTTCCTGGTGCCCAAGGTGCTGGTGAATGCCGACGGCTCGCTGGGTGAACGCAACGCGCTGTCCTGCGGTTCAATCGAACACAAGATGGGCATCAAGGCGTCCGCGACCTGCGTGATGAACTTCGACGGGGCCACTGGCTGGATCGTCGATGCGCCGAACAAGGGGCTGGCGGCGATGTTCACCATGATGAACTACGAACGCCTGGGTGTGGGTATCCAGGGCCTGGCGTTGGGTGAGCGCTCGTACCAGAACGCCGTCGCATACGCCCGTGACCGTCTGCAAAGCCGTTCGCCGACGGGCGCGCAGAGCAAGGACAAGTCTGCCGATCCGATCATTGTGCATCCGGATGTACGGCGGATGCTGTTGACCATGAAGGCCTTGAACGAAGGCGGGCGGGCGTTTTCCAGCTACGTGGCCCTGCAACTGGATACCGCCAGGTACAGCGATGACGCGCCAACCCGCACCCGTGCCCAGGAACTGGTGTCGCTGCTGACACCTGTGGCCAAGGCGTTCCTCACCGACATGGGGCTGGAAACCACGGTGCACGGCCAGCAAATCTTCGGCGGCCACGGTTACATCCGCGAATGGGGCCAGGAGCAATTGGTTCGCGATGTGCGCATCACTCAGATCTACGAAGGCACCAACGGCATTCAGTCGCTGGACCTGGCCGGGCGCAAAATAGTCGCCAGCGGCGGGGCGCTCTACCGCTTGTTCGCCGCCGAAGTTCGCCACTACACCGCCAACGCCTGCGCTGACCTGGGTGAGTTCACCAAACCGTTGAACGCCGCGATGGACACCCTTGACGAACTGACCGCGTGGCTGCTGGATCGAGCCCAGAGCAACCCGAATGAAATCGGCGCGGCCTCGGTCGAGTACCTGCATGTGTTCGGCTACACCGCGTACGCCTACATGTGGACGCGAATGGCCAAGACTGCGATGAGTACGCACTCCAAGGACGCTTTCTATGCCAGTAAACTGGCCACCGCGCGCTTCTACTTCGCCCGCCTGCTGCCGCGCATCCACTCGCTGAGTGCATCGGCCAGGGCCGGTAGCGAATGCCTCTTTGAACTGGAAGCAGCGCAGTTCTGATCGAAAGGGCACTGTGCCCATTTCGTCACCCTCCGTCCCTAAACCGATCAAGCCACCGCTCCTTGGATAGACCACGCTGAACGGTCTGTCCAAGGAGATGACCATGATTCGACTGACCCTGATCGAAGCCCGTGAATTGGCCGAATCGATCCTGTTGCACAACGGTTTTAACCTGGCCCATGCGCAAGCGGTGGCGGCGACGGTGATCGCTGGCGAGCGCGATGGCTGTGCGTCCCACGGTTTGTACCGGATTCTGGGCTGCGTGAATTCCCTGCGGGCCGGCAAGGTGTCGGCCAACGCCGAGCCACGGGTGATCGACCAGGCACCGTCGATTGTACGGGTGGATGCCGGGGGTGGTTTTTCGCAGTTGGCGTTCCAGGCGGGGCTGCCGTTACTGGAAGAGAAAACCCGGGCCAACGGGATTGCGGCGTTGGCGATCAATCGTTGTGTGCATTTCTCGGCGCTGTGGGTGGAGATCGAACAGTTGACCGCCGCCGGGCTGGTGGCGCTGGCGTGTAATCCGAGTCATGCCTGGGTGGCGCCGGCCGGGGGACGGGTGCCGGTGTTCGGCACCAATCCCATTGCCTTTGGCTGGCCACGCGTGGGGCAGGATCCGTTTGTGTTCGACTTCGCCACCAGTGCGATTGCCCGTGGCGATATCGAGTTGCATCGGCGTGCCGGCAAGGCGATTCCCGAGGGCTGGGGCGTGGACGCCGAGGGGCGGCCGAGCACTGATGCCAATGTGGTGCTCGACGGCGGCGCGATGCTGACGTTCGGTGGGCACAAAGGCTCGGCGCTGGCGGCGATGGTGGAGTTGATTGCCGGGCCTTTGATCGGTGACCTGACCAGTGCCGAGTCACTGGCTTACGACGCGGGTAGCAAGTCATCGCCCTACCACGGCGAGCTGATCATCGCGCTGGATCCGCGACGTTTTCTGGGAGCGGCCACTGAAGAGCACTTGGCCCGGGCCGAGGTGTTGTTTCAGGGGATTGAAGGGCAGGGGGCGCGCTTGCCGTCGCAACGGCGTTATGTGGCGCGGGCGCGCAGTTTGGTGGAGGGCGTGCAGATTCCCGAGGCGCTGTACAACGATCTGAAAGCACTGCTGACTTGAATGCGATGAAAATCCTGTAGGAGCGAGGCTTGCCCGCAAAGAACGACGACGCGTAATACCTGAAAATCGCGGTGCATTCTTCGCGGGCAAGCCTCGCTCCTACAGATTGTGTTACAGCGAGGCGTGCTGGATGTTGCCATCAACCAGGCGGGCAATGCCCAGCGGGTTGGCGTTTTTCAGGGCGTCGGGCAGCAAGGCATCCGGGCAGTTCTGGTAGCACACCGGGCGCAGGAAACGCTCGATGGCCAGGCTGCCGACCGACGTGCCACGGGCGTCGGAGGTCGCCGGGTAAGGACCGCCATGCACCATCGCATCGCACACTTCAACGCCGGTGGGGTAGCCATTGAACAGTACCCGGCCGACCTTTTGTTCCAGCAGCACCAGCAGATCGGCGTGTTCCTTCAGGTCCTGCTCTTCGCCAATCAAAGTGGCGGTGAGTTGACCGTGCAAACTGTTCAGCGCTTGTTGTAACTCGGCTTTATCGGCCACTTCGACGACGAGGGTGGTCGGGCCGAACACTTCTTCCTGCAACAGCGGATCACCCTTGAGCAGCAGGCTGACGTCGGCCTTGAACAGTTGCGGCCGGGCTTGATTACCGTGCTGGTCCTGGCCTGCCAGATGGCTTATCCCTGGATGGTCGACTAACGCCTGCACACCTTTTTCGTAGCTGGCGAGGGTGCCGGCGTTGAGCATGGTTTGCGCCGGCTGTTCGGCCATCAAGGCACTGAGCCGAGCGGTGAACGCGCTGAACTGTGGTGAGCCAATACCGATTACCAACCCCGGATTGGTGCAGAACTGACCGCACCCCTGAACCACCGACGCCACCAGTTCACCGGCGATTTTTTCGCCCCGTGCGCGCAGGGCTTCAGGCAATACCAGCACCGGGTTGATGCTGCTCATTTCGGCGAATACGGGAATCGGTTGTGGCCGTGCGGCGGCCATGTCACAGAGGGCGCGACCACCTTTGAGCGAGCCGGTGAAACCGACGGCCTGGATCGCCGGATGCTTGACCAGCGTTTCACCGACGCCCGCGCCGTAGATCATGTTGAACACGCCTTTAGGCATGTCGGTTTGCTCGGCGGCGCGGATGATTGCGTCGGCCACGTGTTCAGCGGTCGCCATGTGTCCGCTGTGGGCCTTGAACACCACCGGGCAACCGGCGGCCAGAGCAGCCGCGGTATCACCGCCAGCGGTGGAAAAGGCCAGCGGGAAGTTACTGGCGCCGAACACGGCCACCGGACCGACGCCGATCCGGTATTGGCGCAGGTCGACCCGTGGCAATGGCTGACGTTCGGGCAACGCGCGGTCGATACGCGCCCCATAGAAATCGCCCCGGCGCAGCACCTGGGCGAACAGGCGCATCTGGCCGCTGGTACGGCTGCGTTCACCCTGGATGCGTGCGGTCGGCAGGGCAGTTTCGCGGGTGACCAGGGCGACGAATTCGTCATCCAGGGCATCCAGTTGCGCGGCGATGGCCTCGAGAAATTCTGCACGGCGTGTCGCCGGCAAGTTACGAAAGGCAGGGTAAGCGGCAGCGGCGGCTTGGGCTGCGGCGTGCACTTCCTCGGCGGTGGCTTGCATGAACGAATAGGGCAGTACTGCGCCGGTGCTGGCGTCATGGCTCTGCATCGCGATGTTGCCAGCGGCGCTGCGGGCACCGCCGATGTAGTTGTGGCCGATGATCTGGGGCATGGAAAAACTCCTGTTGGAATGCGAGGCCAAATGCCGTTGGTTGAGAAATGCCAGGCGTAGCGCGGCGACCCGTAGCAGCTGCCGAAGGCTGCGTTCGGCGGCGAAGCCGTCGTAAATCATGCACCGCGGTATTTCGGCCACACCGCGGTGCATGGTTTACGACCGCTACGCGCTCGAACGCAGCCTTCGGCAGCTGCTACAGGTTGCGTACTGGCGATTAAGCCAACCGGCGTGTGGCGGCCGGTTCGAGGTTATCCAGCGCAGCAATACGCGCAGCGGATTCGGCATCCACCTGGTGCAACGACTTGCCACGGGTTTCCCGGGTCAGGCCGACAGCCACGATGGAGATCAGCGCAGCGCCCACCAGGTACCAGGCGATCGGTGTCGAGCTGTGGTACTTGTTGAGCAGGGTGATGGCGATCAGCGGCGCGAGGGATCCGGCGAAGATCGGCGCCACCTGGTAGCACAGCGAAAGGGCGGTGTAGCGCACGTGGGTCGGGAACATTTCGGCCATCAGCGCCGAGTAGGGCGCATAGGTCATCGACTCGATGGCCAGGCCCAGGGTGATGGCGCCGATGATCAGCCAGTTGTTGCCGGTGTCCATCATCGGGAAGCCGATGAAGCCCCAGAACGCAGTGAGCACCGCGCCGATCAGGTACACCGGTTTGCGGCCCACGATATCCGACAGATAGCCCATCAACGGGATCAGGAAAAAGTGCAGCAAGTGCGCGCCGAACATCAGCAACAGAATCTCTGAGGTGTCCTTGTGCACCACCAGTTTCAGGTAGGTGATCGAAAAGGTGACCACGGTGTAATAGAGGATGTTCTCGGCAAACCGCGCGCCGATCCCCACCAGCACCGCGCGCCAGTGATGACGCAGCACTTCCACCACGCCCAGTTGTTGCTGCTTGGTCTGCGCTTGCCGGGCCTGGGCCTCCTTGAAAATCGGCGCGTCATCGACGCTGGTGCGAATCCAGTAGCCGATCAGCACCACCACCGCCGAGAACCAGAACGCCACGCGCCAGCCCCAGGCGAGGAATTGTTGCTCCGACAGGTTTGACGACAACAGCAGCAGGGCGACGGTCGCCACCAGGTTACCGGCCGGCACCCCGGCTTGCGGCCAACTGGCCCAGAAGCCCCGGCGATTGTCCGGGCAATGTTCGGACACCAGCAGAATCGCGCCACCCCATTCGCCCCCAAAGGCAAAGCCCTGGATCAGCCGCAGCAGCACCAATAACACCGGCGCGGCATAGCCGATGCTGTCGAAGCCGGGCAGGCAACCCATCAGGAACGTGGTGATGCCAACCACCACCAGGCTCAGTTGCAACAGGCGCTTGCGGCCGAACTTGTCACCGTAATGACCGAACACCAGACCGCCCAACGGACGGGCGAGGAAGCCGACGGCGTACAGGGCGAAGGCGGCGATGATGCCGTCAATCGGACTGTCGGTCTGACGGAAGAACAGCTGGCCGAAGACCAATGCCGAAGCGGTGCCGTAGAGAAAGAATTCATACCACTCGGCGACAGTGCCGGCCATGGCGGCGGCCACTACGCGTTTGAGTCCCGAGGGTGTGGTTGCGCTGGAGGTGCTGTGAGGATTGGACATGCTGACGTTTCCTGTAGAGGCGCGAAAACAGGTAGCCGGGCCGGACCCGCAAGGATCCGCCCGGCAATCACTCAGAGACCGACGTCCGGCAACTCCGGACGGTTGGCCATGGCCTTGGCCATGATCTGTTCGACGAACTCCCGATCAGCTTGCGGCAGCGCCAGGCGTGGCGGACGGGTCAGGGCGCTGCCGCGACCGGCGATGGCTTCGCAGAGTTTGATGCACTGCACCAGGTCGGCACGGGCATCGAGGTGCAGGATCGGCATCAGCCATTCGTAGATCGGCATGGCTTCGGCGAAGCGACCGGCCTTGGCCAGGCGGAAGATGGTCTCGCCTTCTTTCGGGAATACGTTCGACATGCCCGAGACCCAGCCTTCGGCACCCACCGCGATGCTTTCCAGCACCACGTCATCGAGACCTGCGAACAGCACGAAACGGTCGCCGACTTCATTGCGCACGTCGATGAAACGGCGGGTATCGCCGGAGGAATCCTTGAAGCACACCACGTTGTCGCAGTCGGCCAGGGAAATCAGGATGTCCGGGGTGACGTCGTTTTTGTAGATCGGCGGGTTGTTGTAAACCATCAACGGTACGTCGGCGTTCTTCGCCACGTAGCGGTAATGCTCGGCGGTCTCGAACGGCTTGGAACCGTAGACCAGCGCCGGCATCAGCATCACGCCGTCGACACCGACCCTGCGCACCGCGTTGGCCACCTTGGCCGCTTGCACACTGGTGAACTCGGCCACACCGCAAATCACCGGCACGCGGCCGCGGGAAGCGTCGACCGCAACTTCGGTCACGGCGATTTTTTCTTCGGCGGTCAATGAGGTGTTTTCCCCCACCGAACCACACACCACCAGGCCCGATACGCCGTCACGGATCACGTTGGAAATCACCTGGTGGGTTTTTTCCAGGTTGATGGAGAAGTCATCGTTGAATTGAGTGGTCACCGCGGGGAAGACGCCACTCCAGTTAATGCGCTTGCTCATTGTTGCCTCCGGTTCGTTTTTGTATTTCGTATACGATATTTTAAATGCCGATACTCGGCCAGTGGTTTTTTCAATCAATCAGGGTTTTTTATAGCCGTTGGTCTGGGGGAGTTTCAGGCGCCGGGCCAGGTGTCTGACAGGCGATAGCCCTGTGGCCATGGATCGCTGGGGTCGAGCAGCAATTGGTGGGTGCCGGTGATCCAGGCCCGGCCGGAAATGCACGGGTAGATCGCCGGGCGGCCGGCCACTTCGGTCATCGAATCGATGCGGCAATGGAATTCGGAACCGAGGATCGAACGGCCGATAAAGCGCTCGCCAACCTGCATCAATCCCTTGGCCTGCAACACTGCCATACGTGCCGAACAACCAGTGCCGGTGGGCGAGCGGTCGATCTTGCCGGGTTGAATCACCACGGCGTTGGCCCCGGTGGCGATGCCATTTTCAACCACGATGGGCGCGGCAATCTGGCAGAAGGAAATATGCGACCACTCGGGGTTCAGCGGATGGACGAAGCCCAGTTGTTCATTGGCCGCGCGGGTGATTTTCAACCCGACCTCGACCAGCTCGGCCGCCTCGTCAGGGCGGATGGAAAAGCCCAGGCGTTTGGCGTCGGCGATGACAAAACTGTCGCCACCGTACGCGGTGTCGACCTGTAACGAGCCGAGGCCTTCGACTTCGATCCAGGCGTCGAGGCGATCAGCGAAGGAGGGCACGTTCTTGATTTCCACCCGTTCGACCTTGCCGTCGCGGCAATCGGCCACGGCCTCGATCAAGCCGCCGGGCGCTTCGAGCACCAGCCGGGTTTGCGGTTCGGTCATCGGCAGGATGCCGCTGTCGAGCAGCACCGTGGCGACGCACAGCGAGTTGGAGCCGGACATCGGTGGCGTGTCGGCCGGTTCCATGATGATCCAGGCCATTTGCGCCCGAGGGTCCTTGGCCGGCACCAGCAGGTTGACGTGGCGGAACACGCCACCACGGGGTTCGTTGAGGACGAAATTGCGCAGGGTTTCATCCTTGGCGATCCAGCGCGATTGCTCCCACACGGTGGCGCCGGGCGGTGGGGCGACACCGCCGACGATCACATCGCCGACTTCGCCTTCGGCGTGGCAACTGACCACATGAATGACTTTCGATGAACGCATGGCTGACTCCTTTTATCGCCGGTCGTTATTTCACTGATTTGAGAAACGCCGCCGTTTCCGCATGTATCGGATTGCCAATCACCTGATCCGGCGAGCCGATCTCGTGCACCAGGCCATTGCGAAAGAACGCCACACGGTCGGACACATCGCGGGCAAAGCGGATTTCGTGGGTCACCAGCACCATGGTCATGCCGTCTTCGGCGAGCATGCGCATGGTGTCCAGCACCTCGCCGACCAGTTGCGGGTCGAGGGCCGAGGTGGCTTCGTCGAACAGCATGTAGTCCGGTGACATGGCCAGGGCGCGGGCGATGGCCATGCGTTGCTGCTGGCCTCCGGACAACTTGCCGGGGAAGGTCTTGAGCTTGTCGCCAAGGCCCACGTGGGTCAGTTGCTGCACCGCCAGCGCCTCGGCGTCGCACTTGCTTTTGCCCAAAACCTTGCGCGGTGCCAGCATCACGTTTTCCAGCACGGTCAGGTGCGGGAAGGCATTCCATTGCTGGAACACGATGCCGATTTTCTGCCGCAGGCGGTTGAGGTCGGTGGCGCTGTGATGAACCTCGACGCCATCGACGCGGATGTTGCCTTTCTGGATCGGCTCCAGGCCGTTGATGCACATCAGCAGGGTCGATTTGCCGGAGCCCGAGCCGCCGATGATCGACACCACTTCGCCCTTGTCCACCGTCAGGCTGACACCCTTGACCACGGCCAGATCGCCGAAGGATTTATGTACGTTGTCGATCTCAATCATTTTCTTGCCACCTTCTTTCCAGACGAGCGCCCAGGCGTGCAACCACCAGGCTCATGACGTAATAGATAAGGCCCGCGACGCACAGCACCAGCAACGGTTCCTGAATGCGGGTGACGATGGTTTGCGAGGCGCGCAGCAGTTCGACGATGCCGATCCACATCACCAGCGCGGTGTCTTTCATCACTCCGAGCACCAGGTTCAGCCAGCCGGGGAAGGCCACGCGGGTGGCCATTGGCAGGACGATCCAGCGCAGGTCCTGCAAAAAGCTCAGGCCCAGCGAACGACTGGCCCGCCGCAAGGTGAACGGCACCGACAGCACGCCGCTGCGCACGATCTCGGTGAAGTACGCGGCGGTGTAGACCCCCAGCACAATGCAGCCGACGCTGAAGGCGCTGAGGTTCAAGCCGACGATGCTTTTGAGCGAGTTGAACAGCACGAACTGGATCAACAGCGGCACGCTGCGAAACACGTCCAGCACCCAGGCCAGGGGCAGGCTGGCGCGTGGCAACAGCGCTCGCAGCAGGCCAAACAACAGCCCGGCGAAGGAGCCGAGGATGATCGACCAGAACGTCAGTTGCAGGGTGACCCAGGCGCCGTCGAGCAGGAACAGCAGGTCATTCCAGGAAAAACTGGTGGAAAACATGGTCAAGCCCTCAGTAACGGAACAACCGCCAGGCCATCAGCCGGGCTGACGCGACGATCGCTTTGGCAATCAGGTAATACAGCGCGGCGGCGATAGCGAAGTATTCGAAGGTGCGGAACGTTTTGACGTTGTAGTCCTGGGTCACCCCGGTCAGGTCATTGTTCAGCCCGACGATCACCCCCAGCGACGTCATCAGCACCGCCCAGACCATCTGATTGGTCAGCGGGTAGAAGACGATCCGCAACAGCTGCGGGACGATGATCATGCGGTAGGCCTGGAAGGCACTCATGCCCAGCGAACGCGCGGCGCGCACTTGCGTGTCGGGTACGGCCTTGAGGCCGCCGCGAAAGTTCTCCGCCAGATACCCGGCATTGTTGAAGGTGATCCCGGCGAGCAGGGCGAACCATGAGCTGACATGCAAGCCCAGCGAGCCGAGGCCGAAGTAGAGGACGTAGATCTGGAACAGCGACGGGGTGTTGCGCGCGATCGATACCCAGCCGTTGCCGATGCCGCGCAGCAGCGGGGTTTTGCTTTCGCGCATCACCGTCAGGGCCAGGGCGATCAGCACGCCGAAGATCATCGACAACGCGGCGGTCTCGAAAGTGACCCAGGCGCCGGCGAGCATGTCCGGCAGGGCGCGCAGGGTGGCGCGCCATTGGAAGGTGTAATCAAACATGCGCGAGAGTCTCCAGAGGGGCGGCGGTTTGCAGCCAGGCTGGCAGACGATCGCTGGCCGTGGCACTGCAAGCGGTATCGACACATTCAGCCAGGCTGGCGAAATGCACCTTGCGGCCCACCAGGCCGGGTGCGTAATGGGCGTATTTGCCGGAGTTGGTCATCAAGGTTTTTGCACCCGGCGGGATCACCGGTTCGCCGAGCATGCACCAGCAGGTATCGGTCACCAGGGTCGCGCCGAAGGCTTCGATCACGGCGATATGCCCGGCTTCGCGAGCCTGCTCCAGCACGGCGCGGCCGCAGGTAATGGCGAGGACCACGTCGGGGTGTTTGTGCCGACCCAGGCACAGTCGCGCCAGGTGAGCGAACTCGCTGAGGGAGAAATGCGGGTTACCCAGCGAGACCACATCCACCCGGCTGTCGCGGGCACTGTTGAGTTCGCGCCAACTGACCAATAGATCCTTCAGGCGGATTGTTTCCACGGGTAGGGCTACATCTCCCTCCAGCACCTGCGCCGGGTCGATAGCTTCCGGGGTGATCCCGGCGATATGGAATAACGGGGCGGCGGAGGTGGTGGCAAACGCCGCGCCGAACGCCTTGAGGTCGTCCAGGCTCGGCTTGCGGTTTTCCAACCCGCGCACCAGAGGAATCCGGCTGCCCGCCAACGCGCCGATGTGGTAACCGAGCAGCGGGTAGAAGGCATCGTCCAGTTCACCCAGGGCGGGCACTTCGACCTGCAATCGGGCCTTGCGTTGTGCGTCCAGGTGGCAGCCGATCAACGGGGCGCGGCCGGTCAGGGCGATGCAGATATCCAGGTAGTCCGGGTACTTCAGGGTGCGTGCCCCCAGCACGCTGTTGGCGTAGACCACCGCGTTGGATTCGGCCCAGACGATCTGCTCGCCCGCCTTGGGTGCGCTGTCGAGCAGGTAGGGCGCGCAGGTGAAACTGAGTTGCGCACCCATCGCCATATAGGCATCGCCCAAGGCACTGGCCGGTTCGCCAAGCGCCGGGTCGATGCCCAATTCGCGCCAGCGGCGCTGGTCCACGGAAATTGAATTGAGGGTGGTGGGCACCCGCACGTTGGCGCCCCATTGCACCAGTTGTTCGGCAAAGCGCAGGCTCGCAGGTCCGGTGTAGATGCAGCCGTCGATGTGCGCCTGGGTGACATCCACCAGGCGGCGGGCACCTTGCAGTTCGGCCATGCGCAGAACAATCTGCATGGCCACTTGTGCAGCCTTGCCATGCTGGCCGTCGAGCAGCGCCCGGTCGTGTTCGGTGAGTTCGAGCGGGGCGCTTGGGTCTTGCGTTTGCAATGGGCTGTCGAGTGCCCGCCAGGCATCGCCCGGCAGGTGTTCGAACACGGTTACCGAGGCGCCGTCGACCCGAACGAAGGTCTTGCCGCGCAACGCGGCGAAGGCCTCCCGGCCGATGCACAGCACCGGCAGGGAACGCTCGAAAATCGTCTGCGCGACGAGCACGCCCAAGGTCAGGATCTCATCGGGTTCGGCCAGCACCAATGCAGCCGGTGCGTGACCGTTGCTGATCAGTTCCATCAACACGCTACTGCCGGTGCACGAGCCGCGACCGCTGGGAATGGCCAGCACGCGGCCGGCCAGGTATTCGCCGCTGAGCGGATGGTGACGGTCAATGATCTCGCCGCTAAACGGATCGACCCCGCCCCAGAAACTCAAGCCGATATCGGCGAACAGCAGGGCGCCCTCGGCGGCGCCCGCGACCAGGCTGCGACCGGTCAGAGAAGTGGGCCTAGGCATGCCGGACACCTCAGTAGTAGACCTGTGGCACGGTCAGGTTGGTCGGCGGGATTTCAGTGCCGACCCATTTGACGAACAGCTCTTTGTAACGACCGGTGCGCACCTGTTGGTTGACGAACAGGTTGAGGTAGTTGAGCAGGCCATACTCGTTACGCTTGGCGCCGAGGGAGACGTAGTCGATCACGTACGGCGCGTTACCGGCGACTTTCAGGTTTTTGTATTTGCCCGATTTGAGGGTGGCGGCGGCCACGGTGTTGGTGACCACGGTGGCGTCGATATGGCCTTGGGCAACCGCCAGCAGGGTGTCGTTCTGCGACTGATAGGCGCGGAAGGTGCCGGTGCCCCAGTTCTTCACGTCTTTCTCTAGCGCGATGGCCTCATAGGTGCCGCTGGTGTTACCCACGGGTTTGCCCTTGAGGTCATCGAAGCTGTTGATGCCGGTGTCGTCGCGGGTCAGCACCACCATCTGGAAGGCGAAGTAGGGCACGGTGAGGCCGACGGTCTTGGCCCGTTCGAGGGTGTCGGAAGTGGAGGCGACGATCACATCGGCCCGCCCGGAGACCAGCGCCGGAATACGGTCCGGGAACGGCGTCTCGACCACTTCGGCCTCGACCCCGAGGATTTTCGCCAGGTCATGGCAATAGTCCACGTCGAAACCGGCCGGGTTGTTACCAGCATCGCGGAAACCCATGGGCGGGAAGTCCAGGGTCACGGCGCAGCGCAGCTTGCCCGAACCGATGATGTCGTCGAGTTTGTCGGCCTGGGCGGTGGCAATGAAGGAGGTACTGAGAACAGCGCTGAGGGCTACGGCAAATGCGGGGTTTTTCATAGAGGCCTCGTTGATGTGAAGTGCTGTTGGATATCGTATTGAGGATTTCGTATACGATATTAAATATAGCAATCAACGTGCCCGTTTCCAGGCCGAGGCGTGAATTAATCGTCAGGCCTTGAAGTAGAGGTGTTGCGGTGCGTCAGAGTGATTCCGTGAGGGGCGAGATCCGCGATGGCGGGTGTTACAGATGGGAGCAATGGATGTGCGGGGCGCCCCTTTAAGGAACACCGGCGCCCTGTGATCACCCCGTGCTCTGACACACCCATGTGGCGAGGGAGCTTGCTCCCGCTGGGTTGCGAAGCGACCCAAAATCCTGCGACTGCTTTTTTACAGGCACACCGCATAAGCCGGTTTTGCGACTGCTGCGCAGCCGAGCGGGACGGTGCGGCGATCCGACAAGCTCCCTCGCCACAATAAGTGCTCTCACTACAGACTTTCGTCAGCCCTGCGGATCGAGGTTATCCAGCACTCGATTCACCGCCAGCTCCCCGAGCATGACCACCGATTGAATCCCCAACATCACGTTGCGATGGGGCATGTCCATCAACCCGGCGAACTCACTGAGCATCATGCTCGCTGACGCCAGGGATTCGCAGGCATTGACCAGCAGGGTTTCGTTATCGACCTTTTCACCGACATGGTAAATGGTGCTGGGTTTGCGCTTGGTGCCTTTGGGGATGGGTGGTTTGAGGTAGTGATCGAGGGCGCGGTCGGCGGCTGCGTGGAGCTTTTTCGAATCGAGGGATTCGTAGGGGGAAACGTCGTCGGTTTCCGGAGGATTTGGCGTTGGTTTGAACATAGATGGAGCTCCAGATATTAAAAGTGGAGCCATCACCTTCGCTACCAAACGAAGAGGTGGTGGCCATACGCAGGTTGGTAGACCGGTCATCTGGCAACCCGGCGCGCCCGAGAGCGCCCTACGCATAGCCACCATAAAAACAGGAGACGAAAACAGTCTCTGCATTAGGTCGCGCTATGCGCCAGAAAACCGGGCTACCAAACCCGATCGCTGTTTTTCAGCGACAGGGAAACGATATAGCCCAGGCCACAGGCGCACTAGCCGGCGGATTCTGGCGTAGTCGTAGGCAGAGGCGCAAGGATGTGTAGCCTGGGTGAGTGTCTGGAGATGTCTATTAAACATCGCCTGTTTATTGGTCTTACTGTGGGTTGATCATTCCCATGCTCCGCGTGGGAACGATCCTTAGCGCTGAGTATCGCGATACTGACTCGGCGACAAACCGGTCAACGCACGAAACTGCCGGCTGAACGCACTGTGGTCGGTGTAACCGCAGCGCAGGGCGATCTCGGTGATCGGCAGGTCGCTGTGCAGCAACAGCCGAGAACCTTCATCCAGGCGCGCCTTGTTGATCATCTGCCGTGGCGTGAGCTGGAACACCCGCTTGCAGTGACGCTCCAGTTGCGCCACGGAGTAACCGGCGATGGCGGTCAGTTCGGCGAGGCTGATGGGGCGGGCGAAGTGGCTGCGGATGTGCGCGTCCACGGCGGCGAGTTTCTGGAACGCGGGGTGATTGGACTGTGGCGATTGCAGGTCGCGGGAGATCCCGGCCAGGCCCACGATGTGACCCTGTTCATCCTTCAAGGCGAGTTTGTGGGTCAGGCACCAGATCGGCTGGTTGCCGTAATACAGGTGCAGTTCCAGTTGGTCGGCCATCTCGCGACCGCTGGACAACACCCGTCGATCCTGTTCGGTGTACAGCGGGCCGAAGCGTTCCGGGAAGACCATCTCGGCGGTGAGCCCCAGCAGATCCTCGCTATGTTTGAAACCGCAACGCCGGGCCAGGGTCTGGTTGACGAAGGCATAGCGGGCTTCGCGGTCCTTGATGAAAAACACCACGTCCGCCAGGGTGTCGAGCAGCGGCGCAATCGGCTGCAGGCTGTTCAACAGCGTGGGCAGGTCGCAGGGTTTGAAGGTGCTGAGCGAGGGGTACATGGCGCTGGGGTCTGAGGGCGACCCCGGGATCATAGAGGCTCGACAGCGCGGCTGAAACCCCCGAGGGGGTTTCAGGCTGGCGGGGTGTCGTCCAGGCACATCAAGGTCTCGATTCGGGCCGGGCTGAAGGGCGGACGGGGCGCCGAGGGTTGCCAGCCAAACAGGTGCTGCACCGCGCCGCCACACACCCGGCCCTGACAGGCGCCCATACCACAGCGACTGGCCAGCTTGGCTTCGCGCCAGTCGGTGTGCCCGGTCAATGCGCCGTAGGGCACGTCTTCGCAGCGGCAGACCAGGGTGTCGGGGCGGGCCAGGGATTTGAGTTGTGGGTCGAGGGCGAAGGCCTGATTCAGTGCCTTGGCGAAACCCTGCCAGCGTGCCCGACGTGGCCACAACTGGCGTGCCGCTTCAAGGTCACCGACCGCCGCGTGGCCCGCAATGGCACCTTCGACCAAAGCCAGTTCACTGCCACCAAACCCGGTGCATTCTCCCGCCGCATAATGATCGACGCGACTGGCCTGCCAGGCATCCACGGCCAACGCCTGACCCTCGATGGCGTAACCCAGTGCCTGGCCCAATTGAATGTTAGGGATCAAGCCAAAACCACAGGCCAGCCGATCACATTCCAGTTCGACGATTTTGCCTTGTTGTTGCAGGCGCACACCTTCCAGGCGGTCAGTGCCAAGGGCGGCCAGCACATGCGTCGCGGTGCGGTAATGGCGGTCGAACAGGCTGAACGATTGCAGCCATTTGCCAGGCCAGCGGGGCAGTTGTGCGGCGAAACCGGCGACGGCGGTGCGCGAGGCTTGCTCGGCGATGCGCTGGATCTGCGCGCCGTGTTTTTTCGCCGTGGCGGCACTGGCCAGTAACAACGGGCCGCTGCCGGCGATCACCACGCGCTCACCCTGCACCGGCAGGCCCGCCTTGATCAGCGCCTGCAAGCCACCGGCCCCGGTCACGCCGGGCAACGTCCAGCCGGGGAAGGGCAGCAGCAACTCGCGGGCGCCGGTGCACAGAATCAATCTGTGATAACTGATCAGCCAGCCGTCATCGTCATTTTCGACCAGCAGCTGTTTCGGACCGGGACTGGCGATCACCCGGGTGGCGGCGTGACGGCGAATGTTGCTGCACGCCTGCAATCGCTCACGCAGGCGACGGGCCTGATCGGGCACATTGGCTTGAGGGCCGTCACGCCAGATTTGCCCGCCCGGCAGCGGATTGTCGTCGAGCATGACGATGCGTGCGCCACTGGGGGCAGCGGCAAGAGCAGCGGCCATGCCAGCGGGGCCAGCACCGATGATCAGCAGATCGGCGTATTCGTTCATGGGCATGTCTGCACCTGCATGCCGTCACGGCACAGAGTCTGGCAGGCCAGGCGTCGCCGGCCGTCGATGGTCACCCGGCATTCCTGGCAAATGCCCATGCCGCACAGCGGTGCGCGGCGTTGGCCACTGACCGAAGTGCGTGTGCATCCGTCGCTGCCCAGCGCCAAGGCTGCGGCGACGCTGGTGCCCTCGGCCACCTTCAAGGCGCGGCCGTCCAGCAATAATTCAGGCATAGACAGGTTCTCCGAGGAAACGCTGGGGCAGGTAGGGTTGCGCGGCCAGTGGCGGGGTTTCGTTGAACAGCTGCGCCACCAGCAAGTCGGCCGTGCCGGGGGCCGTGGTGACGCCCAACCCTTCGTGCCCAACCGCCAGCCACAAGCCCTGCTGCTGTGGGTGCTGGCCAACCAGCGGCAGGCCGTCGGGGCTGGCGGCGCGAAAACCGGTCCAGGCGCGGATGCCGTTGAGCCGGGCCAGCCCTGGCATGTACTCGGCGGCACGCTTGAGCATTTTCGCCAGCATCCAGCCTTCGACCTGCGGGTCGGTGGTGCCGAATTGCCGTGAGGCTCCGATGAACAATTGCCCGGTCGGGCGCGGCTGAATATTGCAGGCGGTGGATGGCCCGGTGGCGTTGTGGGCGCTGGTGACGTAACCCAGTTCCACCAGGGTGTGGGTGACGGTGCCGGGGTAGCGGTCGGTAATCAGCAGGTGGCCCTTTTTCGGCTCGATGGGCAACTCCGGGCACAGGTCGCTGGCCTGAATTCCGTTGGCCAACACCACGGCTTCGGCCCGCAACCAATGGCCGTCATCGAGGCAGACGCGATTGCCATCGACCGCGCTGACTCGCGCCCGGTGCTGACGGATGTTCGGTGTGTCGAGCATCCAGCGGGCCGTCGCCGGCGCATACAGAATGCCGTCGCCATTGATCAGCAAGCCGCCTTCCAGATCCTCGCGCAGTTCCGGTTCACGCTGACGCAAGGCGCTGGCACTGACCAGTTCACACGCCACGCCCTGGGCTTTCAGGTTCAGGTATTTGCTGTGGGCGACCGCCATTTCCTCGGCGTTGGCCGCCAGCCACAGTGTGCCGTTGTTGCGGTAGGCGCAGCCGTCGGGCAGGTCCGGCGCCAGTTCACGCCAGCGTTGCAGGGAATATTGGTTCAGGGCCAATTCGGCCGGGTTGTCATCGAGCACCAGCAGGTGGCCCATGCCTGCCGCCGTCGCACCGTGCAGGCCGGCGTCCAGCACCACCACCTGCAAGCCACGACGGGCCAGCGCCTGGGCGCAGGCGGCGCCGATGATGCCGGCGCCGATCACGATTACATCGGCCACCAGGCCCTCGCTCATGGGCGAATGCCCCAGGCGAACGGGTCATCTTGTTCGATGATCAAACTGGCTTCAGCACTGATAAAGGCACGGCCACGAATGGTCGGCACGATGCGCTCGCCTTGCCATTCATAAGAACCTTCGAACTCGCTGCCGATGACACTGGCCTGACGCCAGATCTGCCCCGGTTGCAACTTGTCGTCGGCGGCCAGGCAGGCCAGTTTGGCACTGGTGCCGGTGCCGCACGGTGAGCGGTCATAGGCCTTGCCGGGGCAGAGCACGAAGTTGCGGCTGTCGGCGTGATCGTCATCGGCGAACAGTTCGATATGGTCGATCAACCCGCCGTCTTCGCCACGAATGCCCTGGGCTTCCAGCGCTTGTTGCACGGCGTAGGTATAAGCGGTCTGCGCGTCAAGGTTGTCGCCGGCCACCCGAAGGCCATGCTCGGCGATCAGGAAAAACCAGTTGCCGCCCCAGGCGATATCGCCGACCACTTGGCCGATGCCCGGCACCTGTAACACCAACGCCTTGCGGTAACGGTAGGCCGGCACATTGCGCACGCTCACCGAATGGTCTTCGTGCAGGGTCGCCTGCACCGTCCCCACCGGCGTCTCGATGCGGTGCACACCGGGGCCGATCTTGCCCAGATGCGCCAACGACGCCACCAGGCCGATGGTGCCGTGGCCGCACATGCCCAGATAACCGGTGTTGTTGAAGAAAATCACTCCGGCACAGGCGCTCGGGTCTACCGGTGTGCAGAGCAGGGCACCCACCAGCACGTCGCTGCCTCGTGGTTCCAGCACACAGGCCGCGCGCCATTGATCATTATGGTCGGCCAGCCGCTTGCGCCGTTCAGCCATGCTGCCGGTGCCCAGGTCAGGAAAGCCGGAGGTCACCAGACGGGTCGGTTCGCCGCCGGTGTGGGAGTCGATCACGGTGATGCGTTTCATGGAAGGGCCACGTCCGTTCAGATGAGTGAACGCAAGAGTGGCCTGTGCGGCGAGGTGCCGGCTTGATGGATTTATCCTGTGCCGATGACGAAATCGGCACAGCATCCTGAACCGTCAGTGGGCGTGGGGCAGGTGTTCGAACAGGGTCTTGCAGACCCCGGCAATGTGTTCGTCCAGCAGCTTCACCGCCAGTTCCACATCCCCGGCACGGCAGGCCGCGAGGATCTCACGGTGTTCGTGATCGGCCCGTTCCTTGCCGGCCGACAGGCTCATTTGCATGCGCAAGTAGCGCTCCAGCTTGTCGTTGACCGATCGAATCAGGCTGACCAGAAACGGCCGTTGTGCCGGTTCGTAGAGGCAGGCGTGCAGCTCCCAATTGAGCTCGGCCCAGCGGCCCACGTCGTCCTCGCCGATGAATTCCTGACAGATACGCTCGGCACGGGCGAAGGTTTCTTCGGTCATGTTGGGGATGGCCAGGCGCAGTATTTTGTCTTCCAGCAACATGCGCACTTCGAACATCTGCGCCAGCTCGGCATCGGAAACCCGCGTGACCATCGCCCCACGATTGCGCTGGAACATCACCAGCCCTTCGGCCTCCAGCCGCTTGAGGGCCTCGCGCACCGGAATCTTGCTGACGTTGAACTGGCGGGCAATGTCGTCCTGGCGAATCGGCTCATCTTCGGCGAAATGCCCGGCGACGATCGCGTCGCGCAGATGACGGGTGATGATTTCCGAGGTCGAAGGCGTATTGCCAAGGTCGGGAGCGTTGAGTTTGGGTAGGTTCACGGCGGCGATCGTTTGGAGTGAGATAGCGATAGGGTATACGAAATCCTTTCGCTGATCTTCCCGGGACCGCACGAACGTCAGGACGCTGGTTGTGTTGGTCGAAGATTTGCTGCTTTACCGCATATACGGAAAAACATATATTCGGCAAAACGCATATTAATGAGGCTTGCCTGTGTCGCGAAGCCCGTGTTGCTGTATGAAACCCAAACGCCGAGACCCGAAATGGCTGACTCTCTGACGCCGACCACTGTTTTCAAATGCCTGGCTGACGACAACCGGGTCCGCATGATGCTGCTCATCGCCCGCGAGGGAGAGTTGTGTGTCTGCGAGCTGACCTGTGCGTTGGATGAGAGCCAGCCGAAAGTCTCCAGGCACCTGGCGCAGTTGCGCACCAGCGGATTGCTGTCGGACCGTCGACAAGGCCAATGGGTTTACTACCGGTTGCACCCGAGCCTTCCTGACTGGGTGCTTCAAATGCTGACTGTCGTGCTTGAAACCAACCAGCATTGGCTAAGCGCTGATGCCAAACGTCTTGAAGACATGGGTGAGCGCCCTGAACGGGCAGCCGCCTGCTGTCCGGTTCGATAATTTCAAAAGCCTATCCCTGACAACAGATACAGAGCACACCAACATGACTATCAAAGTGGGCATCAATGGTTTTGGCCGCATCGGTCGTCTCGCCATGCGCGCCGCCTGGCACTGGCCGGAGTTTGAGATCGTGCAGATCAACGACCCCGCAGGCGACGCGGCGACGCATGCGCACCTGCTGAACTTCGATTCGGTGCATGGTCGCTGGAATGATCAAGCCAGCGCCGAAGGTAACTGCATTGTCATCGACGGCAAGCGCATCAAGGTTTCTGCCAACAAGGCGATTGCCGATACCGATTGGTCGGGCTGCGACCTGGTGATTGAAGCCAGCGGCAAGATGAAGACAGTCGCGGTGCTTCAGGCGTACCTCGACCAGGGCGTCAAGCGCGTGGTGGTCAGCGCTCCGGTGAAAGAAGAGGGCGCGCTGAACATCGTCATGGGCGTCAACCATCAACTGTTCAATCCGGCGGAACATCGCATCGTTACCGCGGCGTCGTGCACCACCAATTGCCTCGCGCCAGTGGTCAAGGTGATCCATGAAGCGCTAGGCATTCGCCACGGCTCGATCACCACCATTCACGACTTGACCAACACCCAAAGCATTCTCGACCAACCCCACAAGGATCTGCGCCGTGCGCGGGCTTCGGGCATGAGCCTGATCCCGACCAGCACCGGTTCGGCCACCGCCATCGCGGAAATTTTCCCGGAGCTGCGCGGGCGTCTGAATGGTCACGCGGTGCGCGTACCGTTGGCCAATGCTTCGCTGACTGATTGTGTGTTCGAGGTCGATCGCGTCACCACGGTTGACGAAGTGAATCGGTTTCTCAAGGACGCGTCCGAGAACGAACTCAAAGGTATTCTCGGTTTCGAGGAGCGTCCGCTGGTGTCCATCGACTACCGCACCGATCCGCGCTCATCGATCATCGATGCGCTGTCGACCATGGTCATCAACGGCACCCAGGTCAAAATCTATGCCTGGTACGACAACGAATGGGGTTACGCGAACCGCACCGTCGAATTGGCCAGGATGGTCGGTCTGGCCGTTTAAGGAGCGTTGATGAAAGCCTTGTCAGCCCTCGCGCCGTCAGTGCGGCAATACCTGCTTGTTACGGGCAATTACTGGGCTTTTACCCTCACCGACGGTGCCTTGCGCATGTTGGTGGTGCTGCACTTTCACGGGTTGGGCTACAGCCCGTTGCAAATCGCGGCGTTGTTTCTGTTCTACGAACTCTTTGGCGTGATCACCAACCTGCTGGGCGGTTATCTCGGCGCGCGACTGGGGTTGAACCGGACCATGAACATCGGGCTGGGGATGCAGGTGGTGGCGCTATTGATGCTGACGGTGCCAGTCGCTTGGCTGACGATTCCTTGGGTGATGGGGGCGCAGGCACTGTCGGGGATCGCCAAAGACCTGAACAAGATGAGCGCCAAAAGCTCGATCAAGCTTCTGGTGCCCGACGGGCAACAGGGCACGCTTTATCAATGGATAGCCATCCTCACCGGCTCGAAGAATGCCCTCAAGGGCGTTGGTTTCTTTCTCGGCGGGGCATTGCTCGCCCTGATCGGTTTCAGAGGGGCGCTGCTGGCCATGGCAGGCGTTCTTTCGCTGATCTGGCTCGGCAGCCTGATCCTGTTGAAAAAGGACCTGGGCAAGGCGAAAGCCAAGCCCAGGTTCCGCGACATTCTCTCCAAGAGCCGGGCCATCAACATCTTGTCGGCGGCACGGATGTTCCTGTTCGGTGCCCGCGATGTCTGGTTCGTCGTGGCTTTACCGGTGTACTTGAGCAGCGTTTTTGGCTGGGACTTCTGGAAGGTCGGTGGATTCCTGGCGGCCTGGGTGATTGGCTACGGCATCGTGCAATCGCTCGCGCCGCGGATCACCGGCAAGCAACGAGGGCATGTCCCGGATGGCCGCGCCGCGTTTCTTTGGGCGGTTGCCTTGGCAGGCCTGCCGGCGGCAATCGCGCTGGGGCTGAACACCGGGTTGTCGCCACAGTGGGTGCTGTTGGGCGGTCTGATGATCTTTGGTGCGTTGTTCGCGGTGAATTCCTCGCTGCACAGCTACCTGATCGTGTCCTACGCCAAGGAAGACGGCGTATCGCTGGATGTGGGCTTCTACTACATGTCCAACGCCATGGGACGGCTGATCGGCACCGTGCTCTCCGGTTGGGTTTTTCAGGTCTTCGGGCTGGAAGCGTGTTTATGGATATCCAGCGCATTTGTTATTTTCGCGGCACTGATTTCTGTTAGGTTGCCGCGGCATTCCAACGTGCTCTAAATCGCTCTAAAAGTACTGTTTCACGCGTTTTACACTTATTAAGTGCAACTTCCATTTATATTTATTTTGGTGCATGTGACATTTTTCAGGCGCCAAATATTTGAAGTTTTTTATATGTAACGAAAAGCGATTGTTCTTAGCGCAATTAATTCATACACACGCTTACAACCTAAGCCATACATTACCCACCAGAACAGGCAGCGAGGAACAACTACAACAACCTGATCACTAAAAACCTGACACAACAAAAACTAAAATCTCCTTATAAGTCGGTGAACATCATGATTAAAATCATGGCCTACTTTTTAATAGGAGCTGGTATTGCAGGATGCAACGGTATGGTAAAACCCGACTTGTCGGGACCTGCCAACGATTCATATTTCTCAGTCTTCTCAGGCTTTCCCTTGCCCTATCTGTACACCGCCTCGGCCGTGCAATGGAACGAGGATTACGCCGTCACCACCCGCCACACCCCACTCATTCGCAACGTGATATACAGCTGCAGCACCGGTTGCGACCTGGTCTTCATCAAGCACAAGGCTGACGGCCATTATCCGTCATGGCGCGCACCGCGCGTGGGTGAGCACATCACTGCCGTGGGAACGAGCCCGTATATGACAACGGTCAGCGGGCAAGGCAAGGTGTATCCGGCGCCTTTCATCAACAGTGATGAAGGCAGCGGCGAACGCTATGCCATCCATGATGCCCCGATGATCAAGGGGATGTCGGGTGGGCCGGTTATCGCCAATGACGGCAGCATTGTCGGTATTAATGTCGGATTCTTCTCCACCACACTTCACGATGTGAGTTTTCACCCTGGGGTAAAGGGCGCTGAGCGGATCAGTATCTTTATTCCTTACTCGATCATTCAACGTGAGTGGGGGCTGATGCAGGCACAGCTTAACGATTCGCACGGCACGAAATACGCGCAGAAGTAGTGTTGGGTCATCACCGAATCCGGAACATCGGATTCGGTGTGACGTGGCGCGTCTATCACTCGCTTATTCAATCAAGGCGTATATTGATAGTGTCGATCCCGTTAGTTGAGGCGATAGCCAATCGTCGGTGGCTTGACAGGCGAGAGCGTTGGGGGGAGTTAGATATCCCGGAACGTTTGGAGGTGTTACATGAGCCAATATCAACGACTCTTTCTGATAGCCGGCCCAGCCATGCGTCACACCCCGGCGTTGGAACGAGCTGTCGCCATCGCCGAAGCCACTGGCGCAGCGCTGCACATCACGGTGTTTATCGAAGACTCTCACCTTTTGGGGTTGATGAGCGCCGGTGCGCGGTTTCGTGAGGCCTGTCAGCAAGAGAACGAAAAGTGGCTGAAGGATGAAGCAGATCTGATACGCGGGCGCGGGGTCACGGTAAGCACCGAAGTGCTTATAACCCGCAGCGCGTTGCAAGAAATCCTTCGGCACGTGGCAGAAATGCAGCCGGATCTGGTGATCAAGGACGTGCAGCACGAGTCTGCACTCAAGCGTGTTTTCGTTACGCCTCTGGATTGGCACCTGTTGCGCGAATGTCCGGTGCCTGTGCATCTGGTCAGCGAAGTCAGGTGTCCGCTGCCGCGGGTGATCGTGGCGGCGGTCGATCCGTCGCAACCCGATACGCAGATCACCGGCATCAACGACCGCATCATCCAGGCAGCGAACGGACTGGCCATGCAATGCAACGCAGAACTGCATTTGCTGCATGCCTATGATCTGTCGCTGACGCATATAGCCGACGCAGGCGCGGGTGCAGTGACGATGCCAGGCTTCAACAGTGACGTGCGCAAGTCTCTGCATCAGTCATTCATCGCATTGGCCGACCACTTTGGCGTGCCCACCGAGCGACAACACTTCGTTGCGGGCCCGCCCGGCAAAGCGCTGGCTGACTTTGCAGCGCATCACCGGGCCGATGTGATCGTCATGGGCAATACGCATCGCAAGGGGGTGGGCAAGTGGGTAGGCAGTACGACGGAGCATGTTCTGTATCGAGTGCCCTGCAACATCGTAACCGCTCCATGAACTACACATTCAAAGCTGCCAAGTGATCCCGGATGCTGTGCTCCCGATTTCGTTCAGGAGCC